>DFRF01000167.1:2586-6999 GCA_002378125.1 Rhodospirillaceae bacterium UBA3470 | reverse complement strand
GGCGGCGTGCCCACTGTCACGGGTGCACAGATCGGTGATAGCGGTACGGGTTTGCACCTTGCCTTTGGCATCGTCACGGCGCTCTATCAACGGACCCATTCGGGGAAAGGGCAGCGGGTGAGTTGCGCGATGCAGGATGGCGTTCTCAATCTTTGCCGAGTAAAACTTCGTGATCAGCAACGTCTAGATCACGGCCCGTTGAAGGAATACTCCCAGTTCGGAGAAGGGATCGAATTTGGCGAGGCGACACCGCGGGCGGGAAACGATTCCGGAGGTGGTCAACCGGGCCGTATCTTGAAGTGCAAGGGATGGGAGGCTGATCCCGACGCATATACCTATTTCATTACCCAGGCGGCCGTATGGAAGAATATTTGCGACACTATTGGTAAGGAGGAATGGAAAGAGGATCCGGATTTTGCGACCCCGGACGCTCGGCTGCCGCGTCTCAATGAGGTGTTTGATGCCATTGAGGCCTGGACTATGACGAAGACGAAGTTCGAGGTCTTGGACATCTGCAATCCGCTCAATATCCCGGTGGGCCCGATCTTATCCATGAAGGAACTTGCGGAGGAGCCAAGCCTGAGGGAGACCGGTACTATTGTTGAGGTTGAGCATCCGGAGCGTGGCACATACCTGACCGTGGGTAATCCGGTGAAGTTATCGGACTCTCCGTCAGACGTAGTGCGCTCGCCTCTGCTGGGTGAGCATACGGATGAAATTCTGAGAGAGGTGGTGGGTTTGAGCGATACTGACATCGCCGCAGCCCGCGAAGAAGGCGCCATTTAACGCACTGGTCCCAATTGGAGGAGAGATTGAGAATGCGCTTAATCGTCATGGGCCAGCAGGCCTTCGGCAAATCGGCTTTGGAAGCCATCCTGGATAAGGGCGAAGACGAAGTCGTCGCCGTCTATTGTGCGCCGGACAAGGATGGTCGCGTCGACCCCATTAAGGAATTTGCTCAGGAAAAAGGGCTGCTCGTGATGCAACCCACCAACTTCAAGAGCCCGGACGTGCTGAACGCCATGAAGGCGTTGAAGCCGGATCTTTGCGTAATGGCCTATGTTATCATCTTCGTACCGGAAGAGGCACGGAACATCCCAACGTACGGGTCGATCTGCTACCACCCGTCCATGTTGCCGCTCCATCGGGGACCTAGTTCCATCAACTGGCCGATCATCTGGGGCGCGGAAAAGACGGGGATCACCTTCTTCTGGCCAGATGACGGATTGGATGAGGGTGAGATCCTCCTGCAGAAAGAAATCGATATTGGGCCGGACGATACCCTTGGCACAATTTACTTCGATAAGGCGTTCCCCATGGGGGTTGAGGCGACCCTGGAGGCTATCGATCTAGTCCGAGCCGGCAACCCGCCAAAGATCAAACAGGACGATTTCAAGGCCACCTATGAAGGCTGGTGCAACAAGGAGGCGGCCGAGATCGATTGGAGCCGATTTGTGGGAGAGGTTTATAATCTGATCCGCGGCTGTAACCCGCAACCTGGCGCTTGGACGACATTTAACGGCGAAATCTTGCAAATCTTTGACAGTGAAAAAGTAGACGATGGCGCCTTCGGTCGTGTTGGGCAGGTGTCCGCGATTGACGATAACGGCATCCTTGTGACTGCCGGTCGGGGGGCGATCCGCGTCAAACGCGTCCGTTATGCTGGCGGTAAAAAGGTGACAGCAAAGGAATTTGCCGATGAGATTGGTTTGGAAAAAGGCGCCAAACTGGGAACATGAATACTCGCGCATGACATCATGCGAGTGATCATAAATTTCACATTTGCGTTGGGCTAACGGGGGTTCTAGCTTCTTGCCCAACGGGGATACATATAAAAATCGGAGTTTAGAATGCCCAAATCAGATATCGAAATCGCCCGCGAAGCGACCATGCAGCCCATCGCGGAAATCGGCAGGAAGTTAGATATTCCTGCTGATGCCCTTTTGCAGTACGGTCCGAACAAGGCGAAAATTTCTTATGACTTTATTGATTCACTGAAACGCAAGCGCGACGGCAAGCTGGTGCTAGTCACCGCGATCACGCCGACACCAGCGGGCGAAGGTAAGACTACTACCACCGTAGGCCTTGGCGACGGCCTCAACCATATTGGCAAGCGCGCCACGATCTGCGTTCGTGAGCCCTCGCTCGGTCCTTGCTTCGGCATGAAAGGGGGCGCGGCCGGCGGTGGCTATGCCCAAGTGGTCCCCATGGAAGACATCAACCTCCACTTTACAGGTGACTTCCATGCCATCGGCATTGCACACAATCTGCTGGCGGCTCTGATCGATAATCACATCTACTGGGGCAATAAACTAAAAATAGACCAGCGCCGCATTGGGTTTAAACGCGTTGTGGACATGAACGACCGTGCGCTTCGCCAGATCGCGGCAAACCTGGGGGGCGTCGCCAATGGCTTCCCGCGCGAAGATGGCTTCGATATCGTCGTCGCCTCAGAAATCATGGCCATCTTCTGCCTAGCCACTTCTCTGGACGATCTGACCAAGCGAATAGGTAACATCGTAGTTGGCTTTACCCGTGAACGGAAACCGATTCTTGCAAAGCAGTTGAAAGGGGCTGGTCCCATGAGCGTGCTCCTAAAGGACGCGCTAATGCCAAACCTGGTTCAGACGCTGGAAGGCAACCCCGCGTTCATACACGGTGGTCCGTTTGCCAACATTGCGCACGGCTGCAACTCGGTTATGGCGACGAAGACGGCGCTTAAGTTAGCCGACTACGTGGTCACCGAAGCGGGGTTCGGCGCCGACTTGGGCGCTGAGAAGTTTTTCGATATCAAATGCCGCAAGGCCGGCCTGAAGCCGGCGGCGGTTGTACTGGTAGCGACGGTGCGTGCGCTGAAGATGCATGGCGGCGTTGGTAAAAACGATCTTGGAAAGGAAAATGTGAAGGCCGTGCGAGCCGGTTGCGCCAATATGGCGAGGCACCTGAAGAACCTTAAGCAATTCGGGGTGCCCGCTGTGGTCGCCATCAACTCCTTCATTACGGATACCAAGGCAGAGTTGAGTGCGATCAAGGCGGAAGCCAAGAAGCTGGGCGCGACAGCGATCCTGTGTTCGCATTGGGCTAATGGCGGTGCTGGCACAAAGGAATTAGCTGAGCACGTCGTGAAGCTGGCGGATAGTGGCAAGGCTAAGTTCAAACCCCTCTATCCCGATAATATGAAGCTCGAAGAGAAAGTCCGCACGGTTGCTCAGAAAATCTATGGCGCCAAGGACATCTCCATTGATGCCACTGTGGCGCGGCAGTTCGCAGACCTGGAGGCTGGCGGTTACGGTAAATTTCCGGTTTGCATGGCGAAGACCCAATACAGCTTCTCTACTGACCCGGATGCCAAAGGTGCGCCGACGGGCCATATCGTGCCAATTCGCGAGCTTCGCTTGTCGGCAGGTGCGGAATTTGTGGTGGTCGTCACGGGCGAAATCATGACAATGCCAGGTTTGCCCCGCGTGCCAGCGGCTGACAACATCTACCTGAACAAGAAAGGTGAGGTCGAAGGGTTGTTCTAAAGTCCATCATCTTACTTGGATAGGAAACGCCTCGAGCTGATCGGCCGGGGCGGTTCCTTTCGTCAGGTTAAAACGGGTCCATATCCCAATCTTTGTCTGGCAACGGCGTGCCTGGTTCCACTATAGGGAATGTCACAATCTCGCCTGAATATGAGTGTTGTCCGTTGCGAACCTCAAATATTTTGCCTTCATCCCGGTAAGCCCGATCAACAAGTGCGAAGCCGATATTGGATTTTCGGCGTGGGGAATAACCTGCTGAGCGGATGGAGCCGACACGGTTTCCGTCAATGAATATAGGCCAAGGGTGTTCATTTGGCTCAACGGGATCACCGTCAAAAACGACAGCGACGAGCTTGCGTCGCGACCCTGACTTCGCCAACGCCCTGAGCGCCGCCTTGCCGATGAAATCATCGTCCCGGTCCAGGTCGAGCATTCTGTCGAGGCCCGCCTCAAATGGGTCGCTGTTCCAGAGGGTATCAGCGCCGATTGAGAGCAGGCTGCTCTCCAACCGTTCGATGTAGTTGGGTGCTCCTGGACCGATACCGAAGGGCTGCCCAGCGGCCTTCACCTTGTTCCAGAGGTCAGTGCCGCGTTCGCTGTCGCATAGATAGAGTTCGTAACCCCCCTGTTTTGACCAGCCTGAGCGCTGCAAAATAAGTGGAACTCCATCTAATTCCGTCTCCCGGAACCAGAAGTTTTGGAGTTCGGTGATCCATTCGCCGAATAAGGAGATAATGACATCACGAGCCTTTGGACCCTGGACAGCAAGTGGACTGACATCGGGCTCGTAGGTTGTCACGTCAAACCCGCCTTCGAAGGCGACGCCGCGGACCCATAAGAGAACGTCCGTATCGGCGATGGATAGCCAGAACCTCTGGTCTTCAATGCG
>DFRF01000167.1:0-2173 GCA_002378125.1 Rhodospirillaceae bacterium UBA3470 | reverse complement strand
CAAATCGCGCGGCGTAAGATAACGGATCAGTCGTTCCGCGTCAGGGCCGGTGATTTCAACTTGGCGTTCCGCAGCGACATCCCACATAGTCACGCCTTGGATCAAACGACGATACTCCGCCTCCGGATCGCCGTAACTGACCGGCATATACATGTGATTGTATACGGTGAAGTGCGTGACGCCGTCTTCAACCGTGCAGTCGTAAAAGGGGGATTTCCGCTCGCGCGGCCCGATCGCTATATTAAAAGCCATACAGCTTTTACCTTTCAGTCGAATATCAAAAGCGGCGCAAATTAGTGGAAATAAGGTATTGCAGAAAGCACAAAATGCGATACCGGATTGGTCGTTTTAATTTATGTTTAGGGGGCGTCAAAATGCATACGGGTTTATGGTTTGTGGCGCGCCTATAAAGACGCGAGACTGAGCAAATATTAGCTTGGGTGATCCTGTGCAGAAACGGAGAACATTATGACTTCCTTCTGTCATCCTGGATACTTCGATGCCGGTCTTGCCGATGTTGATCCCGAAATCCACGCGGCTTTGGCTGCTGAGGAAGATCGGCAACGCGACGGTGTCGAACTGATCGCGTCAGAAAACATCGTCAGCCGCGCCACCTTAGAGGCGCTAGGTACAGCTATGGTCAACAAGACCGTGGAAGGCTATCCGGGAAGGCGTTACTACGGTGGCGCCGAACATGCGGATATGATTGAACAAATAGCGATTGATCGGGCAAAGGCACTGTTCGCATGTGATTATGCCAACGTTCAACCTCATTCCGGCAGTCAGGCAAACTTGGCAGTGTTTTTAGCATTTCTGAAACCAGGGGATACGGTGCTGTCCATGTCCTTATCGGAAGGTGGTCACTTGAGCCACGGCTCGACGGCGAACCTGACCGGAAAGTGGTTCAACATCATCCACTACGGGGTTCGCGAAGACGACGGCTTTATCGACACGGATCAGGTCCAAGTCTTGGCGGAGAAACATCAGCCTAAACTTATCATCTGCGGCGGGTCCGCGTATCCACGGTGCATCGATTTTCAGGCGTTCCGGGCTGTGGCGGACAGCGTTGATGCGATCCTTCTGGCCGATATGGCACACTTTGCAGGCCTGGTTGCTGGTGGTGCGCACTCCAGTCCTATCCCGCATGCACATGTCTCAACGGCTACGACTTACAAGAACCTTCGTGGCGTGCGGGGTGGGCTCATCCTGGCCGGTGAAACGAGTCTAGAACGCAAACTGAATTCCGGTGTCTTCCCTGGCGTTCAGGGTTCGGTGATCCTTAATGCCGTGGCGGCGAAGGCTGTTTGCCTGGGCGAAGCGCTCAGGCCCGAATTCAAGGCCTATGCCCATAATGTCTTGAATAATGCCCGCGTTTTAGCTGCGACCTTGGTTGATCGCGGTGTTGATATAGTCACTGGTGGCACAGACACACCGTTGATGCTGGTAGACCTACGGCCTAAAAATCTAACCGGCGTGGTTGCCTCAGACAGCCTGGAGCGCGCGGGCTTGACTTGCAACAAGAACGGTGTGCCGGGCGATATGCAGCCACCCGGCATCACATCTGGTTTGCGGTTTGGCGTCTCGGCAGGAACAACTAGGGGTTTCGGCGCGCAGGAGTTCGAAATAGTTGGCAATCTGATTGCGGATGTTTTGTGCGGCCTTGAAGGGAAAACCGCCGACCAAGGTCAACTAGAAGGGCGGGTCGCTGCTGAAGTCAAGGCGATGACCCAACGATTTCCGATTTATGGCACGGGATAAGTGAAGATGACTAGCGAACACAAGTTTCTGGTCATCCAGGACGACTAATTCGCAGTATGGTGTTTTCCAGTTTACGACAATAGGATTTGGAAGACGCCTTGGATTGGCTCGCGGCGATTTAGAGGCGGTTGCAAGACCCGCATCAACGAGGCAGGCTTGTACTCGAGCAGGAGATCACCATGGACACCACCCCTTTCACCAATTCTCAAATTGTTGCCGCTTTCGAAGATAAAACCCGCCATTCCAAGGCGCGTCACTTAGAGGCTCGCGACGTGTTTCCCAGCGGTATCGTCCACGACTCCCGTCACATGAAGCCTCATCCCATATATATAGAGCGTGCCGAGGGCGCGCGGAAATGGGACGCTGACGGCAATGAATACGTGGATTACTTTGGCGGGCATGGATCGCTGTTGCT
>DFRF01000010.1:8147-14418 GCA_002378125.1 Rhodospirillaceae bacterium UBA3470 | reverse complement strand
CGTCCACATGATTATCCACTAAGGGGCCCGGATCGATCACCGCTACGTTGCCGTGGCCAACAATGTAAGTGCCAGTGCCGTGGAAAGTGAACGGGCCCGGATTTTCGGCGATTACCCGGCGTATCAAGGGTGTCACTTGGTCGACCTTACCATAATCGAAGGTCAGGTCCCGAACGAAGGGAATTTCTGATGCCATGATAACGCTAATGTAATGGCGCTTGGCTAATGTCAAAATACAAATGTTCTAAACTTGGTGGGGAATGAAACAGCGCGCGGTTTTCTCGCCGCAAGAATGGTCTTTGACAGTAGCGATTTGAAGGTGTCGAATCTTTACTGCAAGGGGAGGATCTCAGCGGATGGCCCGTAACAATGCTGGTGATGTGAAGAACGTGGCGACCTATTGCTATCAGTGCGTCGCTGGGCCTGATCTGTACAACATCCGCGTCGAGAATGGCGTCGCCACCGAGGTAGAGCCCAATTTCGATGCTGCCAAGGTGCATCCCGCCGGTGGCCGGATTTGCGTGAAGGCCTATGGCCTTGTGCAAAAGACCTACAACCCGAACCGCATCACAACGCCCATGAAGCGGACAAATCCCAATAAGGGTAGAGACGAGGATCCGGGGTTTGTGCCGATCTCCTGGGACGAAGCGCTAGACATCATCGGTGAGAAGTTCCGTTCTGTCCGCGCAGAGGGGCTCAGGGACGAAGAGGGCTTTCCACGTCTGGCCGCCAGTTTTGGCGGTGGTGGTACGCCGACATCCTACATGGGCTCGTTTCCGGCGTTCCTCAGCGCCTGGGGCCCCATCGACATGGGCTTCGGATCAGGGCAGGGCGTTAAGTGTTATCATTCTGAACACCTTTATGGGGAGCTCTGGCACCGGGCTTTCACGGTCGCCGCCGATACGCCGAGCTGTGAATTCAACCTCTCCTTCGGTGCCAACATCGATGCGTCGGGGGGCGTGTGCGGGGTTTCGCGTCATGCCGACGCGCGGGTACGCGGTATGCGGCGGGTGCAAATCGAACCGCATCTTTCAATCACTGGTGCTAACTCCGCCGAATGGGTGCCCATCAAGCCGAAGACGGACGCGGCATTCATGTTCGCCCTGATCAACGTCATGCTGCACGAACGGTCGCGCGAAGACCTAGATCTGTTTTTCCTCAAGCATCACACGTCGTCGCCCTATCTGGTTGGACCGAACGGGTATTTTCTGCGCGATCGAGAGACGAAGAAACCACTGGTTTGGGATGAGATGTCGAACCGTGCAGTGCCTTTTGACACGCCCGATATTGATCCGAGACTCGAAGGTGCTGTCCAGGCGTCGGGATATGAGCCGGGCGCCGACGAAGAACGTTGGGACTATGAGAACGTGGATTGCATGCCGTCTTTCCACTTTCTAGTGGAAAACGTCCGCGAGAAGACGCCCACCTGGGCATCGAAAATCTGCGATGTTCCAGAAGAGACGGTGCGTCGCCTCGCCAACGAGTTCGTCGACCACGCCCATGTGGGTGAAACGGTGATCATCGACGGGCGCGAATTGCCGTTTCGTCCCGTTGCTGTGACGCTTGGCAAGACGGTCAACAACGGCTGGGGCGGGTTCGATTGTTGTTGGGCCCGGACCATGCTGGCTTGTCTGGTCGGCGCCTTGGAAGTGCCTGGCGGAACGCTCGGGACTACGGTGCGCCTGAATCGCCCGGCCACGTCGCGCCAAGCCAGTGTGCAGCCTACTGTTGATGGCTTCATGGATTATCCCATGAACCCTACGGATGCAGAGGGTTGGAACGACCGGCCGGCAAACCGCAACGCGCACCAGACCCTGGTGCCGCTGGCCGCCAATTCGGCCTGGAGCCAGGCCTTGGGGCCGACGCACCTGGCCTGGATGCTGCAAAGCGAGACGCCTGATGAATTCCCCGAAGCCCAACCGCCGGATATCTGGATCGTCTATCGTACCAATCCGGCGATTTCTTTCTGGGACACAGGTAAGATCGTCGACACCATCGCCAAGTTTCCTTTCACCATCTGCTTTGCCTACACGCCGGACGAGACCAATCACATGGCCGACGTTCTGCTGCCCGACTGCACGGATCTTGAGGGCTTGCAGCTGATCCGTATTGGCGGCACCAAGTACGTGGAACAGTTTTGGGATCACCAAGGTTTTGCATTGCGCCAGCCGGCGGTTGAGGCCACGGGCGAAGCCAAGGACTTCACCTGGATTGCTACCCAGTTCGCCAAGCAGGCGGACCTTCTGGCCGAATATAACAACGCTATCAACCAGGGCGCGGCAGGCGTGCGCCTGCAGACGGACACTTACGATTTCGCTCTGCATCCGGAACGCGAACACGGCGTTGAGGAAATTTGGGACGCGATTTGCCGATCGGCTAGCGCTGAAATCTCTGATGGTGCCGACAACAAGGGGCTCGAGTACTATAAGGAACACGGGTTTCGCACCAAACCCTTCTCGCGACTGAACTGGTATCTGTTTCCAGAGTTGGTTGATCAGGGATTGCGGTTTGAGCTGCCCTACCAGGAACGTCTTTATCGAGTGGGTAAACAGCTCGGCAACCGGCTGCATGAGAAAAACATCCATTGGTGGGACAAGCAACTGGCGGAATATTCACCACTACCGAACTGCGACAACTTCCCTGCTCTTTGGGAGAATGCCCTGGTCGACAATTTCGACATCGATATTTCTGACTTCCCCTTCTGGCTGCTGACGTCGCGCTCCATGCAATATTCCTGGGGGAACAACGTGGACATTCAGTTGATTAAGGAAGTAGCAGACAACGTGGCCGGCCACGGCGGTGTCGTCATCAACGCTGCTATGGCCACAAAGATGGGCATAGAAAATGGCGATCTTCTGGAAATCGCTTCGCCCCTAGCGGCAACCCGAGGCCGCGCCGTGCTGCGCGAGGGTATCCGACCCGACACGCTGTTAATGGTTGGTCAGTTCGATCATTGGTCGACGCCGTTGGCCAAGCAGTTCAACTTGCCATCTATGAACAAGCTCATGCCGATGCTATTCGATTTGACGGACGCCACTGGCTCTAGCGCCGATCTCGTGAAGGCGTCCGTGACCTTGATTGAGAAAACCGCATGACCAAGTGGACGATGGTTGCCGACCTGCGCCGCTGCGTAGGCTGTCAAACCTGCACGGCTGCCTGTAAGCACGCCAACGCGACGTCACCGGCCGTGCAGTGGCGCCGCGTTTTGGACTTTGAGACTGGTAATTTTCCCAATGTTGGACGCACCTTTGTGCCCGTCGGTTGCATGCATTGTTCGGACCCGCCGTGTATGCACGTTTGTCCGTCAACGGCGACGGGGCAGCGCGCCGACGGCCTGGTTACCATCGATTACGACATCTGTATCGGCTGTGCCTATTGTGCGGTCGCATGTCCCTACCAGGCCCGCTATAAGGTGGACGAACCATTGTTCGCCTACGGCGGTGACCGCCAGATGCAGAACGAGATGGTGCGTGAGGATCCGGCGCGCTTAGGTGTGGCGCAGAAATGTACCTTTTGTTCGGATAAGATCGATTTCGGCATCGCTAATGCTCTGACCCCCGGCGTCGACTCGGAGGCAACCCCGGCCTGCGTGAATTCCTGCATTGCCGACGCTCTGCATTTCGGGGACGGCGACGATCCAAACAGTAACGTCTCCCAACTGCTTGTGGAGAACGCCACGTTTCGCATGCACGAAGAACTAGAGACGGACGCTAATTTTCACTATATCTGGGCAACCAAGGCCCAGGAAGGTTTGGCGGCCACCGATGACGCGCCGCAGCCGTCGCGGGGCATCGGTGGCGTTGGCGCTGCGGCGCCGTGGCTGCAACAGCATTGGGATTGGCGAGCGGCCGGTAACTTCATCGGTGGCGGTACTGGATCGGGCCTAATGATCGCCGGGGCGGCACTCAGCCTCCAGGGCGCGCCGGTAGGAAATTGGCCGCTCATTGCCCTCGGATTCGTCAGCCTCGGCCTGTTCTTGGTGTTTCTGGAGACGGGACGGCCCCTTCGCGCGCCGATAAATGTCTTTTTAAATCCTCAGACTTCCTGGATGACCCGCGAGGCCATGATCGGGGCGATACTGTTTCCGCTGGGGCTGATAACCTATTTTTTGGGATCGGCGGATCTCTTTGCCCTCGCGGGGCTGGCCGGTGCCGTCTATCTCTATTGCCAGGCTCGTATTCTGACCGAGGCTAAGGGCATCCCCGCCTGGCGGCACTCCGCGAACGTGCCTGTGATGCTGAGTACCGGGTTGGCAGAGGGGCTGGCGGTTTATTTGATCGCCGGGCCGCTACTGGAGCAACCGGAAACCACTCTGCAACCGGCCATTGCCGCCATGTTGGTCTTATTAGCCTTGCGCACCATAGCGTGGAACCGCTACGTCGGCGCCATGGCCGTCGATGCGCCGGCGGCCACTAGTGAGGCCCTGGACGCCGTGCATGGTCCGTTTCATTACGGTGGTAATTTATTCGCCATGGCATTATGCGGGATCATGTTGATTTGGTCGGACCTTGACGGGCCAACCATGGCGATCGGCGTGATCGTTCTGGTTTCGGGTTGGGTTTATAAATATTCTCTGATTACCCAGGCTGCCTTCAATCAAGGCTTCCACCTGGTCCGTACTCCCGAAAAGGGTGGCGGCACGGGACCCGGCGGTAAACCGGGGTGGGGGAGTCCGGACTAGAATATCATTTTGGGAAGACTATCATGAGCAACGACACGCACGACGGCTACATGTACGACCGCGGGGTAGAGACTATGTCACGCGATCAGCTGTCGCAGGTCCAATTGGAGAAGCTCAAGGCGAATGTTGCCCATGCCAGTGCTAACGTCTCGTATTATCAGAAAAGTTTTGCCGCCGCCGGGGTGACGCCGGAAGACCTCCAGACTTTTGAGGACTTTGAGAAATTTCCGTTTACGGTGAAAAGAGACCTCCGCGATAAATACCCTTTTGGCATGTTCGCCGTGCCGCGTGAAGACGTTGTGCGTATCCACGCCTCATCGGGAACAACGGGTAAGCCCACCGTGGTGGGGTATACCCAGGGCGACCTGGATACTTGGACTGAAGTGATGGCGCGGACACTGGCCTGCGCCGGTGTGCGGCCTGGTGACCTCGTGCATAACGCCTATGGCTACGGATTGTTCACAGGCGGCTTGGGCGCGCACTACGGAGCAGAGAAACTCGGCTGTTCCGTAGTGCCCGTATCTGGTGGCTTTACCGAACGCCAGATAGTACTGATGCAGGATTTTGGCGCTCGGGTTCTCTGTGCAACGCCATCTTACGCTCTCAATATCGCCGAGGTAGCCGAGCGCTCTGGCGTCGACATCAAGAACGGTCCGCTAGAGATCGCCATTTGCGGGGCTGAGCCCTGGACCGACGAGATGCGAAGCGAGCTTGATGAACGTCTTGGTATCCGAGCCATCGATATTTATGGACTGTCCGAGATAATCGGTCCCGGCGTCGCCGCCGAATGCTACGAGAATCGACACGGTCTGCACATTTGGGAGGATCTGTTCTACGTAGAGACCATCGATCCCGAAACCGGCGCGGTTCTGCGGAACGGCGAACTCGGTGAAATGGTCATAACGACATTGTCGAAATGGGCGCAGCCAATGATCCGTTACCGGACCCGCGACATCACGCGCATCGACCGTGCGCCGTGTTCCTGCGGACGGAATTTCGCTCGCATCATGCGGATCACCGGTCGTAATGACGACATGTTGATAATCCGAGGTGTCAATCTGTATCCCTCTCATGTGGAGGCAGTCCTGTTGGGCCGCGAACGGATCGAGCCGCATTATCAGCTCATCGTTCACCGCGAAGGGACTATGGACACCCTCAGCGTTGACGTGGAAGCCAGTCCCGGCGTGGTGGAAGATGACTTCGGGGCCATCGCTAAAGATGTGAAAGATGCCTTGAAAACTCACGTAGGAGTGACGTGCAACATTAAAGTTAAGAGGCCGGGCGCGGTGCCGCGATCGGAAGGGAAGGCCGTCCGCGTAGTTGATCGACGTCCGAAGGACTGATCGCTACGGCGCCCGCAAGTTTTTTGGGTCTCGGCTTTGCGTAACCCAACAAGAATAATTCCTAGGAAAGGCAGCAAGTGCCATTCGAGAAATCCGAATATGGGTTCTTAGGAGCCGAATTCACGGAGCAGGCGACCGGATCGGATTGAGGTGGGCAATAGGCCATTTTCATTGGCAATCTGGGTGCCGTTGACCCACACGCCATGGACTCCGACGGCGCTGCACGTCAAGCGAGGGCCGTTCCCTT
>DFRF01000010.1:0-7826 GCA_002378125.1 Rhodospirillaceae bacterium UBA3470 | reverse complement strand
CGTTCCCTGGTAGGTCGAAGACCCGCCGATTCGGGCCTCGACCGACAGTAGCCGGGTCGAACAGCAACAAATCCGCGTGATAGCCGGGCGCGATTCGGCCGCGGTCTGGAATTCGGAAAATCTCCGCCGGCTTGCCTGACAGCTCATGAACCGCCATTTCTAGGGGCAGGGCGCCCAGATCGCGGGACCAATGGCCCATGAGGTGTAGGCCGAAACCGGCGTCACAGAAGAACGTCAGATGCGCGCCGGCGTCGCTCAAGGCTACCGACGCGCTGGGATCGCGGATCATCCGGCCGACGGCATCTTCGTCGGAATTCAGCAACACCGCTGTGAAGATTGTGTTCATGCCGTCGGCGATGGCAAAGTCTAGCATCCAGTCCAGGGGCTCGACGTTTGCGTCGCCAGCTAACTGCGCCACGGTCTTGCCTTCCGCGTGGGCATGGGTGGCATCGCCAACCTCGACAACTACCAACTTGTGCCATTCGCCGTTGAATAGGCGCACGCCAGCCGGTTCTTCCAGTTCGGCTCGGACCGCGTCCCGAAACGCCGTATCCGAGAGTATAGCCGGCAAGAACTCCGGCTCCACCTTCATGGCCGGGGACCAGGCGTTGAGGCTTTCGAAGGGGTAGGCCGACCGGATGGTAAAATCCATGGTTAGCGGACAGCACGACACCTGGCCCCAAAGTTCCTGACCACGGCCACGGGCCGCCGTGATGGCGGCCAGTTCGTCGAAGGTGCCTGAGGGGTTGGTTGAATTGTGCAGGAGTGCCGCGATCATAATCGGCCGGCCGATTTTCTTAGCTAAGTTCTCCAGATAGGGCACATCGGTGCGAGCTCCCTTTGTCAGCATGAAAATGCCCCGCCCGTGTTTGCCAAGAACGCCGCCCAAGGTCTCCAGCTCCCGATCATCGGCAAGCCGCGACGGCATGGGAAGGCCGCCATGACCATTGTGCTGGGGCGCCGTGGAGGTGGCAAAGCCGATAGCGCCAGCGCGCATGCCTGCATCGACGATGGCTTCCATGGCAGCAATTTCATCATCGTTCGCTGCACGCTCGGTGGCGGCGTTACCCATGACATAGGTGCGAAGCGACGAATGACCGATGAAGGCCGCTACATTCAGCGCCAGACCGCGCCTCTCGATCATGTCCAGATATTCCGGGACAGATTCAAATGACCAATCGATACCGGCGCGGAGCGCGTCCAGAGACATGCCTTCCACTTGGGTTAGGTTGCGCATGATGAGTTCCCGGTCCGCTTCCCGGCAGGGGGCGATTGTGAACCCGCAGTTGCCGATCACCGCCGTGGTTACGCCTAACGATGACGACGGGTCCAGAAGGGGGTCCCAGGTGACCTGGGCATCGTAATGCGTGTGGGTATCTATTATGCCAGACATGAGTGCTAAGCCGTCTGCGCTGATGACCTTGGCCCCGGCTGGATCTAAGCCCTTGCCAATCTGAATGATAACGCCGTTCTCGACGGCAACGTCGCTGGAACCTTGCGGCTGATTTCCAGACCCATCGTAGACCAGGGCGTTTCGAATGATCGTTTTCATTTTGTGATTATCAGTCCGTGCATAATTAGATGTATTCATATACTGGTGATAAGGATGACAAGCTCCATTCGTGTGATTTCGTCCCGATTGCAGCGCAGGAACATTTCGCAGAATTCCATGACTAATATGATCTTAGTCGTCGAGGACAATGAACTGAACCAAAAGTTGTTTCACGACATGCTTGTGGCTAGCCTTTGAGCCTCGTCTGGAGCAGTTCGTTCACGGCTTGCGGGTTGGCTTTCCCCTGCGTTGCTTTCATCACCTGACCGACGAACCAACCAATGGCCTTGTCGTTGCCGTCGCGGACCTGGTCGGCCTGTTCCGGGTTGGAGATGATGGCCGCGTCCACGGCGGCTTCGATGGCGCCTGTGTCCGTGATCTGTTTGAGGCCTTTCTCCTCGATGATGGCGGCCGGGTCCCTGGAGGTCTGGAACATCTCTTCGAACACGTCCTTGGCGATGCGCGAAGAAATCGTGCCATCCGCCAACAAGTCCAAAAGGCCGCCTAGATGGGTCGCGCTGATAGGGCTTTCTGTGATCTCCTTGCCGGCCGCATTCAATGCCCCGAAGAGATTAGTGGTCAGCCAGTTCACAGCCAGCTTCGCATTGCGGCCCTCTGCGGCCTCCTCGAAGAACAGGGCTGTTTCCTTATCCGCGACCAATACGCCAGCATCGTATGCGGACAGGCCATAGTCGACTATGAAACGATCCTTTTTGGCGTCCGGCAGTTCAGGCAGCTTGGCGGCGATATCGTCCACGTAGGTTTGATCCAGATCGAGCGGTAGTAGGTCGGGGTCAGGGAAGTAGCGGTAGTCGTGGGCGAATTCCTTGGCCCGCATGGAGCGCGTCTCCGAACGATTCGGGTCGAATAAACGGGTCTCCTGGACTACTTCATCTCCCGATTCCCAAACGTCTACCTGACGTGTGGCCTCGACCTCAATAGCCTGCATGATAAAACGGACCGAGTTGACGTTCTTGATCTCGGCGCGGGTACGAAAGTCCGTTTCACCCTGCAGACGCACGGAAACGTTCACGTCCGCCCGAAGCGAACCCTGTTCCATATTGCCGTCACATGAGCCCAAATAGCGCATGATGGAGCGCAGCTTGCGCACATAGATACCGGCCTCCTCCGGTGATCGAAGGTCGGGTTTGGAAACGATCTCCATTAGGCATACGCCGGCGCGGTTCAAATCAATGAAAGAGCGTTTTGGGTCCTGGTCGTGCATGGACTTGCCGGCGTCCTGCTCCATGTGCAGGCGCTCGATGCCAATCTCCCGGGTCGTGCCGTCCGGCATGTCCAGGACGACGGTGCCTTCACCCACAATCGGATACTGGTACTGGCTGATTTGATAGCCCTGGGGCAGGTCGGCATAAAAATAGTTCTTCCGTTCGAACACGGAGTGCAGGTTGATCTGGGCGTTCAGGCCCAAACCCGTCCGCACCGCTTGTTCCACGCATATTTCGTTAATGACCGGCAGCATGCCCGGCATAGCCGCATCGACCAGGGAGACCTGGGTGTTGGGTTTGGCGCCGAAGTCCGTGGGCGAACCGGAGAATAGCTTTGCCCGCGAAGAGACCTGGGCATGGACCTCAAGACCAATCACCACTTCCCAGGTGCCGCTGTCGCTTTCGATCAAATAGGCCATGTCACTGCCCTCCCAGGTACCTTGGCTTGGCCGTGAAATTCGCAGCCCGCTCGAGCGCGTCGGCAGCGCGTAACATGGTTTCTTCGTCGAAGGGCTTAGCGACAATCTGAAGCCCCAAGGGCAGGCCCGACTTATCCAAGCCCGCCGGCACGCTGATGCCGGGCAGGCCCGCCATATTGGCTGGCACCGTGAACACGTCATTCAAGTACATGGCTACCGGATCGTCCATCTTCGCGCCGATGGGGAAGGCGGCGTTAGGCGCAGTGGGAGTGAGCAGCACGTCCACGTCCTCGAAGACCGTGTTAAACTCATTAAGAATGATGGTCCGCACCTGTTGGGCCTTCACGTAGTAGGCGTCGTAGTAGCCCGCCGACAACACGTAAGTTCCGATCATCACCCGGCGGCGTACTTCGGCGCCGAAGCCGGAACCCCGGGTGTTTTCATACATTTCGTCTAGGGTCGCGCCTTCGACTCGAAGGCCGTAGCGTACACCGTCATAGCGGGCTAGGTTGGAGGATGCCTCCGCTGGGGCGACAATGTAATAGGCTGGCAATGCATATTTAGTATGCGGTAAGGAAACTGGTTTGATCTCCGCGCCGACCTCTCTCATCCAGGCTGCACCCTGGTCCCAAAGTGCTTGGATTTCCTCGGGCATACCGTCGAGGGTGTACTCTTCTGGGATGCCGACCGTCAGGCCTTTCAAATCGCCGCTGATGGAGGCTTCAAAATTTGGCACGTCGATGGGGGCGGAGGTTGAATCCTTAGGGTCATGTCCGGCCATGCCTTCGAGCATCAGCGCATTATCGCGGACTGTGCGAGCGAAGGGACCGGCCTGGTCCAAGCTGGAGGCGAAGGCCACCGTGCCCCAGCGGGAACATCGCCCATAGGTCGGTTTCATGCCGACGACGCCACAGAGACTGGCAGGCTGCCGGATCGAGCCACCGGTATCCGTGCCAATAGAGCCGGGACAGATATTGGCTGCGACCGCGGTGGCCGAGCCGCCTGAGGAGCCACCGGGTACCAGGTCCTCACCATTGGGACCAATCCATGGGTTTTTAACGTTGCCGTAGTAGCTGGTGATGTTGGCGGATCCCATGGCGAATTCGTCAAGGTTGGTTTTGCCCAGTATCACCGCACCTGCATTGATGAGATTTTGCGACACGGTGGATTCGTAGGTTGGCGTGAACCCGTCCAAGATGTGTGACGCAGCCGAAGTCAGGGTGCCCGTGGTGCAGAATAGATCCTTCACGGCGATGGGGATGCCGTCAAGCGCCCCTAGAGCCTCGCCCCGGGCGCGCCGCGCGTCCGAGGTAGCGGCTCGTTCACGGGCAATTTCCGGCGTCTCCGTGATGAACGCATTGAGGTTGCGCGCCGCTTCCATGGCGGTAATGCAGTCTTCGGTCAGTTCGGCAGCGGAGAAATCGCCCGCAGCCAGACCGTCACGGGCCTCGGCGATGGTCAGGTCATTGAGCTTGCCCATCAGTCCAACACCTTTGGCACGGTATAAAAATTTTTCACCCGGTCCGGCGCATTGGCGAGGACCTTCTGGGTGACGTTGCCGTCGGTCACCTGATCAGGGCGCTGTGGCGCCAGCATTTCCGCGACCGAGGTCATGGGCTGGACGCCTTCCGTATTGACCTCACCTAATTGCTCTACCCAGCCGATGATGCTGTTCAACTCGTCCGCTAAGGGCTTTAGTTCGGCGTCTTCGATTTTGATCCGCGCTAGAAAGGCGATTTTGCGCACGTCATCACGGTCGAGAGACATTGGAATTCCTGTTCGATGCCTTGAAAAATATATCCTTTGCCGCGGCGCGGAACCTATCATTGGGGTGACCAATGAGCAAGGATCGCGACCTCTTTGAAAGGGGGGAGCCTTGACTCCTGGCCGATACCGCTAGGGTGGTTTGAGACCACAGGGGAGATGATATTATGGCACGCATCGCCATAGGCGGTTTTCTACACGAAACCAATTGCTTTGTACCCATGCGCACGGATTACGCCTACTACAACAATGGTGGCGAGTTTCCGCCGCTCGCGCGTGGCGTCGAAGTCATTGAACGGACCATCGGCGCGCCGTTCGGCATGTCAGGATTTTTGGATGAGATGGGGGACGAACACGAACTGGTGCCGCTGATCTGGGGTCACGCGGGCGCCGGCGGCTACATCACGGACGATTGTTTTGAACGCATTGTCGGCGAACTGGTCGGCATGCTGTCAAAGGCTATGCCCGTGGATGCGGTTTATTTGGACCTCCACGGCGCCATGTGTTCGGAGACGTTTCCCGATGCGGAAGGCGAATTGTTGCGCCGGGTGCGCGCTTGTATCGGTATCGATATACCCCTGGTGATCACCCTTGACTACCATGTCAACATCACTCAGCAGATGGTCGACAACTGCGACGGGATGGCTATTTATCTGACCTATCCACATGTCGATCGCCAGCATACGGGCGGCCGCTCAGCGGTGTTACTGAAGCGTGTGCTGACCGATGGCATTCCGCGTTTCAAGGCCCTGCGGCGCATTCCATTCCTATTGCCCCTGAATTTCCAATGCACCTTGGTGGAGCCGACGAAGGCGATCATCGAAGCGTCGGTGGCGGCGGAAAGTGGTGACGTCTTGAACCTCAGCTATGGTGCCGGGTTTCCGCCGTCCGACTTGGCCGAATGCGGCCCCGCGGTGGTTTGCCACGCCTTCACGCAGGAGGCGGCCGATCGGAACGCCGACATGTTGGAGGCGATGATCCTGGAACGCGAGGCGGCATTTGCGGAACCGCTGTTGGATACGGATGACGCCGTCGCCCAGGCCATGGACTTAGCGGCTGCGGCCGATAAGCCGGTTATCATCGCCGACACTCAGGACAATCCCGGGTGTGGCGGCACTTGCGATACAACGGGTCTGTTGGCGTCTCTGCACCGCCAAGGCGCCAAGGGTGTCGCCATGTGCGTCATGTGGGACGGGGAAGCGGCCCAGGCGGCGCACGATGCGGGGATCGGCAACACGATTTCCATTGACCTGGGCGGCAAGCATGATATCCCCGGCGACCAGCCGTTCTCCGGCACCTTCGAGGTGATCGCGCTGAGTGATGGGCGCTTCACCACCACGGGCAAAAGCATTCCGGGCCGGAAGGTCAACCTTGGCCCCACAGCGGTGCTGAAGATCGAGGGCATCCAGATCGTTGTCGCGTCCCGGCGTATGCAGGCCTACGACCAGGACATCTTCCGCCATATCGGTATCGATCCCAGCGCACAAAAAATACTGGCCTTGAAGAGTACTTGTCACTTCCGCGCCGATTTCGATCCCATTGCCGAGAAGACCCTGATTGCATTGGCTCCGGGAGCCCATATCGTCGATCCCCGTGTCTATCCCTATCAGTACCTTCGTGAAGGGGTACGTTTATTGCCTGAGGGGGCGGCCCATGAAAGGGGCCGATAATGCGGTTCAGACCAGGGCGCGACCATACTGGGCCTCTATGTTTGGTGTGGGATCGCCATCGGACTTGCCAAGCACTTGGTGGATGAGGGCGCGCTATATTTTCTTTATTCCAAGATGGACGCCTGCGGGTTGGCGTCCTTTGGTAATTTGGACGGCATGTCCGCCGTCGCTAAGTGCGCTCTTTCTTCTGCCGGGTCTTCCGCGTCGCTGAAATACTGAAAAAAAGCTGTTTGCTTACGCGTCGCTAGAGCCGGTACCCGTAACGGATCCCCACGTTGTCCAGGCCTTCGTTCTTGTCGTCGCAAAGGCCACCGTGGGAGAAGTGCCCCCACATAACCGTTATGGCATGACACTTCGCTAATAGGCAGCCGCCTTCGAACAGCCCCAAGTTTGCGGTAGCAACATCGGACGGTACAGACCAAGTTCTTAGGAGGATCGAAAATATTGAGATCCGTCGTGCAATGGGATAGGCATAGCCGACATGATCATCGCCCAGATTTCTGATACCCATATCGATCCCGACCATCCCAACAGCGCCCAACGCCTGAAGGATGTGGAACGCGTGGTTGCGGCCATCAATGCCCTTGACCCCCCGCCGGACTTGGTGATCCACACAGGCGATATGGCGCACAACGGTACAGCAGAAAAATATGAGGCAGCGTTGGACATCCTTAGAAATCTCCGTGTCCCGCTGCACGCTGCGGCAGGCAACCGTGACGATCGAGCCCTGATCCGCGCCAATTTCCCGACAGGCCGTAATCTGATGCCGGGGATGGATTTCTTACAATACGAGATCGATGACCATCCGGTCCGGCTGATCGCTCTGGACACTTTGAGCGGTGAGTCCAACATGGGGGACTACTGTGACGCTCGCTCCCAATGCCTGTCCAGGGCCCTAAATGCCCAGATTAAAAAACCGTGTGCTCTGTTTATGCACCATCCGCCCTTCGAGGTGCGGGAATCCAAATATCGCTGGCAATATGACAACCAAGATGCCATCGAACGGCTGTCTGGTGTCATCGGCGCATACGATCACGTGGTTGGATTATTTTGTGGCCATACTCACCGGCAATCGGAGGGCACGATCGCCGGTGTTCCCGCGGGCACGGTGCCCAGTGTTGCTATCGATCTCCGACTAGGCGACCTGCCCGAGGCGGCCGAGACTGCACCGGTGTTTCACCTGCATCATTACCAG
>DFRF01000021.1 GCA_002378125.1 Rhodospirillaceae bacterium UBA3470 | reverse complement strand
GGCAAACCACCGTGTCCACTTCGAACGAGTTGAAGACTTATAGAGGCAGGCTAATGGATGTCGTGACAACGACCTTAGACGGGGTGTTGATCGCAACCCCGCCGACGATTTTCACCGACCATCGCGGAACCTACGTCGAGACCTATAACCAATCGCTCTACGCAGCGGCGGGTATCGACCAGAATTTCATCCAAGACGATATTTCCGTGTCTCGCCGTCACGTGCTAAGGGGACTTCACGGCGACGACAAGACCTGGAAGCTGGTGAGCTGCATCGAAGGGGCGCTGCTGTTAGCAGTCGTCAATTTCCACGTCGGTTCGGACCAGTACCTTCGCTGGGAAACGTTTGAGTTGACGGAAGAGAACCGACTCCAAGTTCTGATTCCGGCGGGCTTCGCTAACGGTCACTTGATCCTCAGCGATCGTGCCATCTTCAGCTACAAACAGACTGAGCTGTATAACGGTGATCGCCAATTTACCATACGTTGGGACGAGCCGGCTCTGGGTATTGATTGGCCGATCACCGACCCCATCCTATCCGAACGCGACCGCAAAGCCGCCTATATGGAAGCCTGCTGAGATGACGGCGGCCATCCTTCTAGCGGGCGGCCAGGGGACCCGGCTGCAGGCCGTTTGGCAAGGCCGGCCGAAGGCGCTAGCACCGGTGGCGGGCCGGCCGTTTATCGATTATCTCATAGCTCAGCTGGCCCAAAGCGGCGCGTTCTCCAAGATCGTCATCGCCGCTGGTTATAAAGCCGAGGCGTTGACTGCACACTGTGCGGCTATTGCCGACGTGCCGCCCATCGTTGTCAGTGTAGAACCGTCACCGCTCGGGACCGGTGGAGCCCTGCTGCATGCGCTGTCCGATACGGAAGGCGAGACTGTGGCCGTGCTCAACGGGGACAGCTTCGTGAATATCGACGTGGCGGAGCTGCTTGCCGATCATGATGCGGCGGCGACCATAGTTGCCGTGCGCGCGCCGGAACGCGGCTGCTTCGGGGCGCTCGAGCTTTCGGGGGATCGCCTTGTCGGGTTTTCCGAAAAAAGCAGTGACGGACCGGGCTGGATTAATGCCGGTGTCTATCTATTTCAGCGCGCCGCACTGAACGACTTCACGCCCGGCATCCTATCTCTTGAAACCGACATTATGCCGACGCTGATCCCAAGCGGGGTCAACGTGGTTCGCGCTAATAGTGCCTTCATCGATATTGGTACGCCGGCAGATTTCGCCCGCGCCGATGCATTTTTCGCCGCGCTGGATCTTTACGGTATCGGCCCGGGAACCTAGAAAGTGAACCTGGAGTGAGGCATAGTCTTGGAAGGTAACGAGGCTGGGGAGGCGCGGGAGTGCGCATACTGATCACAGGCGTGACGGGCATGGTTGGTAGCCACCTTGTTGACCACGTTCTTGCCAATTACGCCGACGTCGAGGTGCATGGCCTAATGCGCTGGCGCAGCCCCATCGACAACATCCGCCACGCGATCAACCGAATTTCTGTTCATTTGGCCGATCTGAATGATCTTGGCTCATTGATCCGGCTGCTCGAGACGGTCCAGCCGGACCGCATCTTCCACCTCGCGGCGCAATCCTACGTCACGACTAGTTTCACCGCGCCGGTAGACACTTTGCGAACAAATGTCATCGGCACCTCCAACCTCCTGGAGGCGGTGAGGCACTCGGGGGTCGAGGCGCGCATTCATATTTGCAGTTCTTCGGAGGTTTACGGTCAGGTGATAGAGGCGGACTTGCCGATCCGCGAGACCATGCCGTTCCGCCCGGCCAGTCCCTATGCAGTGTCGAAGGTTGGCGAGGACATGATCGCCTATCAATACGGCCTTTCGTTCGGTCTTCATGTCCTACGCACACGGATGTTCACGCACACGGGACCAAGGCGCGGCGCGGTTTTTGCCGAAAGCGCCTTCGCCCGCCAGATCGCACGGATCGAGGCCGGGCTCCAATCCGAGCCGGTCCGCGTCGGCAATTTGGATAGTGTGCGTACCTATGCTGACGTGCGCGATGCAGTGCGCGCCTATTGGCTTTTGCTGGAGAAATGCCCGCCGGGCGAGGTCTACAACATTGGCGGTACGCGCACCGTAACCATTGGCGACATTCTTGAAATACTAAAATCCATGGCCCTTGTGCCTGTCGAGCACTTGGTTGACCCTGACCTGCTTCGGCCGTCCGATGTCACCCTACAGGTTCCGGATATCTCACGATTTCAGAAGGCCACTGGATGGACGCCGGAAATTGAGTTGGAGCAAACCCTAGGTGATCTTTTGAATTACCATCGCCAAAGCCTTGCTGCTGGAGTTATGGTATGAGCCTCATTGTTGCTCGCGCACCCTATCGAATTTCCTTTTTTGGCGGTGGTACTGACTACCCTGACTGGTACCGAGAGGAGGGTGGCCAGGTGCTATCGACCAGCATAGATAAGTATTGTTACGTCACGTGTCGGTATTTTCCTCGGTTCTTTCCCGCCCAGCACCGGATCGTCTGGTCCAGTATCGAAGTCGTTGCCTCGATCTTCGATATTCGTCATCCAGCAGTTCGAGAAGCCTTAGTGATGCTGGGGTATGACGATAGCCGGGGTGTTGAGTTGCATCATTATGGTGATCTGCCAGCACGGAGCGGCATGGGTTCGAGTTCGGCGTTTGCGGTTGCCCTGATCATGGCTTTGACGGCGTTGAAGGGCCGGGCTATGGACGTCGAGAAATTGTACCAAAGTGCAACCACGTTGGAACAAGACCGGTTGGGTGAAAATGTAGGCTCTCAAGATCAGATCGCGGTCAGTTGCGGCGGCATGAATCACATCTGCTTCGGGCCAGGCGACGACATCAATATCCTGCCATTTTCTATGGCCCCTGAACGGAAGCAGGAGCTGAATAATAATTTGATGCTGTTCTTCCTCGGACGCAAACGCTTCGCTTCCGACATCGCCGCTGAGGTGATTTCCAATTTCCGTTGCAAGAAGTCGGAACTGCGACAAATTCATGCTCATGTGAGTGAAGCTTTGAGAATTCTCGGCAACGACGGGGATATGGACGACTTCGGTCGGCTTTTGGACGAGACCTGGGAGCTCAAGCGTTCGCTTGGCAAAAGCGTCACTAGTGCCGCCATTGACGACGCCTACGCTCAAGCGTGCCGGGC
>DFRF01000168.1 GCA_002378125.1 Rhodospirillaceae bacterium UBA3470 | reverse complement strand
CGGGATGAGATCGTCGCTATGGCCGCCGGCGGATTGCTTGCGGAAATTCCCTCTCGTCCTATGCCGCGCGAAGTCGAGTAAGGCTTTTGCCGTCCCCATAAGCCTGTCCGGACCGTCATTGCGGTTTCGTGCTAGGGCGTGAATGGTGAGGAGAGGAGCCAAGCTAAGCATGAATTGGGCATTGTTGTCGATCATCCTGGAAAGCCTCAACCTGCGCGGCGTTAAGTGCGACGTGTATAATCAAATAATGGATACTCCACAGTGCGAGAACAGCTCATGAGCATCCAATTAGCTATCAGAACGGTGACGGAGGCGATTTGCTTGCCTCAAGCGATCCGGACTAGTTTCCGCCCTGCCTAGCCGCGCCGGTGATTTGATCACCAAGACATTTTCGATGTGCACACACCCCTGGGTATTGGGTCGCACGCGCATGATTTTCGAAATCCTGCGATCAACCAAAGAAGTGGCCATCCTTGGCGCGATTACCGGGGCGAGGCCCATGGACTTAGACAGGCGGTTGATTCGATATATATACAGCCGTATACAAAATTTACTGCAAATGTTCTTCTTCTTGAGGTGCCGGTAATGCTGCCACGCACAGATGCGTCTGATATTGTCATAATTGGTGGCGGCAACGCTGCGCTTTGCGCCGCCATGAGCGCCGCTGAGTTGGGGGCGTCTGTTCTCATGCTGGAGGGGGCACCGAAACCCTACCGCGGCGGCAACTCCCGACATACAAGGAACTTCCGCTGCATGCATAATGGCCCGCTGTCGGTGATGCACGACAGTTACGATGAAGAGGAATATTTCCAGGACCTCTTAAAAGTGACAGCGGGGAAGACCGACGAACACCTCGCGCGCATGACCATCCGGAGGTCCGAGGAGTGCCTGCCGTGGATGGAGGCGCACGGGGTGAGGTTTCAGCCGTCCTTGTCTGGGACACTATCCCTGGGGCGCACTAACGCATTCTTTTTGGGTGGAGGCAAGGCGCTCGTCAACGCCTACTATAGGACTGCAGAGAAACTTGGAATCGTGGTGCTTTATGAAGCAGCGGTCACCCATGTGGAACTAGAGGGTGATGTAGCCCAATACGTCGAGTTCACACACAATGGTCAGACCCGACGACTACAATCGAAAGCTGTGATTGTCGCGTCTGGTGGATTCCAGAGCGATATCGATTGGCTGACCCGAGCTTGGGGGCCCGCGGCGAAAAACTTTTTGATCCGAGGCACGCCTTACAACAAAGGAAAAGTTCTCAAGGATCTCCTCGACCAGGGCGCAAAGTCTGTCGGCGACCCAACGCAATGCCACGCCGTTGCGATCGATGGTCGCGCGCCGAAGTTTGATGGTGGCATCGTCACCCGCCTGGATTGTGTGCCGTTTTCAGTAGTCCTTAATAAGGACGGCCTCCGGTTCTACGACGAGGGTGAAGACATCTGGCCCAAACGCTATGCCATTTGGGGTCGGTTGGTTGCGGCGGAGCCGGACCAGGTGGGATATTCAATCATTGATTCAAAATCTATCGACTTGTTCATGCCGTCCGTCTTTCCCCCAATAGCGGCGGATACCCTGCCAGAACTTCTGACAGCTCTTGGCGTACCCGTTAAGGCTGGAATGGCAACGATTGAAGCTTTCAATGCCGGATGCCGAGAGGGCGATTTCCATCCTACAGAATTGGACGGTCTGGCAACTGAAGGTTTAAACCTGCCAAAAACAAACTGGGCTCGGCCAATTAATAAGCCGCCCTTCTATGGCTACAGCTTGCGCCCTGGAGTGACTTTCACTTACCTCGGCCTTAAAGTTGACGAGAATGCGCAGGTGCAAGGTGCCGACGGGCCAATTACCAACCTATGGGCGGCAGGTGAAACCATGGCTGGGTCGATCCTAGGCCAAGGCTATATGGGCGGCTTTGGTATGACCATTGGGACCGTCTTTGGACGTATCGCAGGACGTGAGGCTGCTAAGCATGTCCAGTGAGAGTATTGTCGAAGCGGTCCGCCAGTTGCAGATCTGTGACGCCTGTCGGTATTGCGAGGGGTATTGCGCTGTATTCCCAGCCTTGCATCGCAAACGGGCATTTGCCGATGGGGACATTACGCAAATTGCCAATCTTTGTCACAACTGCCGCGGATGTTATTACGCCTGCCAGTTCACGGAGCCGCATGAGTTTAATCTGAACCTTCCGGGTATTCTGGCCCGGGTGCGTCAGGAGAGCTGGCAGGACCTGACCGCGCCGTCGGGTCTGGCACGCCTGTTTCACAGTCATGGGACAGCGCTGGCCGCCACTGTGGTGATCGCCTTCGCCACCATGATCTGGGCGGCCAAGGCCATTGGCAGCACCGGCGGGGAGGGATTCTACGCGGTTCTATCCCACAACGCTATGGTGGCCATCTTCCTACCCGCATTCGTAATGCCGTTGGTTTTGATGGCGGTCGGCTTGCGAAACTATTGGCGTCGCGTCGGGGGCATACCGATACGGGTGACAGATTTAACTTGGGCCTTCTCACAGGCGGCAACGATGCGAAACCTGTCGGGCGGTCATGGCGATGGTTGCAACTTCGAAGACGAAGACCGCTTTTCTCACACCCGCCGCAACGCCCACCACGCCACGATGTATGGCTTCCTTTTGTGTTTTACCTCAACGTCCGTGGCAACAATCATGCATTACGCCTTCGACATGCCGGCACCATATCCGTTATTTTCGTTGCCCAAGATTTTGGGGCTCGTCGGCGGTGTCCTGCTATGCCTTGGGACGCTGGTCCTGGTGATGCTGAAACTAAATAGCTCGCGGGATCTCGGGGATGCGCGGGTTTGGGGCGGCGAAATGGCGTTTGTGGTGCTGCTGTTCGTGGTCAGCGCATCCGGATTGGTGCTATATGCGGGCGGCGACAGCGCCTGGCTGACCGAGCTTTTAGCCTTCCACTTGGGCGCTGTTCTGGCGTTCTTTCTGCTAACACCCTTTTCCAAGATGGCGCACGGTTTCTATCGTCTTGCAGCGTTGACCCGAGAAGCTCAACTGCGGCGCTAGGTGTCGTCGGCATACTGGCGTGGCAGACATCTCCGCCGTCCTCTGATACGTATCCTTGGGCTCCGTTCATTTCCGCAGATCGCATGCGAGACTTGAACTGGTAACGTCACCGACCCGTTCGTGCGCCGTTTCGTTCATCAACTGTTTTTCGTTCAAACAGATATAGTGCCCCTCAGGTTCAATCCTCAAACAAGGCGATGACTTCTTGTGGGATCGCGATTGACCGAATCCCATCTCCGTCTTCCTTCTTTTGCGCGAGTACGCGTTTTTCAAACCCTTCCACGGCCAGGGTCTCACCGCGCAGGAGACGGTGTTCGATATCGAAACTCGAGCGACCAAAACGCATAATCTCGGTTTCGATGGTCACCACGTCACCGTACTTGGATGGCACGTGAAACTTGGCGCTGGTGTCCACCATGGGAAAACCAACCACGTTGTATCGGCGGACCAGCTCCGGCTTTGGTAGCCCCGCCGTGGCGAAATGATTCGCTGTTGAGGCGTCGAACCAGCGAAAATAGTTCGGAAAGTAAACGATGTCCGCAGGGTCGCAGTCGCCCCAGGAAATTTCCACGTCACGGCGACTAATCAGCATAAGCGGCCTCGCTTGTTCTGGCT
Organism: Rhodospirillaceae bacterium UBA3470; assembly: GCA_002378125.1. Lineage (GTDB taxonomy): Bacteria > Pseudomonadota > Alphaproteobacteria > Rhodospirillales > Casp-alpha2 > UBA3470. The sequence continues at coordinate 3,731 of DFRF01000168.1, read as the reverse complement.
TAAGCTGTCGGATCCGCAGGACGCGGCAAGGCGTCTGCCAGCTTCCCGTGTTCCGGGTCGCTCAGCGCTGCGGCGATGGCGATGCGCAGATCATCTGCTACGTCAGCGATGCGACCGGCTGCTGACGCTGGCAGAACGATCTGGCTCATAATGGAGTCAAAGGCCTTTTGGCCACGGGCTTGCGTATCTGAATAGCCCTTTAAAACGCGCGGCAACTCGGCCAAGGCCCCGGCAAAGGCCGTCGATGCGGGCAAGGCTTTCTCCATGGCGTCTAGCCAGATGGCGATGGTAGCCTGTTCTTCTTGAAAGCGCAGAGATTTACGTCGGATCCGCTTCAAGACTGCGACCGTGCGCAGCATCCAATAGCCCCACACGCCTGTGGATTTCAGGTAGCGGCCCTCGCCGACGAAGGGCAGTTGGCCGCCAGCGGAAACATGACGGCGGACCCATTGGCCGAACTTTACCGGCAGGATTGCGGCGATCTCTTCAGCTTGCGGTTTCAGGTATTCAGTAACCGTCAAGACCTGGCCTGGCTGCAAGCCGACCTCATCGGCGATCTTGCGAAAACGCTCCGGCCTGGTTTTCAGGTCGGCGACCCGTACGATATCCTCATAGGCCATCCACAATGCCAATCGGCGGGCCGCTTCAGTCAGCGCATGCCTGGCGGTGTGGTCATTCGTGTCGGCAGCGGTCATGAGCCGCTGCAACCGAGACAGGTAAACACGGCCGTATTCCGCATCCTGAAAATCCACGGTCAGGTCGTAGCCGTGGGTTGCTATAGACGCCAACTCCTCGGATACGGCGGATAAATTCAGGTCGGATGGCAAGAGTAGCGCGGGAGATGGCGAAGGGGGCACGTTTGCGGTTGGCGGCGCACCGCCGCTCACGACTGCTGTAGACGCGGCGTCAAAGCCGGACTTATTGGCTTCTGCGCCTGGGCCCTCGCCCATCACCCGGCGGCAATCGTCCGTCGACCAGGGAAGCGCCCCGCTGCCTGCGAGCGCACCGAACATGGTGGCGCTGATGAAGGTATCGTGATCTTGAGCCAAAGCGCTAAGGTCTATCATATGGAGAGACTTCGCTAAGGCCTGCGCGGCATCCGCGACCGCATCGGAATCGTAACGACCATCCGTCATGGCCAGTTTTTCGGCTGTGGCGTAGACCCGGCTCGATGATGTAATCAGCGTCGTCAGATCAGGCGAGACGAACCCGCGCTCCATGGCGCGCGCGGCCTCAATAAGTTCACTGGCGATCACCACGTCAACACGTCCAGGCATGGGTACCAGCGCCAGGGCCGCTGCGCGCGCATCATTGGCCTTGGCCACTTCGATGTAGTAGCTAGTCGCGCCAGTGCGCTGGGCGACGCCTGGTACGGATGACGCCTGCACCGTATAGCCTGCCCGCCGGCCTGCCGCAACGACCCAGTTCATCAACACGCCGCCTCCCTCGCCGCCGAGGGCCAGGATTAGTATGCGAAGTGGTCTGTCGGTTTCCATGGAGACGTTCATACCGCCGGCACCCCCGTAAATATTCTGGCAATAGTCGCTTTGAAGCGCTCATACCTGGAGGGATTAGAGACGATGTCAGCCTTCCAGAAGGACGGACAAAGCGTCGCGGCATGAGCAATCTCGCCGCAGAGCCCGCAGCCAACACATCCGGCGGTCACATGAGCTACGGGATCGGTCTTTAAGGGGTCAGTGGATGTTTTCACCGTAAGTGTCGGACAGCCCGATAGTCGGATACAGGAATGATCACCCGTACATGTATCCTCATCGATACCGAAGCGCGTGCTCTGCACCCGTTCGCCAGCGGCCAGCGCCTTGGCTCGGATGGGCTTGATTCGGCGTTGACGTTCCAGTTGGCATTCGCCTTCTGCGACGATTACTTTGAGACCATCGAAGGTGGATTTGAACGCCTCCTTCAGCGTGCTCCGCATTTCCGATACCCGGTAGGTATGGATCGTGCGTAGCCACTGCACGCCGACCCCCATGAGGGCATCCTCTATGGTCTGATCGCCAGATGTAGCACTTTGTTCTGCAGCCCTCAATTTCGCCGTCGACCCTGGCGACGAGATCAGTTCCTGGGTGCCTGTTGCCGAGGTGTAGCCGTTTTTCATGATCACCAGGACGCCATCGCCATCGTTCAGCAGTCGTGAGGCCACTCCGGACAGGAGCCCGTTGTGCCAGAACCCGCCATCTCCCATTACGGCGAGGGGGCGGCGCTTTTGAAAACTCCGGACACCAGCGCCGGACGCCAGGCTCATGCCGAAACCGAGGATCGAATTGCCAAACCCAAAGGGTGGGAAAGTAGCAAAGGAATGACAGCCGATATCCGCGGAATAGTGGACCTTGCCAATCTCCTGCTCCACCAGCTTTAGGGCCGCGAAAAACGGTCTTTCCGGGCAGCCCGTGCAGAAACCGGGCGGGCGAGGCGGCACGGGCGTGCGGAGTTTCTTGGTTGCGGTTTTTCGCAGTTCCTCAATCTCGGCGGCGTAGGCTTGATCGCCCAACTGGTTTCCTAGCGCCGGCTGATGTTGACGGAGGAATTTTCCGACTGCGTCTAGCAGCGTTTCGGAGGTGTATTCCCCTGCCATGGGCAGCACGTCCTTGCCGGATAGAAAAACATTCACCCCAGCCTGCATGAGCAGTGAGGCAACTTCATGCTCAATATAGGCGGGCTGGCCTTCTTCAATGATCAACACGGCCTTCTTTTCCTTGCCAAAATCGATAATCTGATTGGGTACCAAGGGATAGACCACATTGAGTGTCAAAAGCGGCAGATCACAATTCCCATCTGCGTCCACTAGGCCCAGTTCTGTCATGGCCCGCATGAGTGCGTTATAGATGCCGCCCTGTACAATGATACCGACATCTCCGTAGCGGCCTTTTGATAATTCGTTGAGGCTGTTTTTGACGATGAAGTCACGCGCCGCGGGCATGCGTTCGTCATACTTGCGCTTTTCGTGCGCGTAAGTGACCGGGGGATGGGAGAGGAAATCGTAGTTGAAGGCGGCTGGTTCGCTCAGCAATTTTCTTGATGAGATATCGGGCGCCACATTGTCCTTGGCGAGAAAGCTTCCCTGCAAGTGGCAGGCGCGGATACGAAGTTCCATCATTACCGGCGTGTTCGACGCCTCGGAAAGCTCGAAGGATTTTTCAACGCAGTTGACGATATTGGTTAGTTCGGGTCGCGGATCCATGAGCCAGAGCGCCGATTTCATGGCATAGGAATGGGTGCGTTCCTGGATGACGCTGGCGCCCTCGCCATAGTCTTCGCCAATGATAATCAAGGCGCCGCCGGTGACACCGGGAGAAGCCAAGTTCGACAAGGCGTCGGCGGCCACATTCGTGCCGACGATTGATTTCCAGGTTACTGCGCCACGCACCGGATACATAATCGAAGCGCCAAGCATGGCCGCGGCGGAAGCCTCGTTGGTGCAAGGCTCAACGTGCACTCCCAACTCCGCCATATCGTTTTTCGCCTGAACCATAACATCAATCAAATGGGAGACCGGAGCGCCTTGATATCCGCCGACGTAGGTGACGCCGGATTGCAATAGCGCCTTCGTAACCGCCAAAATGCCTTCGCCGTAGAACGTGTCTCCAGCACCAAGCCTGAGGTTCTCGATCTCTTTTACAAATGATCGTTCCATCTTTCTCGTCCGCCTACCGATGGATACGCGAACAGATCATCGATCTGCTCGCGGCTGGTCCCTAATCTCTTGATGACGC
>DFRF01000068.1 GCA_002378125.1 Rhodospirillaceae bacterium UBA3470 | reverse complement strand
TCAAAATGCCGTTCATCCAGAACGCCGAGTTATATGACGGGCGCATACTCGATCTCGATCCACCGGTCCAAGAGGTCATTCTGGCCGACCAGAAACGACTGAATGTGGATGCTTTCGCGCGCTACAAGATCGTTGATCCATTGGAGTACCGGAAACGTGCGCTGACGGATGCCAATTTCCGCGATGTCTTTGGCCGCCGGCTCAACGCAGCCGTCCGTGCGGAGATTGGCCGTATTCTGCTTGGCGATATGCTTACGGAAAAGCGTGCCACGAGCATGGAGAAGATCACCCGTCAGATGATAGCCTCGGCGCCCGAATTTGGCGTGGAAGTAGTCGATGTCCGTATTGGCCGAACAGACCTCCCGAACGAGACGGCGCAGGCCGTGTACAACCGGATGAAATCCGACCGCGTTGCGCATGCGGCGCGACTTCGGGCCGAAGGTGAAGAACAGAAAACGCGCATTCAGGCGGAAGCCGATAAGGATCGCACTATCATCATCGCTGAGGCTCAGCGGTCTTCGCAAATCCTGCGCGGTGAAGGTGAAGGGGAACGCAATCGCGTCCTCGGCGAGGCCTTCGGCAAGGATTCGGCATTTTTTGACTTCTACCGGTCCATGGAGGCTTACGGCGAGGCGCTGGGTGAAGGGACCACTATGGTGCTTAGCCCAGATTCCGAATTCTTCCGGTTCTTTGGAACTTCCGGAGGCAAGGCGGACCAGTAATTCGAGGCCGGGAGGGCACATGAGCGATCTATTCACCGCTTTAGCCTTGGCCGTTGCGTTGGAGGGGATTGTCTACGCCCTGTTTCCCGACGGTATGAAGCGCATGATGGCTATTGCTATGGAACAACCTAGCTCCACCTTACGCGTGGCAGGTCTCTCGTTAAGCACCCTAGCCGTAGGCCTTGTCTGGCTCATTCGGGGATGAGATGAGGGCACGAGTTGCCTCCGTAATGCCCCTCACGGGTCATGCCTCGGCCATATTTGTTGCTCATATCTCTATCACAAGTCGGAGAGAACGCATTGTGCGGTCCTCCGCGAAGTTTTTTAATTTTCTCGATTGGGGCTCCGCACTGGAACCGTTTTCGAAGATCATGATGAGGTTCGATAAATGATGTCTAATGCAGTCAATCTGTCAGGTTTGCAAAACGTTGCCGAGCGGACGTTGGTCATGTTGATCACCACCATGGTGATTTCCTGGTCCGGTACGGGAACCGCGCTTGCTAAGACCGCACCGGAAAGTTTTGCCGATTTGGCCGAAAAACTGTTGCCGTCGGTGGTCAACATTTCCACGACCCAAACCGTCGAGGGCCGTGAGCGCCCCACTATGCCGCAGCTTCCCCCGGGCTCGCCGTTCGAGGAGTTCTTTAAGGAGTTCTACGACCGCAACGGCCCGCAGCAGCGTTCGAGACGGGCGACTTCGTTGGGCTCCGGTTTTGTGATTTCCAAGGACGGTTACGTGGTGACCAACAATCATGTAATCGCCGATGCGGATGAGATTACGGTGATCCTGCAGGACGATACGCGCCTGCCGGCGGAACTGATCGGCCGCGATCCGAAGACGGATCTAGCCGTTCTAAAGGTTAAGCCCAGGAAGGAACTTACTGCCGTAGGATTCGGTGATTCGAGTGTTGCCCGCGTGGGCGATTGGATTGTTGCCATCGGCAACCCCTTTGGCCTGGGCGGCACAGTGACCGCGGGGATCATCTCAGCACGCGGCCGAGATATCAATTCTGGCCCCTATGACGATTACATCCAGACCGATGCCTCGATCAACCGGGGCAACTCGGGCGGGCCCATGTTCAACCTGAAGGGTCAAGTGATCGGTATTAACACGGCTATTTTCTCTCCCACGGGCGGCAGCGTCGGTATCGGCTTCGCTATCCCCAGCTCCACCGCCAAACCGGTGATCGACCAGTTGATTAAAAATGGCTCAGTCAAACGCGGCTGGCTGGGCGTGCACATCCAGGCGGTGACCGATGAGATTGCTGAGACGCTCGGTCTTAACGAAGCCAAAGGTGCCCTGGTAGCTAATGTTATCAAGGGCAGCCCTGCCGAAATGGCCAAGATCAAGGCCGGTGACGTGATCTTAACGTTCAACGGCAAGAAGGTTGAGGAAATGCGCTCCCTTCCACGCATTGTAGCCGAGACCCAGGTTGGCAAGGACACTGAGGTTTCTGTGTGGCGCGACGGTGAGATCAAGACGCTGAAGGTTGCCGTTGGTGAATTGGAAGACGAAAAACAGGTGACGTCAATCGGCGGCGAGCCGAAGGGCGGCGAGCGGGATATCGACGATCTGGGGCTGACGCTATCTGCGATTACCGATCAGGTGCGCTCGCGCTTCAAGCTGACTAAGGATGCCCAGGGCTTGCTCGTCACCAAGGTGGACGGCGACGGTCCGGCCGCGGAGAAGAACATCCGGCCTGGTGACATAATTGTCGAAGTTTCCCAGGAAGAAGTGTCGACCACCGCGGATGTCGCGAAGAAGATTCGCGAGGTCAAGAAGGCTGGCCGTAAGACGGTGCTTTTGCTTCTCGAGGGGCAAGGCGGCATGCGGTTTGTGGTGGTGCGCTTGCCCACCGGCTGAGCATATCGATAAAACACAATGACGGGAAACGGCGCATTCAGGCGCCGTTTTTCTATTCAGCAGGCAAAATTTGCGTCGCCGTATCCCTGATAGAAGAGCAGCGTGCGAAGATCAGTGTGGTCAATGCGGGCCCGGGCCGCGTTGGTAACGACAGGCTTCCCGCGATAGGCAACGCCCAGACCGGCCGCTTGCAGCATGGGAAGATCGTTGGCGCCGTCACCGATGGCCACTGTCTCTGCTGTCGCTAACCCGCGTTCGCTGATCAGGCGGTTCAATATCGCCAACTTCGCTTCCTTGCCCAGAATCGGTTCATGGACTTTGCCGGTTAGGGCTTTGTTCACTATGCCCAAGCGGTTGGCGTGGTTCTCATGAAAACCACAGGCCTGGGCGACACGTGACGTGAAGTAGGTAAAGCCGCCTGAAACGAGAACGCAATAGGCTCCGTGGGCGCGCATAGTGCGGACGAGGGCCGCTGCTCCTGGCGACATCTGAGTTTTTGCGTAGGTTTCGGCCAGGGCCGATTCTGCCAGCCCGCTCAACATGCTCACCCGTTCCTTGATGGCCACTTCGAAATCTAATTCGCCGTTCATGGCGCGCGCGGTGATCGCTGCAACCTGATGCTTGAGACCCACCCTCGCCGCTAGGTCGTCCAGGGTTTCCGAGGTTACGATGGTGGCGTCCATGTCCGCCAGCAAGAGGCGCTTCCGTCGGCCTTGCGACGGCCCAGCAAACAGATCAATAGGTATGTCCGACAACGCGCCGCGAAGATCCGGCTCGACCGTGCGCGGCTCGGCGCCGTCGAAGGCGATGTCCAGCGCTTTGCCGTCTGCAAGCCAGGTACGGTCGCCGATGGTGGCACCGGCACCGTTGAGTACGGCGATGGCCTCGGCGACAATTGCCTCGGTGAGATTATCCTTTGGGGCCACTAGGGTAAGTACACTATTCATTGTGCATCCCATAACGGAATGCTCAGACTGATGCAAAATGTGAATGAGGGGAACGCCACCATCGCTGACCAACCACCCGTTCTGGTGATTGCGGGGCCGACGGCAAGCGGCAAGTCGCATCTTGCCATGGCCGTGGCGGAATCTTTTGGCGGTGAGATCGTCAATGCAGACAGCATGCAGGTCTATCGGGAATTGGCGATCTTGACTGCTCGGCCGTCGCCCGCCGATGAGACCCGCGTCCCCCATCACCTCTACGGCATCCAATCGGTTTCAGAGGTCAGTTCCGCCGGCGCCTGGCTGAAGACGGCGGTGCAGGTGATCGATGATATTCGCCGGCGCGGCCGCTGGCCCATTGTTTGCGGTGGCACCGGGCTCTATTTGAAGGTTTTACGCGAAGGGATCGCACCGGTTCCCGATATCCCCGCTGACGTGTTTGACGTGGCCCGGCGCCTCTATGATGAAGAGGGCGCCGTGGCATTCCATAAGCGCTTGGTTGCTGTGGACACCGCGGCGGCTGACCGGTTGCCCCCTGCGGACCGGCAACGGCTTATCCGCGCCTATGCGGTAAAACAGGCGACCGGCCGGACGTTAGACGAATGGCAGGCCATGCAATCCACCAAGCCACCGCTGGAAGGCCCGTTTTTTACGGTCGTGTTGACGCCGCCTCGCGACGCCTTGTACGCCCGCATCGATCAACGCTTTAATGCCATGTTAGATGCTGGCGCCCTTGAAGAGGTGACGGCGCTGGACCCCAAGCTCGATGTCTCGCTGCCGGCGCTCAAGGCCTTGGGCGTTTCAGAGTTCCGGCGGCATATAGATGGCCAATGCGAGTTGGCCCATGCCGTTGCCATTGCCCAACAGCTCACGCGTAACTTTGCCAAACGACAGGGTACCTGGTTTCGGAACCAACTTACGGCGGATCTGGAAATTGAAGGATTCGGCGATCAGGCCGACGGAGATGTGTGCAGGGAAATTGCTGCCACCTTCCCTGACAGGACGTTAATGCCTAAGCTATACCTTGAGGATTAGTGCCATGGAATTTTTTCTCGCCGCCGCGATCATGCTTTACTCGGCTGCATCGGCATTGACACCTGATGTTTCGTCAAACAAGGACCTGACGGGGTTATTTGGATCGTTAGTCTTTGGCGCCGAATACACGGATTTGGGAAAATTGGTGGAGCGCGTGTACATTAAAGTCGCTACCACGGGGCTGAATATGGTCGCCGCTTGGAACAAGAAACTGTCGAAATGCGGACGAGATTAGGAATCTGGTTGTGACTGTTTTTTAAAACATCGCGAATAGGCCATTTATAGTAATTAATGGAAAGTTTTTAAGCAAATTTCTTTTATAAAATTCCTTATTCTTTGTTGACCGACGGGTTCTGAGCGATTAATTTGCGGCTCTTTCCGGCGGAAACCTCTGGTTTCCGGGGCTGGGCGGGTCGGGAGACTCACACATCGGCGGCTTGTTTTCATCCGAACCTTGGGATCGGAGCGGGAGCGGTCCGCCGTTGATTAGTGTGAGGGCGCCCGGCAAACATGTTTAAAGACGTTAGTGATGAAAAAGGAGCATGGCAGATGGTCAGCAAAGAATTGACCGGTTCGGAGATTGTCCTCAAGGCACTTGAGGAACAGGGCGTAACCGAGATTTTTGGTTATCCGGGTGGCGCCGTACTTCCGATTTATGACGCCATCTTCAACCAGAACCAAATTCGCCACATTCTGGTCCGGCAGGAAGGCGGAGCTGTGCACGCGGCGGAGGGGTACGCGCGCTCGACTGGCAAGGTGGGCATAGTGCTCGTCACCTCCGGTCCGGGTGCGACTAACGCGGTCACGGGACTGACGGACGCTTTGATGGATTCCATCCCCATCATCTGCCTGACGGGTCAGGTGCCCACGCACCTGATCGGCAACGATGCATTCCAAGAAGCAGACACCACGGGTATCACGCGTCCGTGTACAAAGCACAATTACTTGGTCAAGGACGTGAATGATCTGGCCCGCGTCATGCACGAAGCGTTCCATGTCGCCACCTCGGGCCGTCCGGGTCCGGTGCTCATCGACCTGCCAAAGGATGTGCTCATGGCAGTAGGCACCTACAAGCCGAAGAGCAAAATCAAGGTACGTAACTACAATCCGTCGGTGAAGGGTGACTTGAACGCGATCAAGCACGCCGTCGAGACCATCGCGAAGGCGAAGAAGCCGTTAATCTACGCCGGTGGCGGCGTCATCAATTCGGGCCCTGCGGCCAGCAAGCTGCTGACCCAGTTCGTGAAGATGACCGGTGCACCGTGCACCCTGACGCTCATGGGGCTTGGAGCGTTTCCGGCGTCGAACAAACAGTTCATCGGCATGCTTGGTATGCACGGCACCTACGAAGCAAATCTGGCTATGCACGATTGCGATGTCATGGTTTGCATCGGTGCGCGGTTTGACGACCGGGTGACCGGTCGCCTGGACGCCTTCTCGCCTGGGTCGACCAAGATCCACGTGGATATTGATCCGTCCTCCATCAACAAAAATGTTCGTGTCGACATTCCTATTATTGGCGATGTGGGTCATGTGCTTGAAGATATGATTAAGGTCTGGAAGGGCACGCAGGCAAAGATTGACGCAAAGGCCTTGAAGGCCTGGTGGCAAGAGATGAACGCCTGGCGATCCGTCGATTGCCTGAAGTTCAAGCAGGAAGGCAAAGTAATTAAGCCCCAGCATGCCCTGACCCGTCTCTGGGAATTGTGCCGCGAAGCGAAGAAGGAACCCTACGTCACGACGGAGGTTGGCCAGCATCAGATGTGGGCGGCCCAGTACCTTGGTTTTGAGAAGCCGAACCAGTGGATGACCTCTGGTGGTCTGGGAACCATGGGCTACGGCCTGCCGGCCGCCATGGGCGTGCAGGTGGCGCATCCCAAAGAATTGGTAGTCTGTGTCGCCGGCGAAGCGTCTTACCTGATGAACGTCCAAGAGCTATCGACCATCTCGCAATACCGGTTACCGGTGAAGTCGTTCATTCTGAACAACTTCTATCTGGGCATGGTGCGTCAGTGGCAGGAACTGCTGCATGGTCAGCGCTACTCGGAGAGCTACATGAACAGCCTGCCGGATTTTGTAAAGCTGGCAGAAACCTTTAACATGGTGGGACTGCGTGCGACCAAGCCGAGCGAACTCGACGACGTGATCAAGGAGATGATCAAGATTGACAAGCCGGTGATTGCCGATATCCACGTTGATCAGATGGAAAACGTCTTCCCGATGATCCCGTCGGGCGCGGCCCACAACGAAATGCTTTTGGGCCCGGAAGACGAGACGGAGAAGCCGATTTCGGAGGAAGGCATGGTGCTCGTCTAGGGCACCTCGCCGAGAGTACCGTTTCACGGCGGGAGGGGGCGGCGTTGCATTCAAGGGAAACTGAACTATAACGGGGCCGGCCTCATGCGGGGTGAACGGGGCCCTGGGGAGATTTGCGAAGTGAACGCGCAAAATGAAACCGTTAACAGCCACACTATCGCTGTCCTAGTCGACAACGAGCCGGGTGTCTTGGCTCGGGTCATCGGTCTCTTTTCGGGCCGGGGCTACAATATCGAGAGCCTCACCGTTGCCAAGACGGACAACGTTAACAACATGAGCCGGATCACCATCGTGACTACGGGCACGCCAATGATCATCGAACAGATCAAGGCGCAGCTGAGCCGCCTGGTGCCAATACACAACGTTAAGGATCTGACCATTGAAAGTGCCTCGGTGGAGCGCGAATTGGCTTTGGTAAAAGTCGTGGGCGAGGGTGAGAAGCGTGTTGAGAGCCTCCGCATCGCCGATATCTTTCGCGCCCGCGTGGTCGACAGCTCAAACGAGAGCTTCGTCTTCGAGATCGTTGGCGATACGGGTAAGCTGGACGCCTTCATCCGCCTGATGGAGCCACTAGGCCTGGCCGACGTCTCGCGTACCGGTGTCGTCGCCATTTCGCGCGGCGTCAAGGCCATGGACGTGGCCTACTGAATTCACTGAATTGAATGGAACGATAGCAAAGATCGAGAGGATTAATCATGCGAGTTTATTACGATCGGGATGCCGACGTTAATCTGATCAAGGGCAAGCACGTGGCCATTGCCGGCTACGGGAGCCAGGGCCACGCCCACGCGCTGAACCTGCGCGATTCTGGGGTGAAGAACATCACCATTGTGCTGCGCGAAGGGTCCGGTTCCGCCGTGAAGGCGGAAAACGACGGCTTCATGGTGAAGACCGCCGCCGAGGCCGCTAAGGACGCCGACGTGTTCATGATCCTGACCCCGGACGAGGGCCAGGCCGATCTCTACAACGAGTACGTTCACGCCAATCTAAAGCAAGGCGCGGCGCTGGCCTTTGCCCACGGTCTCAACATCCACTTTGGTCTGATTGAACCACGTTCTGACATCGACGTGTTCATGATTGCTCCGAAGGGCCCGGGCCATACGGTGCGTTCCGAATATGACCGAGGCGCTGGCGTCCCGACCCTGGTTGCCGTTTCGCAGGACGCGTCGGGTAACACCATGGACGTGGCGCTTTCCTATGCTGCCGGGATCGGCGGCGGCCGCGCTGGCATTGTCGAGACCACCTTCAAGGAAGAGTGCGAAACTGACCTTTTCGGCGAGCAGGTGGTGCTGTGCGGCGGCCTGACCGCGTTGATTATGGCCGGTTACGAAACCCTTGTGGAAGCCGGCTACGCGCCGGAGATGGCCTACTTCGAGTGCTGCCACGAGGTGAAGTTGATCGTTGACCTGATCTACGAAGGCGGCATCGCCAACATGCGCTACTCGGTCTCCAATACGGCGGAATACGGCGATTACATCACCGGCCCGAAAATTATCACCGACGATACCAAGGCCCGGATGAAGGAAGTCCTGGCCGATATCCAAAGCGGCACCTTTACCCGCAACTGGATGATGGAAAACAAGGTTGGCCAACCGAACTTCAAGGCCCTGCGCCGCATCAGCGCCGAGCATGACATCGAACAGGTCGGCGAACGGCTCCGCGGTATGATGCCCTGGATCGCCGAGAATGCCCTGGTCGACAAGTCGAAGAACTAGTCTAGATCAAGCCAGTTATACCGGCGAAACACTGGCAACGCGTTCTTAGCGATGACACCCCGCCTTCCAGTTGGAAAGTGGGGTGTTTGGTATTGTCGTGGTGAAATCGGGTCCGGGTATATTGCGTGCCGACGCTACCTCCTGGACAAACGGGCGAAATGATTGCGAATTGACGTGTTCGCCCGCGCCGCCTATTGAGGGGCGAAGCAGGGGGAGCGCCCATGGAAGCCTGGATCACCTTTTCCATTGTCGCGGCGGCGTTCCAGACCGTGAGGTTCATGCTGCAGAAATACCTCAGTATGGGCCAACTGTCGGCGGGCGGGGCAACTTTTTCGCGTTTTCTCTATTCCGCGCCCATCATCACGGTTTTGATGGTCGGCTATTTGATCTACCGCGGCGAGACGATGCCGTCCCTGTCCATTACATTTTGGATAGGCGCGCTGATCGGCGGGTTCTGCCAGATTACCGCCACTTGGTGCGTGGTCGCGTTGTTCGCGCAGCGCAACTTTGCCGTCGGCATTACGTTCAAGAAGACCGAGGTGATACAGACTGCGCTGTTCGGGCTGGTGATCCTGGGGGACCAGATCAGCACCGTGGGCTGGGTCGCCATCATTGTCGGCTTGGTTGGCGTCGTGGTATTGTCCGATCCGCCGTCGGGAGAGGGGCCTTTGATCGGACGGGTCTGGAACAAGGCCGCCAGCCTCGGTATCATTTCCGGCGCGCTGTTCGCTATTTCCGCTGTCGGCTACCGGTCCGCGACTTTGGAAATTGATAACGAAGACCCGTTAATGCGCTCATCGGTGACGCTCTGCATGGTGACTTTGTCACAGACCGTCGGCATGACGGCTTGGCTGGCTTGGCGCGAGGAAGGAGAAATTGGGCGCGTGTTGAGCGCGTGGCGGACCGCCATGTGGTTGGGCCTGACAGGGATGCTCGGCTCCATCTTCTGGTTCACGGCGTTCACGCTGCAGAACGCCGCCTACGTTTTTGCCGTCGGTCAGATCGAGGTGATTTTTTCGCTCGTCGCGTCGTATTTGTTTTTCAGGGAGAAGATGGTGGCCCGGGAACTGGTGGGCATCTTCTTCCTAAGCGGTAGTATCCTGGGGCTGATTTTGTTGTCCTGAGTGGGCAACGCCGATGGGGCTTGGGCTTAGACCATCAGTTTCGAAAAGAGATCGTCGAAGATGGCTAACAGGTATTGATTGCTCTGGCCGGTCTCGAAGTGGTTGATGCTCAGGCCGTGGTCGACGGGCTCGCCGTCGTCGTTTAGCGGCAGGCGTCCGGCCAGCAGGCGTGCATAGATGCCTTTATGGGTGAAGAATTCCTTGGTCTTGAAATGTGGGGTCCAGTCGCGCACCAATTGGCCATAGCCGCAGTTGTGGGAAATGCCGAGCCGACGCGGCGGTATTTCATTGGGTGAGCGGCCTGAATTGTCACCCCTATAGACCTGCGTCAGGCTGGAGCCTCAGAGCTGGTATTTGGAGGCCAGTGGATCGGTAATAATATTGATGACGTTGATCTCCGAAGTGATGCTGTGCGGCGGTGCATCCTAGCTAATGTCAGGGCATGCAGGAGAAATGAGCCCGTAGCGATTCTCGCTCTATTACGCCACGACCTCGTGATCATAGTCCATGGGCGATCCGTCCGATGCGCAGAAATTCTATTGCAATTCAAACCCCTTGGCACCAATAATTAGGCCTCTGTCCCTCAATAATTACAATTGTTTTTAGTCCGCGATTCGGTGCGAGTGCGACGTTCATGGCTCTTTCCGCGGCTCTTCGGCGCTTGGAATTAACCACCGAAATTGATATCTCTATTGACAACACCCCGTAATCCGTTGTTCCTTCCACAAGTCGTTCGCTTTTGGAGCGGACTGAGTTGGGATGAGATCATGGTCTTTGGACCACACACGATGCGAATTGAAAACGACTCCAGGGTCGCAATCAGCTGCGCACTCTCCCTTTGCCTCCCCCTAATCCCGCAAGGGGCCCTTCGACTTAGGTGCCCCTGAACGCAAATGCTAGCGTCCCGATGGGATGCCGCGTTCAGGGGTTTGTCCCATAACAATTGTGGCGGCTTCTAAGTTGAACAGAGGACTATGATAATGAGTGCCGAAATTAACACTGACCCGAACCGGGTTATAATCTTTGATACCACCCTGCGTGACGGGGAGCAGTCGCCCGGCTGTTCCATGAACCTTGAAGAAAAGTTACGGGTGGCGAAAACGCTCGAAGGCATGGGTGTCGACGTTATTGAGGCCGGTTTCCCGATCGCCTCCCCAGGAGATTTTGAGGCCGTCAACGCAGTGGCGAAGGTGGTGAAGGATTCCATTGTCTGTGGCTTGGCTCGATCCGGCAAAATGGACATCGACAGCGCTGCCGAGGCCTTGAAGCCAGCTGAACGCAAGCGCATCCACACCTTCATCTCCACCAGTCCGTTGCACATGGAGAAGAAACTGCAGATGACCCCTGAAGAGGTCCATCAGGCGGTCATCGACAGCGTGACCCGGGCCCGCGGCTATGTGGAAGACGTAGAGTGGTCCCCCGAGGATGGCACTCGCACGGACCATGACTTTCTCTGTAAGTGCGTGGAGAGCGCAATCAAGGCCGGCGCGTCCACAATCAACATTCCCGACACGGTTGGCTATACCATGCCCAACGAATTTGCGGAGCTCATTAGGATGGTCCGCGAACGGGTGCCGAATTCCGACAAGGCCGTGTTCTCCGTACATTGCCACAACGACTTGGGACTAGCCGTGGCAAACTCTCTGGCTGCGGTGGACGCGGGCGCGCGACAGGTGGAATGCACCATCAACGGTATCGGGGAGCGGGCCGGCAATGCGTCATTGGAAGAGGTCGTTATGGCCTTGCGAACGCGCCACGACATCATGCCCTACTCGAGCGCCATCGTAACCGAAGACATCACCAAGGTATCGCGCCTAGTGTCTGGCGTTACCGGTTTCAACGTGCAGCCCAACAAGGCTATTGTCGGAGCTAACGCCTTCGCCCATGAGGCTGGCATCCACCAGGACGGTGTTCTGAAGGACGTCCGCACCTACGAGATTATGACGCCCGAGTCGGTGGGCTTGACGACCAATAAACTGGTGTTGGGCAAGCACTCGGGCCGCCATGCCTTCAACGAGAAGCTTAAGGAGCTGGGCTACGAAATTGGCGATAACGCTCGCCAGGATGCCTTTCGCCGCTTTAAGGCACTTGCTGATCTGAAGAAAGATGTTTTTGACGAGGATATCGTCGCGTTGGTTGATGACGAGGTTTTGCATTCTGACGATCGCATTCAGATGGTGTCGTTGGAGATCCATTGCGGTACTGTTCACAATCCACCAAAGGCTTCTCTGACGCTGAGCGTCGACGGCGCGGAGAAATCTTGTGACGGCTTTGGTGACGGCCCCGTGGACGCGGCCTTCAACTGTATTAAGGAGCTGTTCCCGCACAATACCCGCCTGCAACTTTATCAGGTTTCCGCTGTGACCCAGGGCACTGACGCCCAGGCCGAGGTGACTGTGCGTTTGGAAGAGGACGGGAAGACCGTCAATGGCCAAGGTACGGACACGGACACCATGGTGGCGTCCGTGAAGGCCTATGTGCACGCGTTGAACAAGTTGCTAGTGAAGCGAGAAAAAACTGCGCCAGCCGCGCTTTCGGCCTAGCAACAGCCGTTGCGCTCACCTATAAATATGATGTCGACGTTGGGTGAGGAATTCTGGCGTGGACGCCGCATTAATCATTCGTTGACAATTTTCCTATAGCGAAACTGTATGTTTTCACGTCTTTTCGGATTCCTTTCGGCTGATATGGCCATCGATCTGGGCACGGCCAACACGCTTGTCTACGTGAAGGGTCGGGGTATTGTCCTCAATGAGCCCTCCGTGGTCGCCATCGCTGAGGTCAAGGGTAAGAAGCAGGTTCTGGCCGTTGGCGAAGAAGCTAAACAAATGCTGGGCCGGACGCCCGGTAATATCCGCGCTATTCGGCCCTTGCGTGACGGCGTAATCGCTGACTTCGAAGTCGCCGAGGAGATGATAAAGTATTTCATCCGCAAGGTTCACAACCGCCGCAGCTTTGCCGCCCCCGTGGTGGTGGTGTGCGTGCCATCGGGATCGACGGCCGTTGAGCGTCGAGCCATTCAGGATTCGGCCGAGAACGCTGGCGCGCGAAAGGTTTACCTGATTGAAGAACCCATGGCTGCGGCCATCGGGGCCGGCTTGCCGGTCACGGAACCTACGGGCTCTATGGTCGTTGATATCGGTGGCGGCACCACCGAGGTGGC
>DFRF01000131.1 GCA_002378125.1 Rhodospirillaceae bacterium UBA3470 | reverse complement strand
ATCGGCACGCTTCTGGCGGACCAGGCATTTACTTTCACGGACTGGACCGCGGAGATGAAGGCTAAAGCCTCGATCTGTATCTCTAATGACGAAACGTTGATCGAATCTCTCGAAATCGCCAAGGCCCGGATCCAAGTCATGAAGGACAAGGGGATGGAGATCCCATCGAACATGCTACAGGGTCTTATTGATAAAGCGGATGCGCGGATCGTCGGGATCAAGTCCGGAGAAGAGCCAGCGCTCCGGCCCGATGACAACGCCAAGTACTTCGCCGAAGTGGTCATCGATCTGGACGAGATCAACGAACCTATGATCGCTGACCCGGACGTGGATAACATCGACATCGCAAAACGATACACCCACGACACCATTCGCCCGATCTCCTATTACGGCGCGGAGAAGAAGGTGGACCTGGGCTTTGTCGGTTCCTGTATGGTGCACAAAGGCGACATGAACATCATCGCCCAGATGTTTCGCAACATCGAGAACGCAGAAGGCAAAATAGAGTTCAACGCGCCTCTAGTCGTCGCGCCGCCGAGCTACAACATCGTCGACGAGCTCAAGGCGGAGGGGGATTGGGAGATTCTGCAAAAATATGCGGGTTTCGAGTTCGACGATACGGACCCCAAGACTGAGGCCCGCACGGCTTATGAGAATATCCTCTATCTGGAGCGCCCCGGCTGCAACCTATGCATGGGTAACCAAGAGAAGGCTGCCAAGGGTGATACGGTTATGGCCACGTCGACACGCCTATTTCAGGGCCGTGTGGTCGCCGATGCCGAGGATAAGAAGGGGGAGTCCCTTTTGGCGTCAACGCCCGTAGTCGTGCTGTCGACCATACTTGGCCGCACGCCAAGCATTGATGAGTACAAGGCTGCGGTGGACGGAATTGATCTGACCCGATTTACGCCACCTGCCTGACTGGCCGCGCTGCGATATCGACACGATAAAACGCGTTTCGTCTGGGACCTGCAGTGTTCAGAACTTAAACGTCGAATTTTAACGGGCCATCGGCGTCAACCCCTGAGGCTGCGTTCTACCACTCAGACGAAGTCTGCGCGCGCGTCCGTTGGCCGTCACCGCCCACTATGATCTGCATTAGGTCCTCCGCCCAGATTATCTCACCTTTGAACACCTCTGCGGCCTCGTTGATTAGACGCTCGCGGGTGCCGGGGCGGTCAATGTGTTCCAGGACATGGGACATCACCAGCGTTTTTACGCCGGCGCGCCGGGCCACCTCGGCTACATCCATGTGCCCGCCGCAACCGGCCCGATAGGCGGCTGAGGGTTCGGTTCCGGATTCGAAGTGCGCCATATGGATCAGCACGTCACAGCCTGCCGCGGTATCGACCACGCTGTTCGTGATGCCGCCGGAATCCCCCGTGTAACATACGGTCCCCGCGGTACTTTCCAGCCGATAGACATGGCATTGCAGATAGGGCTGAACATGGCTGGCCTCGCCCACAACGACCCGCCACCCGCCGCCGTCCACGACATCGCCCGGTGATATCTCCGCGACGTTGGGGGTGGGCTTGCGGCGCGGCAGGGCGCCGCCGCGCAATTCATAAATGTCGAGACTGAGTCGGTGACCGGTGCGAGCGTCGAGGTCGGGGCCGTAGACACCGTCATCGCCAAACAACTGTTCGCTGATCCGGGCCAGCGGCGGCGGCCCATACACGCCAAGTTCATCGACCTTGCCCGCACCCATGTCCCAGCGTTGCAGAACCAGGCGGCCATAGTCCAGGAAGTGGTCGTAATGGAGATGCGTGAAAAACGCGTGAGTGACGTCTGTGGCACGCTTTCCACTTTCTATAAGCCGCCGGTGCGCGTCGGGTCCGTGGTCCATGATGATCACGTCGTCGCCGACTTCGATCATGTATCCCGAACAGGCCCGCTTAAGCGACGGCGCGGGCGTGCCGGACCCCAAAATGGTGATTTTCATGACGCTTCTCCCTCTGCTTGCGTCCAATTAACCAACTGATCGTTAAGAACGTCAACCAGACGCTTGGCGCTACTTTAACAGCGCACGGATGACGACGGAATTAGTGTGGCGTTGGCATATTGGTCAAAATCAAGACGCGCCGATGCCTCTGCCAACCGTCCGGTGGGGATGCCGCGGATGTTCTTGAATATCCATTCTAGGTCCGTGTGAACATCGCCTAGGCCATCCAGCCGGCGTGTTTGCGTAGGCGTCACCGCTCCATCCTCAAGGCGTCCAAGGGCGAAGCGAAAGGCATAGTAAGGCGTCAGCCCCATTCGGATGTCAGCTACGGTAAATTCACCGTCGTTTACCATTATTCGGTAGAATCCGTCGCTGAATTTGGCGATGCGTGAGACGCGAGAGTCGCCGTTTATACAGGATTCCATGCTCAGGTTGCGGTTATAGACATACAGGCTTGCTGCTTCCGGACCACCAAAAACTGTAGTGTATAGGTTGAAGCTGCGTTCCCCGTCTATACCGATCACTCGCCAATGAAAGGTGTTGAACGGCGTTGGAATGGCTAGCAGTTTTTCCGGTTTTATACCGTGGTCTGCCAACAATATCTGGGCCTGGTTGGTAACCCATTTCTGTGCCGCCATGGACCACCCAAGATAGAAGGTCGACGCAATAAGTGCGGTGTACAGGGTCTTTTGATAATGGGTGGTCCAGGTCGTGGTGAGCGACGCCCAAAGTGTCAGAACTAGCAGGGGTAGGGTATACAGCGGATCGATGATGAAGATGGATCCAACGGACAACGGCTCGGGCCATACCGGCCAGAACAATTGCGTTCCATAGACCGTAATCGCGTCCAGCAGGGCATGGGTGGAGAGACATAGATACGTTACCACATAGGTGAGTATTCGGTTGTCCTTCAATAGGGCGAAGATATGGCGTAGCCCCTCACCAATGAGCGGCGTTAGGGCCGCGTGGACCAAGAGTGAATGGCTCCAACCGCGATGCTTGATAAAGGCATCAATGGGGTCGTCTGGCGCCAGAAAGACATCCAAATCCGGTAAGGTACCTAAAACAGCGCCAGTTAGGGCGGCACGCCGCGGTCCAATCTTGCGACCCATCAACGTGATGCCCACGCAGGCGCCTAGAGTTGCTTGTGTCAAGCTGTCCATGGTTCATTCAAACTCAAAACTGAGGTGTAATAAGCGTGCCGTTTCGGTGGACTTATTAATCTTGTTCCGACATTTACAGACGGAAGGCGAATCACCGCCTGATCGGTCTGGCCGTCCCCTATCAGCCCGGTGAGTTGACCGCCATGAAACCTCGAATGTGGTTGAGGGCCAGGGCGATCTTGCGGTCGTTCTCCTTCCATGGATAGAGACTGACCTGTGCGTTGGGTGCCAGCAGCGCCGTCTCCATAGCCGTCAAATAGGGATGTGGTGGTATGTCGTCAGGCAGGATCAACACCGGCGTCTGGCAATTGCGGACGAAATCTCGGTCCACGGTGAATACGAAATCGGCGCGCTTGGTGTACATGTTTTCCAGGTATTCTGCGATCATGACCTTCGTGATTTCGGGGTGTCGTTCCATCAATCCCGGCGCCCAGCCTTTTGTGTTCAAATCTACGAACATGTTGGGGTGGCTGGAGATAAAGCCGCTTGGATGGACCAGGACCCCGGCAACAACGCGATCCACCGCGCGCTTGATCAGGTTCCATATCATCGGTCCGCCGATGCAAAAGCCCAGCACCATGAATTCATCGATTCCAAGCTGATCCAAGAGCGCTAACTGGTCGTCGGTGAAGGCGTCCCAGGTTCGCCCGATGTCCAAGGGGCCCTCTGACTGGCCGCCGTTGGCGTTGCGAATGTCCAAGGCAATGACCCGGTAGGCGTCGCTGAAGGCCTCCAGCGGATTGAAAGCGTGATCGGCGAGGCCTTTGATGGTCGAGTTTAGGCCGCCGCCGGGCAGCACCAGCAAGGGAAAGCCTTCACCGGCTTCTTCATAATGGATGGTGATGGGTCCGTTTTGTATAAGAGGCATGGGGGATCTCCCTGATGATCATTTTTTGGGTAGGGGCGGCCAAGCATTATATCCGCCCAGCCCATGAGACAATCGGGAAACTACCTAAGGTCAGAATTTCTCTGGGGAGGCCGCAATGTCTATTGTCGCCGGCATCAGTAAGCCCTTGTATGTCGGAGAGCGTTAAAGGCTTCTTTAGCTGCTTTACTTTTCAGGGACTTTCATCAACGTTGTCCTGAATATCACCCTCTCCATTTTGAGTGAGATTTCGTTGCCCGTGCTGACAAGGCTTTCATTTCCGCATGTGATTGCCGGTGTCACCATCGCAGCGTCGGCGGTCATCGGTCTGTTGGATCCCTTTGGACTGGGGGCCGTATCCCATGCCCTGGCGTTGACGGCGGTGACTATCGTCCTGTGGGCTACGGGCGTGGTCGCCGAATATAAGGCGGCTCTGCTATTCTATACCTTGGCTATGTTGTTCTCCATCGCGCCGGCGGACGTGGCATTTGCCGGGTTCAGCGCTGGGGCGACGTGGTTAATCTTCGCAGGCCTCGTGATCGGGGTTGGTATCAATTCCTCGGGCCTGGGCGAACGTATCGCCAAACGCTTTTCGATCCTGTTTGGCGACACCTACAACCGAACGGTGCTTGGCGTTCTGGTGGTGACCTTGGTGCTGGGTTTCATCTTGCCGTCATCCATGGGTCGCGTCGTGCTGTTGATGCCCATCGCCATGGCGATGGCGAAGGCGTTGGGTCATGAGCCAGGAACGTCAGGCTACGTGGGCATTACACTTGCCGCCGGGTTTGGATGTTTTTTCATGCCCTACGGCATCCTGCCGGCGAATATTCCAAACGTGGTCCTGTTGGGTATCGTCGAGGACCAGTTCGATGTTTCCCTGATCTACGGCGACTGGTTCGTCTTGCACTTCCCGCTAATCAGCGGGCTTAAGATATTCTTCCTGTGGGGCCTGATCGTCCATATATTTCCTGCCGAGGGCGCGCATGCGCAGAAGTCCGGCGCCATGGGTTCTATGTCGCGAGTGGAATGGAAGCTGACGATTATCATGGCAGCGGTGCTGTTGGGCTGGGCGACGGATTTTTTGCATGGGGTCTCACCGGCTTGGGTAGGTATGGCGGCAGCGATGTTATTCATGACGCCTGGGCTCGGCAACGTGACGTCCCAGGACTTCGCCAAGATCAACTTCTCCGTCATCTTCTACGTGGCGGCGATCTTGGGCATCGGGTCGTTGGTCAATCACTCCGGCCTCGGAAAGATCCTTGCCGAGAACATGGCTGCCGTGTTGCCGTTAGCGCCGGACGAGCCGTTCCAGAACTACATGACCATCGCGCTCACGGGCATAGCCATGGGTACCTTCACGGCTGCGCCCGGGGTGCCCATCCTAATGACGCCGGTGGCGGAACAGATGGCTGAGGCCTCGGGGTTCTCGTTGCTGGCTGTTTTGATGCTTCAGGCGCTCAGCTTCTCGACCACCTTCCTTGTGTACCAGTCCGCGCCCGTGGTCGTCGCAATGGGGCTCGCTGGTGTGCGTCTTTCTGACGGGACCAAATTGATGTTTTTGCTGGCGGTTCTTACCATAGTCGTGATCTTTCCCCTCAATTTTATGTGGTGGAGGATCTTGGGGTGGATATAGTGAGTGTGAATATAGCGTGGTAAGGGATTCCACCTCGTCAGTATTGACCATTTTCACCGACCTTCGTTGGACCCACCCTCCAGCTAGGGCATTAAGGTCGTGATTTTATCGCGCTTCCTAGGTCAGGTCCGCCGGGTTGAAGACGTTGAATAGTTCCTCGCCGTTCACGTAACGGAGCAGGTTCTCCAGGAACAATTTATCCCAGCGGTCTTGAACCCCGTCACCGGCGAATGAGGTATGCGGCGTTATACGGATGTTGGGATGGGCCCAGAGCGGATCGTCCGTGGGCAGAGGTTCCGTGTGAAAGACGTCCAATATTGCCGTGCCGATGCGACCCGCGTCCAGGGCGTCGATCAGCGCGGCATCCTCGACGATGGGGCCGCGGGCGATGTTCACCAAGATTGCGCCGTGGCGGACATGGTCGAAGAACTCGGCGTTCACCGAACCGCGTGTTTCCGCGTTAAGTGGGCAGGCGATGACGATGATGTCGACATGGGGCAAATAGGCGGGCAGGTCCGCCATAGTGCCGGCGCGGTCGACGTTGTCGGAAGCTTGCGGGGTGCGGCGGATGACGCTGACGTCGGCGCCGAAGGCCTTCACCCGCTTCGCTACCTCTTGGCCGATCGGCCCGAAACCGATGATTAGCCACTGGGTTTTGGAGATCTCTCGAAAACGGGTGATAGCCCATTCGTGCTCGGTCTGCATGCGGCGCTGGTCCTGTATCGGTTGCAACACGCCCATGACTTGGCCAAGTACGTATTCAGAGATGGCCACGCCCTGGGCGCTGGAATTGCAGATGCGCACGCCCCTGTCAGAGATCTGTTTGTAGAACGGATCATCGAGGCCAGCATTGAAGGTCTGCAGCGTGTCGATAGAATTGGTTCGTAATAGCGCATCGAACACGGCCTCGCGCGCGCCGGCTGGGTTCAAGTGCTGACTCAGCCAGACGTAATCGACGCGTACCTTCTCGGGTGGGACCACGGTGCCCGAGATGTGGAAGAATCCGTCCTTGTCGATGGTCCAGATGTCGATGTCCAGATCAAGGGCGTGTAGCTGCTTTCCGATATGAGTGAGAGAACCTTCGAACATGGCTAGGGTGACGGACATTATGATGCCCCTTTCGTGTCTTCCTGTTGCGGCGGCTCAGGCAGCTCAATTGGCCAGGTCGGCTAAGATCTCGTCCACCGTCTTAATGGAAGCCAGCGGCTTCATGGCGGCTAAAGCGTTTTCGTGCTGAGCGTGAGTGGCCGTGGAACAGGCGTCGGCAGCCACGGTCACCTTGTAGCCAATATCCGTGGCATGGCGCACGGTGCCTTCCACGGCATAGGCGGTTGAGACCCCGGCGCAGACCAAGTTGCGGACGCCAAGTTGAAACAGTATTTCATCCAGCGTGGTGTTGTAGAATGCGGAATTGCGCGTGTGCGTAATCACGAAGTCATCAGCGTGAGGCTCCAGGTTCTCGATGAACGCTGTTCCCCAAGTGTCTTCTTGCCAGGCGCTTAGGGCCATCCATTCGCGGATGAGGTCAGTGTTGGCGCTTACGCCGCGGTAGTCTGGCGGCACAGCTAGGCGAACGTGGGTGATGGCCGCGCCGGCCGCGCGCGCGCCGTCCAATAGGCGTTTGGCGTTGCCCAGACGCTCCCACCGCCAGTCTGCATCAACGGCGATGCCGACGCGAATCTTGCCGTCCGGATGGCAGTTTTCATTCTGATAGTGGATCGCAAGGACAGCGGTATCAGCTTTAGGCATAGAGAATCCCCTTTTAGGTCGGGGTTGATCATATCTGCAGTGCCGATTAAACCCAAGAACGTGAACACCTCCGGCGTGACAAGCTCGGATTGCCTCGGATAGGCTCATATCTTGATGAATCGGAGGAGCTGTCTCATGGACGCCGTGGAAGAACTGGGAATTAATGAACTGAACGATGCCTTTGCTGTCGGGACCACGGACCCCATGGCCGTGACCCGTCATCTCTTGGACCGGATTGAGCGGCTGGATCAGAAGTTGGGCGCCTTCGAGGCGGTTTTGGCTGAGAACGCGATGCTGGCCGCTGAAGGCGCGGCCAAGGCCATATCGAGCGGCCATCGGATCGGGCCCTTCCATGGTGTGCCATTCGTGTTGAAGGACCTTGTCCATGTGGAGGGGACCACCACCACGGGCGGTACGAATGCCCATGCGGACCGGGTCTCTTCCGAAACGGCGGTGATCGCGCACCGGCTAATCGCCGCTGGTGGCATTCTGCTCGGCAAGACTAAAACTGTTGAGGTTGCTTATGGCCCCTGGGGTACCAACACCCAGCGTGGCACGCCATGGAACCCCTGGGACATGGGAACGGCACGCGCGCCGGGTGGATCATCGTCAGGAACTGGAGCCTCCGTGGCAGCGCGTCTTGCGCCCTGTGGAGTTGGTACAGATACGGGTGGATCGGTGCGAATCCCGTCGGCCTTTTGCGGGCTCACCGGGCTAAAGGTGACAGAGGGCGTGCTTCCTCTGGACGGCATTCAGCCCCTGTCGCATACCCTCGATACGCCGGGCCCCATGTGCCGAAGCGCCCTAGATGCGGCTATAATGTATGAAACTATGGTGGGCCGTGAGCCGCATTCGATTGATGCTAACCTGAGGAACGTCACTGGTTTGTATGGGGAGATGCAGAAGGGCATTTCCGGTCTTGCACTGGGGATCATGACCGACGCAGAGCGCTCCATCGTGGATCCCGCCGTCCTGGTATGTTACGACGCGGCGTTGGAGCAATTAGCGGCTCTCGGCGCTGAACTCCGTCCCTTGACGCTGCCCAGAGGCATTGACGAGATGCGGTTCGGCGTTGCCACCATCATCGGGGTCGAGGGTTACCACTACCACGGTGACCTCTACGAGGATCCGACCAACGATATGGACGAAGATGTGAAGAAACGGATCATGGCCGGCAAGACCGAGCCGTCAGAGAAGTACGTGCGCCTGATGCGCGAGCGGTTGGAGGACCGCACTGCGTTTCTGGCCGCCATGGAGGGCCTAGCCGCGTTCTTGACGCCTAGCGTGCCGATCCCGGCGCCTATCGTAACGGACATAGATCAGGACACGGCGCCGTCGCAGTTCACCCGTATGGTCAACCATCTGGGGTTCTGCGGCCTGGCGACGCCCATGGGCTTGACCGACGGCGGCCTACCCGCCAGTCTGCAAATAGTCGGGCGACCCCGGGACGAGGCTATGACGTTGCGGATCGGCGCGGCCTTTGCCCGCACAACGGGAGATATCGGCCGACCTGGCGGTTGGGAATGACGCCCAGGTGAGTAAGGCCTTCACAAAGGAAACGGAACCGGAAGAGATCGAACCGGACGACGGTCT
>DFRF01000230.1 GCA_002378125.1 Rhodospirillaceae bacterium UBA3470 | reverse complement strand
GACCTACACCTATTTCAGCCTACCTAACGCCGAGGTCGCCGGTCTCACAGGCCTAGCTCGCCTGCCCTATTGTCTTCAAATACTGGTCGAGAACGCCCTTCGCCATGAAGACGGCGAGACGGTCACCGCTGACACCATTCGGGCATTCGCCGGATGGGCGGAGACGGCCACCCATCCGGCCGAAATCAGTTTCTTCCCGACCCGCCTGATGCTGCACGATGTTTCAGGGATTCCCCTGTTGACTGACTTAGCCGCCATGCGTGAGCACGTGGCCAAGATCGGTGGTGAACCGGACGCGGTAAATCCTATCCGGCCGGTGGATTTCATCATGGATCATTCTGTGACAGTCGATGCGCACGGCGCGCGGGATGCCCTGGTGCGCAACATGAAAACCGAGTACAGCCGTAATCGCGAACGCTACCGGGTCACGAGATGGGCCCAGGCGGCATTTCACAACATACGCGTGCTACCCCCAGGCAAGGGCATTTGTCATCAGATCAACCTAGAGGCACTGTCGCGGGTTGTTTGGTCCGAGGAGCATGCCGATTTGGGTCTTCTTGCCTTCCCCGACAGCCTGCTGGCCTGCGACAGCCACACGCCCATGATCAACGCGCTTGGGATACTGGGCTGGGGGGTCGGCGCGATCGAGGCCCTGTCTGCCATGCTGGGAGAACCGGTGAGCATGGTGTTGCCGGACGTGGTCGGGGTGCATCTGACGGGCCAGTTGCGCGAAGGAACGACCACCACGGATTTGGTCCTAGCGCTGACCCGGCGGCTTCGGGAACACGGCGTCGTTCAGAAATTCGTGGAATTCACCGGCCCAGGGCTGGATCATCTGACCCTGCCGGAACGGGCGACGCTGGCTAACATGGCGCCCGAGTATGGTGCCAGCGTTGGATACTTTCCCATCGATGACGAAACTTTGAACTTCCTGCGCCTGACGGGCCGCGATTGCCAGGTTCCACTGGTCGAGGCCTACGCCAAGGTCCAGGGCCTATGGCGCGACGATAATGCGGCCCGGATATACACGGACGCTATTATGTTCGATCTCAGCCAGGTGGAGGTCAGCCTAGCGGGTCCAAAGCTACCGCAAAGCCAAGTGCCATTGCATGAGGTTCACCGCTCCGCTCTAGCGGTCGTGGGCGAAGCCCCAACCGACACGGGTACGGGCCGGCTACGAGATGGCGACATCGTTATCGCGGCGATCACGTCATGTACCAACACCTCAAACCCGAGCGTCATGGTTGCGGCCGGTCTTTTAGCGGCAAAGGCCTGGGCCCGAGGGCTGAAGCCGAAGCCCTGGGTCAAGACATCCCTGTCGCCGGGGTCGCGCGCTGTCGGCGACTATCTCAGCGGGGCGGGTTTGATGGAACCTTTAGAGGCAATGGGCTTTCACATCACAGGCTATGGCTGCATGACCTGTTGCG
Organism: Rhodospirillaceae bacterium UBA3470; assembly: GCA_002378125.1. GTDB lineage: Bacteria > Pseudomonadota > Alphaproteobacteria > Rhodospirillales > Casp-alpha2 > UBA3470. The sequence goes on along the minus strand of DFRF01000230.1, from coordinate 4,257 downwards.
GTGGATCGGGCGACCTATTCGGCGACATCGCCGAACAGATCACCGCAGGCGGACTCAATGCGGCAGCCGTCCTGTCAGGGAACCGTAACTTCGAGGGCCGCATCCACCCCCAGGTGAGTTTAGCCTACCTCGCGTCCCCACCGCTGGTGATTGCCTATGCTCTATTGGGTACCATGGTCGCGGATATCACGACCGAACCCTTGGGCGAAGACAGTGACGGCAAAGCCGTTTACCTACGCGATATCTGGCCCACGGCGCATGAGGTCACCGACGCCGTGGCCCGCCATGTCACTCGCGACGTGTTTGTCGCCCGATATGCAGATATTACAGAGGGTGACGAACTTTGGGACGGAATTGATGCGGGCGACGGGAGCACCTTCGACTGGGCCCCGGACAGCACCTACATTTCAAGGCCACCGTTCTTGGACACAGCCCACGATCAGGACCCCATGCCCGATATCCACGGCGCAGCGATCCTCGCTCTATTAGGCGACAGCGTGACCACGGACCACATCTCCCCCGGCAGCCACATCTTAGAAGGCAGCGTGGCCGGAGATTGGCTGGCCGAACGCGGGGTTCCGGCATCGGATTTCAATGGCTTTCTGCAACGCCGTTCACACCATGAGGTGATGCTTCGCGGTATCTTCAACAATCCGCACATCGAGAACGCGATGACGCCGGACCGCCGTGGCGGCTGGACCCAGCATCAGCCGTCTGGCGACGTCATGACCATCTTCGCCGCCCACGAACGCTATGCCGCCGAAGGCCGGCCATTGATCGTCATAGCGGGACGAGAATACGGCACCGGCTCATCACGAGACTGGGCAGCTCGGGGCCCGCACCTGTTGGGTGTACGAGCCATTATCGCCGAGGGGTTTGAGCGCATTCACCGTTCTAATCTAATCGGAATGGGCTTATTGCCCCTGCAGTTCCCAGACGGCGTGAGCCGCACAACTCTTGGCCTGGACGGGCGGGAGACGGTCGACCTGTTGGGTCTTAGCGGAGAGTTAGGCGTACACCAGGACGTGGTCGCTCGGTTCACCCGGCCGGACGCCTTGACCGTGGAAACAACACTTACCGCTCGCCTGGACACGTTCCGCGAAATCGCCTGGTTCCAGGCGGGCGGAGTAATGCCCTTCGTGGCCAGGCGCTTTTGCACTGGCGCCGTATGAAACACCCAAGGTTGCCATATTCCTGAAATTGAAAGAAATTTATGACCTTGGTATCTGTAGGTTGAGGAGGACACCATGAGCCAACTGGAAGGCGCTGGAACGCCGGAGAACCTAGCCCTGCCGCTGAAGCTCTATTGGCAACCTGGCTGTTCGAGTTGCCTGAAAATGAAGGAGTTCGTGCTAGAGCACGGGGTGCCTTTCGAATCCGTCAATGTTTTGGAGGACGATGCGGGGTTCGCCGAGCTGCAAGAGCTTGGCGTGCGCATGGTGCCCATCGCGGCGCGTGGGACCGTGTGGGCCAACGGCGCCGTATTCCGTGATGTCGCCGCGGTCGCCGGCTTCGACTACGGCGGGCAGCAAATGCTGGCTCCAGAGGCTCTCAAGGACAAGGTACTGATGATCCTGGACGGTGCGGCGCGATATTTAGAACAAATTCCGGACGACCAATTGGACGTGATCTTGCCGGGCCGGCCGCGGTCTTATCGGCAGTTGGCCTATCATGTGTTTGATATCCCAAAGGTCTTCTTGGACCGGGTAGAGTACGACGCGCCCTACACATATGAAGCCCTGAAATCAATCTTGCCTGATGATATGACTTCGAAAGCGGACCTGTTGGCCTACGGTCGTGACACGCGCGCGCGCTTTGCCGAATGGTGGGTGCGGGACGGCGCCACCACTGACTTCACGCAACCGGGCAAAGTCTACTATGGCGAAGTGTCCCTGCACGAGGTCCTTGAGCGCACGGGCTGGCACTCCGGCCAGCACACCCGTCAAATCATGTTAATGCTTCGCGAAAAGCTGGGAATAGAACCGGACGTTCCGATCAGCGACGACGACCTAATGGGCCTGCCTTTGCCGAAACACGTCTGGGACAATGAGCGATCTTTTAACGAAGGCTCCTATACAGACGAGGCCGAGAACTGGGAAACGGCGAAGACAGGTTGAGGCCCGGTCCATCAGGCCCAACCGCACCATTGAGACGGCGGCCAATCATCAATATCCCAATATGCTGGCGATGTGGGGCAACCTTCCTGGTAGTGAAGAAATAGACTGCCTTCGGCGCCCCTAACACCCAATCTATCGCAAACCGGGGCAGCTTTCCCCATATGAACACAGACTGTAGGAAGACGTTCAGGAATTTCCCAATCCATTCAAAATCAATTGTCATGTTATAACATTATATTTTCAGAGGCTAAAATGCGCCATGTCGAATGGTCGACGATAAAGGAATATGGACAAATGATGGAAGAATTCGACGTAACGATTATTCCCGTGACGCTCCTAACCGGGTTTCTCGGCAGCGGGAAATCAACCCTGTTAACCCAAGTCCTCCGTGATCCCCGCTTTCACGACACGGCCGTGGTGGTCAACGAATTCGGGGATGTGGGCCTGGACGGTTTCCTCGTAGAACATAGCGGTGAGCAACTCGTGGAAATGACCACTGGGTGCCTGTGTTGCATGATCCGCGGCGACATCCGTAAAACCCTGATGGACCTGCATCGCCGAAGGGCCGCAGGCGCGGTTTCGCCGTTCACGCGTCTGGTGGTTGAGACGACAGGCCTCGCAGATCCTGCGCCAGTCATCCACACCCTGATGACCGATCCCGGGCTGGCCGGCCGGTATATGCTGGGCGGCGTGATCACCTGCGTAGATGCAGTGAACGGGGGATCGACGCTTGCTCACCATGATGAAAGTGTCAAACAGGCCGCTGTGGCTGACCGTATCGTCCTTACCAAGATGGACCTAGCTAAGGACACAGCCACACGTAGCGACTTGGCGCGGCTGTCGGCGCAACTCGTTGAGCTCAACCCCGCGGCGCCGTTACTTCAACGCAACGCATCCACGTTCGATCATCGCAACCTCTTCGATACGTCCCTCTTCGACCCTACAACCAAGACCTTCGACGTTCAGAAATGGCTTAACGCCGAAGCCTTCGAGGCCGATCACCATGACCCGCACGCTCCTGACGGTTACAGCCATGACCATAATCACGCCCATGACGTCAACCGGCACGGCGCTGATGTGCGAGCCTTTAGTCTGGTCCTCGATGATCCGATAAGCACGGCAGTATTTCGGTTCGCCCTCGACGTCCTGATCGCCAACCGGGGCGCCGATCTATTGCGAGTAAAAGGGATCGTCAACATCGCAGAAAGCCCCGACACGCCGTTCGTTATCCACGGCGTGCAACACATATTCCACGACCCGGTCCGACTGGACGCTTGGCCGACAGCAGACCGCCGCACAAAACTCGTGTTCATCACCCGGGGTGTCTCGGAACAGACCGTCGCAGCTTTGTTCCAAGCTTGGCAGGTCGAAGTCGATAATACACAGGCTACGGCGACGCAAAGGTGATTTCGAGGCAACCCAAGGTTCCGTAATCAGCTATCACCCTGTCGCCCGCCCCGATCGAGATAGGCATCGCACAGGTGCCCGTGGTCACGGTCATTCCGGCCTCAAGTGTGATCCCGTTTTGACGAAGCTCGTTGATCAACCAGTTTAAGGCGATGCGCGGATCCTCGAGGACGTTGGCGCCGACACCCACGTGAGTGTCGCCGCCGACGACTGAAATTTCAACCGGGTGTGCTGCCAGGTCTGTGTTCCGCCAATCTTCAGGCATGGGAGGGCCGATCACGAATTCATGGGCGCAGGCGTTGTCGGCTATCAACACGGCTTCCCCGACCCCGGCGAAATCGGCGAAGCGAGAATCGGGCAACTCGATAGCCGTGTGCAGCGTGTCCACGGCGTCCATGACTTCGGCCTGTGTATAGGGCTCAGCGCGGGGTTCGAACCGACGGCCCATACAGAAGGCAAATTCAGGCTCCGCTACGGCCATGCGGTTGGCACCAAAGGTAAGCATCTGCCCCGATTGGAAAACGCGCTCACCCAAGAGCCTCCCCGCCAAAGGCCCCGACACGCCGATGTGATTCTGGCCGTCGGTGCTGGTTGCAGCAATCTTCCAGCCAAACACGGCATCGTCGCTAAGGGTTGCGAGATGAGCCTGAATGGCATAGCCCTCGGTCCGCGTCACCGGACACAAATCTTCAGGGAGATCGTCCATGACCGTGCCGTTCTGCCAGCAGTTCCA
>DFRF01000216.1 GCA_002378125.1 Rhodospirillaceae bacterium UBA3470 | reverse complement strand
TCTCTTGCGATGGTCAAGACATGTCCGCAGATATATCCATTGATTGGGCTCCTCGCGGCTTCGTCGCTCAAAGTGGCGGCGAGGCAGAAGACCACTACACCGCTTTCGACGGCGCTCAGCACCTGTTGGCCAAACAGCTCCGGCCCTATAAGCGGAAGTTGGTCAACCATCACGCCAAAAACCCAACCGTCGACAACGCGCTGCCCGCGCGGCAATATTGGCAGGATCGATCCCGCCGACACCTTGCCGCAGCATAAAACGATCGCGTAACATGAGGCCTTAGGTGAAGCATATGGAGATCAACGATCTCATCTCATCAGACGTAGTCATCGCCAATCTAAAGGCGACCAGTAAGAAACAAGTCCTTCAAGATTTATCGCGTCGCGCCGCTGATGCGACCGGCTTGCATGAGCGGGCCATTTTTGACGTGCTCATGGAACGTGAGCGACTAGGGACGACCGGCGTCGGCAACGGGATAGCGATTCCCCATGGCAAGCTCCCGGAACTGAACCGCCTCCATGGCCATTTTGCGCGACTCGAGCAACCCGTTGACTTCCAGTCCATCGACGAACGCCCTGTAGACCTGATTTTCCTATTGTTGGCGCCAGAATCTGCCGGGGCTGATCATCTCAAAGCCTTGGCCAAGGTTTCCCGCGTACTACGGGATCATAGCATTTGCGAAAAGCTACGCGGTACGGATACGAGTGATGCGCTCTACGCCATCCTGACTGGCAGTGTCGAACACCAAGCTGCCTAATATGCCTGCAGCCAACCCTTCATAAAAACAAGAAAATGGATTCAATCTGCGCCGCTAATAAACTGGGTGCAGAACCATACCGTCCTTCTAAAGGATCGCGGTCCGTTCAACTCAAGTCTTCATTTTCATAGGTTGGGGACCGGTAATTCTAAAGGCTTCGGTCATATCAGTGAGGACAGACGACTAATCCTCGTGGAAGAGCTTTTCAAAGAAGGCTAACATGAGCATCCACAAAACGGCGGGGATTCCGATGAGAAGTCGACCCCGAAGCCGATGATCCACAAAACGGGATTTCCGAACCGGCTATTCCAGCGTATTCATGAGCCCGATCATCAGCTTAGTCCGTTCCTCCAACGACGAGAAATAGATGTATTCATCAAAACTGTGTGCCCCGTGCCCATCGGCACCCAACCCATCCAGCGTAGGTATGCCCAAAGCACCGGTGAAGTTACCGTCCGAACCGCCGCCCGTCTTCAGGTCCTGAAGTTCAAACCCGATTTTGGCGGCGACTTTTTTGGCGTGTTCGAACAGGACCGCGATGCCTTCGAACTTGTCGTACGGCGGGCGATCGACGCCGCCGGTGACGGTGATCGAACAATCTGGGTCGACGGGTTCCAGTCCCTCGACGATGGCCATCACCTCCTCAGCGGTCTCCATGTCGGGCACGCGAATGTCGACGGTCACCGAACACTCGGACGGGACTACGTTGGTCATGGTACCACCGGTGATAGTGCCTACCGAACAGGTCAAGCTCCGGTCGTAATCCGTTAGCCCCTCCAGCTTGATGATCTGATGCGCCATCTCCTTGATGGCGTTGCGGCCGTCCATGTGGCGCGCACCGGCATGCGAGGGCCGGCCCGTCACCGAAATCTCGTATTCCAGCCGGCCGTTTCGCGCGGTGACGATCTTGCCACCTTCGCGAGCCGGTTCGGTGACCAGCACATATTTGTTCTTCTTCGCCTCCTCGATGATCATGTCCCGCGACGTGGGGCTGCCTACTTCCTCTTCCGGGATGTACATAAAGGTCAACGGCAACGGTGTCTCTTTGCCCTGGCGGATGATGTGGCGTATGGCGTAGAAGGCGATATAAGCGCCCGCCTTCATGTCGTAGATGCCCGGCCCGTAAACCTTGTCTCCTTCGCGGCGAATGGGGTTGGCCCCATCCTTGGTGCCCAAGGCGTGTACGGTGTCGATGTGCGAGAGCACAAGGATACCCGGCCCTTCACCCCAGGGGGTGCGCGCCTTTAGAATATCCCCGTAACCGTCCCGGCCCAGCGTGCGTTCGACCTTCATGCCGATCATCGCGAGCCCCTCTTCCACATGGTCCGCCATGTGGTTGACCGCGTCTGGGTCATGACTCGGGCTTTCCACGTCGACCCAGCGCAGCACGCCGTCCAAAATCTCTTCACCGTCTACGACAGGCTGGTTATTGACCGTCTCGTTCACGTTATTCTTCCTTTTCACGTCCCTGCCTCTGGCCGACCCGATTTCCCGGCCGCCAGCTTTCTATGCGTATCGCGATCGCGCTTCATAGCACCGTCCACCATACTCCCGATGCTTAAGGAGACAAACGCCTTGACCACGTCTGCACTGACCATCTGCCCGGCCACTCCCGATGATCAGGCCGTTGGCAACAACAACCCTCTTCCGGCTAGGTTCCGCATCAGATCGGCGGCCCCAAAGGCCCAAGGCGCGCAGTCGGAACAATGGTGCACCGTGTTGACCAAGGCGCCCAGACGGTCGTTGGCGATGGTTACCACGTCGCCCGCCTTGTGAGTGAAGCCTTCGCCTTCGACGTCGCGGTCTTGGATTGGCGCGAACATAGTGCCTAGCATCAACAGGAGCCCATCTGGGTATTGATGATTGTCGCTGATAGTGGCTGCAATCAATTCCTCAGGATCTCGGCTGATCTGGGAGATGGAACTGGATCCTTCCAGAACGAAATTATCGACGCCTTCTACTGTCAGCGCGATATCGGACACACGCACGTCGTCCATAGTATAGCCCGCGTCAAACAGGCGCACAAAGGGTCCAACGGCGCAGCTAGCGTTGTTGTCCTTAGCCTTACCCAGCAAGAGTGCCGACCGGCCCTCCATGTCGCGCAGATTGACGTCGTTGCCTAGTGTCGCGCCGATGCACCGCCCTGAGCTGGCAACCACCAAGGCAATCTCCGGTTCCGGATTGTTCCAAATGGAATCCGGCAAGATGCCGATATGCGCGCCCGCACCCACGGCCGACAGGGGCTGCGCCTTAGTGAAGATTTCCGCGTAGGGGCCGATGCCGACCTCCAAATATTGAGACCACACGCCGCGTTTGATGAGGCGTTCCTTAACTTGTTCGGCCTCCGTGGAGCCGGGTTTCAGCTTGGAGAGATCTTGGCCAATGAGCTGATCGATATCAGCGCGGATGGAGGCAGCCTTCTCCGGTGCCCCGCGAGCTTGTTCCTCGATCACGCGTTCCAGCAGGCTCGCGACAAAGGTCACGCCAGACGCCTTCAAGGCATGCAGGTCGGCCGGCGCCAGAAACCAGGGTTTCAAAGGGTCGCGTTCGCCTTCCCATGAATTCGTGCGAATAGTTTCTACATCCCCAATATCAACCCCGCCATCCTTGGCGAAACGCACATAATTCACTGGGTTCGCCTGTTCGCAGACATCTCGCACGGTCGGCGCATCCGATGACGTGATGTCGATCACCCGTCCGTCGGCGATGGTGACCACGGCCGGGCCCTTAGCGCCCGGAAGATAGGCGCGGCCGACCAATGTCGCCTTGTGGTGATCCTTCGGCAAGAAATCGACCATGTTGTTCCTTCCCCTGGCTGGCGTCCGCCTTCGTCTTTAGACCGAATGCCATTTGCTGGCAAGCGGGCGGCGAAAAGCATCGCGGAGGGTGGGGGCGAATGGTAGGTTTTCGGGTTATGACCGAAACCAATACTCCCGATGGCTCCCTTTTTTCGGACCGCCAGTTCCTTGCGGTCTGGACCGTGGGCATCCTGGTCAGCGTGGTCCGGTGGCTGGAATTTCTGGCCGTCGGTATTTTTGCCTACGATGTAACCGACTCGGCTTTCCTAGTGGCGCTGTTGGCGTTGCTCCGGTTCTTACCACTGGCGCTGTTCGGGTCTCTACTTGGCGCACTGGGCGACATGATGGATAGCGCGCGGCTGTTGCGCATAACCATGGCAGTGGCCTGCCTGGCTTCTCTGGGCATGACAGCCTTATTCGCGATGGGCATAGCTGATTATTGGCATGTCGCGGTCTCGGTTTTTCTCTCGGGGATTTTCTGGGCCTCGGACCAGCCGCTCCGGCGCAAGCTAATTGGTGAGATCGCGGGGCTGGAACGTATCGGACGCGCCATGGCCACAGACACGGCCACCTCCAACGGGTCCCGCCTAATCGGACCACTTCTGGGCGGCGCGGTCTATCAATGGATCGGCGGCGTTGGTATTTTTGCCATTGCCGCAGGTCTCTACGCCTTGGCTCTGTTTTTGATGATGTCGGTCCGGCGTTCCAAAGAAGCGCCAGCAGTGGCCGACTTTGATCCTCTGGCGCCCTTCACCGGAGCTTGGCAAGCGATACGGTATGCCTCGAGAAACCGGGAAGTGCTTTGCATCCTTGGTGTCACGGTGGTGTTCAATATCTGGGGTTTTCCCATGCTATCCATGGTGCCGGTCATCGGAAAGGAAGAGCTGGCATTGTCGCCGAGCCTGGTCGGCATAATCAGCGCTTTGGAGGGCGGTAGCGCCCTCATCGGGGCACTGACGATCGCACGCTTTGTGCAACCATCCTTCTACCGCAAGATTTATTTCTCTGGCGTCTGCGCCCTGTTGGCAATCATCTTCACCATGGGCCAATTTCCCGGGCTCACAACCTTAGTCCTTGGCCTCATTGGAGCAGGTTTCGCCGGGGCCTGCTTCTCGACCATGCAGTCGACGCTGACCTATCTGGCGTCGCCGTCGGAGATGCGTGGACGGCTTTTGGGACTGATTACCATCTGTATCGGATCCGGTCTGATTGGGTTCGCCAACATCGGCCTCATGGCGGAATGGTTCGGCGCATCGACGGCGCTCTCCATTGTCGCCATCGAAGGGGCCGTTCCCATGGTGTTGATCGGACTGATCTGGCGGGAACTTCGTAGCCCCCATCCCCCCAATGCGGCGACCGGCACCTAAAATATAGGTGTTGGTTTCCGCCTTAATCCCGTCAAGGCATTTGCGGCGATGGCGCTGAGCAGGACACCGCCGCCGATGAGCGTATAAACGCCCGCCGTCTCCCCCATTAACAGCCAGGTCCAGATGGGCCCTAGCACCACCTCCGTCATGGACA
>DFRF01000011.1 GCA_002378125.1 Rhodospirillaceae bacterium UBA3470 | reverse complement strand
CGAAGTTTCCTCCTTGGTATTTTCGGTTCATGAACTTTGGGATACGGCGTATTTGGATTCATTCTACACCGAACCATCAGAAACAGTGTGCCCTTTGGTGGGGCGTACTGCAAACCCATCTGAGGAAAAGGACTTTGCAGTAAACATCAAGTGCGAGGAATTTCAGCACATTTCCATTCGTTAAATTTGGTTGGACCCATTGGGCCATCAGCCATTCGCGAACAGCCGCGATCGGGGCCGACGACATTCAGCGTTGCCTAGCGCATGCTCAGATCACACCTTCGGTGCGCCATTCGATAATTTCCGCTTCCGTGGCGTCGACTACCTCCTTGAGTATTTCGTCCGTGTGCTGACCCAGCATGGGTGGCGCGTGCCGGTAAGAAGTGGGCGATGCGGAAAACCGCATGGGGCTGCCGACCATGTTGACGCCATGCCCGCCCGTGGCTGGATGGTCCATGTGCAATTTCATGCCACGAGCCTGGAATTGGGGATCTTCGAACACATCGTCGAGGCGGTTGATCGGCCCGCAGCTGACGTTATTTTTCTCCAGACCCTCCAGCCAGTGCTTGGAAGGTTTGGTTATCAGAATGTCGCGCAGAATGGGGATAAGCGTATCGCGGTTGGTGACCCGCGCGCCGTTCGTGGCGAAGCGCTTGTCCGCTAGAAGCTCGGGGCAGTCGGCAAATTCACAGAGCCGTTCGAACTGGCCGTCGTTGCCCACCGCCAGGATGATATCTCCATCGGCGGTTGGGAACGACTGATAGGGCACGATGTTCGGGTGCGCGTTGCCCAACCGTTTCGGGACCTCTCCCGTGGCCAGGTAGTTAGCGCCCATGATGGAAAGTATAGCAGCGGTGGTGTCCAACATGCCGATATCAATGAATTGTCCCTCCCCCGTCACTTCCCGGTGGCGCAGCGCGGCGTTGATGGCGACGCCTGCATACATTCCGGCGATCAGGTCAGAGACCGGGATACCTGCCTTCTGAGGCTCGCCCTCAGGGTCGCCGGTGACGCTCATGAACCCGCCCATGCCCTGGATGAGGACATCATATCCGGGACGTTTGGCATATGGTCCTGTCTGGCCGAAACCTGTGATGGAACAGTAAATGAGACCGGGGTTTCCAGCCTTTAGACTATCGTAGTCCAAGCCATATTTGGCCAGGCCGCCTGTTTTAAAGTTGTCGGCGAAGATATCGCATTTGGCGATCATACGGCGTGCCAGTTCCTGTCCCTTGGGATGGTTGACGTCTAGGGTCATGGACCGCTTATTTCGGTTGGCGCAGGTGAAATAGGCGCTTTCGCTCGTTTCGTTGCCGTCCGCATCTGGCAGGAATGGCGGCGCGAAGCGGCGCGTATCGTCGCCCGTACCGGGGCGTTCAATTTTGATCACGTCGGCGCCCAGATCGCCGAGCATTTGCGTGCATGAAGGGCCGGCGAGGATGCGGGTCATGTCGAACACACGGATACCGTGAAGGGGACCGGTCATGAAAATCTCCGAAAATTCAAAATGATTCGTTCAGGCGTTCGGCGTAATCTGGCCGCCACTGCAGAGATATCCCATGGGTGGGGCTGGTAAACAAGACCGCGTGATACGCGCCGGCGCGAGGATTAAATGCGATTTTATAAGTCATTGATTAAGTTATTCATGTTCGTGGTTATCATCGGCATGGGAGCGGTCGGCTGGTTGGCCTCTTCCCTGCCCTGGACCAGCGGGTCGATGACGGTGGCTGATCTCGCGAAACCTGTCGACATTTTACGCGATGAGAACGGCGTGCCGCATATCGCCGCGGAAACGGAAGCGGATGCATATTTCGCCCTTGGGCTGGCCCACGCCCAGGATAGGTTTTGGCAGATGGAGATGATGCGTCGCTTCGGCGCCGGCCGGTTGGCGGAAGTTTTGGGGCCCGAGGTCGTGGGCGCGGACCGCTGGGCCCGGACCCTGGGACTGTATGGGCTGGCCGAGAAGATGGTCGCTGATACCGCGCCGCCCGTTCGCGCGGCGTTGGAGGCCTATGCGCGTGGTGTCAATTATTGGCTCGAAGCAGATTTCGGCCTGCTCGCGCCGGAGTTTGCGCTAATTCAGTTTGAGCCAGAACCCTGGAAACCCGCCGACTCCCTGGTTTGGGGAAAGATTATGGCATCGCGGCTAGGCGGTAATTGGCGCGGCGAAGTATTACGTGCAGAACTGGCGGAAACCCTCTCCCCTCAGCAGGTTCGTGAACTCTGGCCGTCATACCCCGTCGACGGCCCGGTGACCCTTACCGATGCGGCATCGCGCGTGGTGGCGGGATTGGCCCACCTCGCGCCCTGGCCCGCGAATTGGCCAAAAGGCGCATCCAATGCCTGGGCCTTGGCCGAGGGGGCGACTGACACCGGCGGTGCCATTCTTGCTAATGACCCGCATCTGGCGTTTTCGGCGCCCATCATGTGGTATCTTGCCCGCGTCGAAACCCCCAAATGGACAGCCATGGGCGCCACAGTGCCTGGTGTTCCCTTCTTCATCCTGGCACAGACTGGCACGCACGCCTGGGGCATGACGTCGACCCAGTCGGATATCGAGGATCTGTTCATCGAGAAACTCAGTCCCGATGAGCCCGACCGTTACCTGATTCCTGGTGGGTCTGAGAAGTTTCGCGTACGCAAGGAAACCATCAAGGTTAAGGGCGGAGATGATGTGAAATTGACGGTCCGCTCTACCCGACACGGGCCCGTGATTTCCGACCTCCGCCCGCGCTCAAAGGAGCTGGCCGGAGATGGTTTTGTAGTTGCCCTATCTGCAACGTATTTAAAGAAGGGGGATCGCACCGCCGATGCGTTCTACGCTCTCGTGCGGGCCGAGAATTGGAACACCTTCAAGTCCGCATTACAGCTGTTCCGGGGGCCGCAGCAGAACTTCTTCTTCGCCGACACCAACGGGACCATCGGGTTCATTGCCGCCGGATGGGTGCCCATCCGTGGCCGGGGTAATGGCTTTCTGCCCACCGAAGGTTGGACTGGCGAGACTGATTGGCGTGACGTAGTGGCCTTTGACGCATTGCCGCAACGGGCCGGCAAGGATGTGCGCCGCTTGGTAAACGCCAACAATCCGGTGACAGGGTTAGCTTATCCTTATTTCCTAGGGGTTGATTGGGCGCCGCCCTATCGCGCGGCGCGCATCCACACACTCTTGGATGAGGGTAGAGGGCGAACTATCAAAGATGCTGCGACTATGCAGCGTGATCTGTTCTCAGGGATGGTGCATGACCTGTTGCCCATAATGATAGGTGCCAAACCCAACTCGGTGGCGGGTCAACGAGCGATCGCACTGCTCCGCAACTGGGATGGCGTCATGGCGCCAGAGCGCGCAGAGCCATTGATCTTCAATGCGTGGCTCCTGGCCTTGAACCGCGCTCTTTATGGGGACGAACTCGGCACGCAATGGGGCGATTATCTGGGCGGGCGCCCGATGACCGTGAAATCCATGCTGACCCAGCGCCAGGCCTGGTGTGACAACGTTAAGACGGAAAGTGTGGAAACCTGCGAGAAAATCCTTGCGCAGTCCCTGGACATCGCCGTTGCGGTACTAATAGAAAGCCAGGGCGCAAAGTTAGACGACTGGCGTTGGGGCGAGGCGCATGTGGCACATTTCCCACATCCCGTGCTTACCCACGTGCCAGTGTTGCGCGGGATTGCAAACCTGAGCGTGCCCGCCGGCGGTGGCAATTACACGCTCAACCGGGGGGGAATGCGCCTGGGTGCTGAGCGGAATCATTTTCGCCATGTCCACGGTCCCGGCTACCGAGCCATCTACAACTTGAAGAATCCGCGCGAGTCACGGTTCATGATAGCCACCGGTCAGTCTGGCAATCCCCTATCGCTTAAATACCGAAATTTCCTAGAGCCCTGGGCAGCGGGTCAATACATCCCACTCGGCATACCGTTGGCGACACTGCGCGAACAGGCGGCATCGACGCAACACTTAATCCCTGCCGAGGTAGGACAGTGACCTAAATTTAAGAATTAAGTTATATAATTAAAATATTGAAAAATATATATTTTTAATATTAAATTCTTTCCTGTCGAAGCGTTTGACTAAGACCCTTGTTGGGCTCTCCACACCGAGAGGTACTTCATCGTCTTCATGACGACAGATTAAGCGTGGACATACCCAAGCTTAGGCGCTGCTTGGAGAGATTAGTGGGCGTGAGGCCTTGATAGGGGGCTGGTGCGTGTTTTGAAACCCTTGGACATTTCGGCCGACCAGGAGGACAGGCTACGTTAGGTATAGATGCATCTCGCGTTGACTAACGAAGTGTGATCCCATGCTGCAAAACCCACAATTGACGCCCGAAGCTGAGGTCTCTACTCAGGCTTGGCTGGATGCCCTAAACACCAGTTTTCAGGTTCGAAACGCGGACGCAGTGGCGAGCTTGTTCCTGGAAGATGGCGAATGGCGGGATTTGGTCGCACTTAGTGGGGTTTTGCAGACCGTGGACATCGCCGGTGGCCTGGCTCCGTTGCTGTTGGAGTCCGTGACCCGGGCCGGGGCGCGGGATTTCGCCGTCGATCACGCGCGTACGGCCCCGCGTCTGGTAGATCGTGGCGGTCGGCAGGTGGTCGAGGCCATTGTGCGTTTCGACACGGACCTGGGCACCGGTGAAGGCCTGATCCGGTTGGTTCGTACCGCCGGCGAAACCGGATACCGGGCCTGGAGCCTAATGACGGCTTTGGACGAACTGAATGCTGTACCGCCGCATGTCTCGACGCCGGAGAGCGATCCCTACAACGTAGGAGCTGATCTGGATGCCCCCAATTGGCTTGATCTGCGCACCCGCGCGCGGACCTATGCGAACCGTGATCCAGAGGTGTTGGTGGTTGGTGGCGGCCACGCAGGCATCTGCGCCGCTGCATGGTTGGGCCATCTTGGCATTGATACCTTGGTGGTCGATACCATGTTACGCGTCGGCGATAACTGGCGCACGCGCTATCACAACCTCAAGCTCCACAACGAACGCGACAGCAACCACTTGCCGTTCCTGCCCTTCCCCCGCAATTGGCCGCGTTACATCGCCAAGGACAAGATAGCCAACTGGCTTGAAGCCTATGTCGAGATCATGGAGATTAATTTCTGGCTGGAGACTCGGTTCGACGGTGCACGATACATCGCGGAAGACGGTTGTTGGGAGGCGAAGTTATACCTTGCCGACGGCACCGAGCGCACCCTTCGGCCCCGGCATATCGTCATGGCTACCAGCGTCAGCGGCACGCCGAAGTTTCCCGATATTCCAACTTTGGCAAATTTTCAGGGCCCCTGCGTCCATTCCAGCGCCTTTGAAAATGGCGAAGATTGGACCGGCCGCAAGGCCCTGGTCTTCGGGACCGGAACCAGCGCCCATGATATTGCTCAGAACCTGCACGAAAACGGCGCCCACGTAACCATGGTGCAGCGTAGCCCAACCCTGGTGGTCAGTGTCGAGCCGGGTGCCCAGGCCTACGACGCCATCCTGCTCACCGACGGCCCTCCGATCGAGGACCGTGATCTCTACAACCTGGGCACCCCGCTCGGCCAATTGACGGTGGCCCATAAGCTACTGACCGACAAGGTGCGCGAATGGGATAAGGATCTGCTGGATGGGCTGGAAAAGGCCGGCTTCCGCCTGGAATTTGGCGAGGGTGATACGGGATGGGCGCTGAAGTATCGCACTCGGGGCGGCGGTTATTATTTCAACATTGGATGTTCCGAATACATCATTGCTGGTGATATCGGACTGATCCAATACGATGATATTGCGACCTTTACCGAAGCGGGGGTGATCATGGGCGACGGCACTACGCACGCCGCTGATCTGATCGTCCTAGCGACCGGGTACCATGGCCAGGAAGTTCTGGTCCGTCAGCTGTTTGGAGATACCGTGGCCGACCGCGTCGGGCCCATCTGGGGGTTCGGGGACGGCAAGGAACTTCGCAACATGTGGACGGCCACTGCGCAGCCAGGCCTCTGGTTCACGGCCGGATCGTTCTCCCAGTGCCGGGCGTTTTCTAAATTTGTGGCGCTGCAGATCGCCATGGATCTGAACGCGCTGCATGTCGGAGCTGCTACCTAGGGGGTTGGGCGAAGGATTCTTTGAAGCGGTCGAATTTCTTCCGCTGAGCAAACGAAAGCATCACTACCAGAACTACTTGGCCCTCTGCCCCAATCACGCGGCCATGTACCAGTATGCGAATGAATCCAAGGGAACCATTGCTGGAACATTCCGAGACTTGCCAGAGTACGAACTCGAGCTTGATGTCGTTCTCGCGGGGCAGGCTGTAACTTTGCGCTTCACAGACGACCACCTGCTCGACCTTGAGCAGGTCTTGACCGTCGATATTAACGGCAGCGTTGCACTGGATGAGGACATTTACTGAGCCATCATTATATAAATTTCGTCCCTTCGCCGCCGAAGAAAGTTTCCATCAGCCCCCTAGCGAGACGTGTTTCCAAACCAGCTCTGCATCAAATACATCTCCGAAGATCTCTGGTATTTCTCTCTTCGAATTAGAGGCTGCTTGCTCCAAGCTTCGATTTCCTCGATCAATTCCGCTGTTCGTGTTTGCAGTTCTCCAAAACGGAAAAAGCAATCTAGTTTTTCCTGGTTAGGCGGTTTGTCTGTATCGCTTGAAGTGGATATTAAAACGCGCCAAGTTTGGCCTTGGATAACTTCCCGCAGCGCATAAGGGGCCTAGATGTTCGCAATGATTGGCTGGATGGTAGTCTTCGGGTGTGTATTTGGAGGCTTCGCTGTGCACGGGGACATAGATGTCTTCATGCAACCATTCGAATTCGTTATCATTCTTGCCGCTGGTCTGGTGGCCTTTATCGTTGCGTATAAATGGCCCGTCATTAAGGACGTGGCGGGAGGATTGGGCAAGATCTTCAAGGGGGCATCTTACAAGAAGGACGTCTACCTGGATGTTTTAGGAGTTCTTTACGCGACCTTCCGCCTGGCCAAGGCGAAGGGCGATCTGGCGTTGGAAAGCCACGTAGAGAACCCGCATGAAAGCCAGTTGTTCGGCCAATTCCGAACCTTCCAACACGACCGCCACGCGGTTGAATTCTTCTGTGATTATTTGCGTCTTCTGACCCTGGGTGCGAACAACCCCTTAGAAATTGAGGCGGTTATGGACCAGGAATTGGAAGATCACCACAATGAAGAGCACGCCATCGTCAACGCTATCCAGACGTTTGCCGAAGCGATGCCGGCGCTGGGTTTCGTCGCGGCCGTGTTGGGGGGTATCCTGACCATGAGCTCGATCACGGAGCCGCTGGAAATGTTTGAGGGGGTGATTGCCGCAGCCCTGGTCGGGACCTTCAGCGGTATCTTGATTTCCTATGGCCTGCTGGCGCCTATCGCGGCGTCCTTGCAGGCTACTTACGATGTCGACGTGCACTGCATGACCTGCATTAAGGTCGGCCTTGTTGGACATATGCAAGGCTACGCGCCGCAGGTTTCGGTGGAGTTCGCACGCAAGACGCTCGCGTCGCAGACACGACCCTCGTTCCAAGAAATCGAGGAAATGACCCAGAACCTGCCAAACGTGATTTGAATGATAAAGATTTGATGAAAACCACGGCCGGAGAAGTTGACAATGGCCAGACAAATTTCATCAAGTAGACATGACATGAGTGTCGAGCAGCTAATTTATGATCGCTCTATTTGAGGGAAAAATTAATCTGCCACTTACCCTTCCGTTTGGACATTGTACTCAGCAACTGTGAACTGTCTTCAGGCTGAGCGAATTCGCGCCGGCCTGACCTTCGGTATTTCAAGGGCCTCGAGGACTGCTTCTCGTCTATCTTCGGCCGTGCCGGGATCGAAACCCTTATCCCATTCTATCCGATCAATACCCGGAACCGGCGTCTCTCGATCAGCCTGCTGCGGGGCATGGGGGAAGGAAATTCGACGTGGTAAGCGAACCTGGAGAGAGACGAGGTTTTGCCAAGCCTTGACGTCATCCGCGAAATCCAGCTGGAAGAGCAGCGCGCCAACCAACCTGAACAGCAAAAGCAACGTTGGTTCCAGCTTCAGGTTCAAGCATAACAGCATTACGCGATTGAGTGGCGAATCGATCTGGCGTAACCTAGTCAAACGAGGCAACGGGAGCTGGTTGGCGCCGCATGAAGCACAAACCCTACCTTGATGCGCGGTTTTTCTTTTCAACCTCACCCCTGCCCTGTCCCTATCTGCCAGGCCGAGTTGAACGGCGGGTGGTCACGGAACTGATTGGGCGCAATGCATCGGACATGCACGACGGGCTGTCCGACGGGGGGTTCCGACGCTCACATTCCATCGCCTATGCACCGGCCTGTCCGGCCTGTGACGCGTGCGCTGCGGTCCGCGTCTTGGTGCAGGATTTTGATGCCAGCCGCTCTCAGAGACGGATCTGGAACAAAAATAAGGATTTAACTTCCGAAGAAACCCCGGCCGTGGCGACCCAGGAGCAATACAACTTGTTCTCGCGCTACCAACGCGATCGCCATGGTGACGGCGACATGTCGCGGATGGATTTCTTCGATTACCAGGCACTGATTGAAGACACGCCTGTAGAAACTACGTTGGTGGAGTTCCGGGACGCCAAGGGCCGCCTGGTTGCGGCGTGCCTTACAGATATAATGGATACGGGACTATCTGCCGTCTACAGTTTCTTCGATCCCGAACTTCGAAGTCGTAGCCTGGGCACCGTAATGATTCTTTGGCTAATCGAGCGCGCACGGAGTTTGAATCTGACACACGTCTATCTGGGATTTTGGATCGCTGAATCCTCTAAGATGGCATATAAGACCAAGTTCCGGCCGATCGAGATTAAACGGCCAGAAGGCTGGCTCCTCTTTAAAGACGCGGCTGAAAGCTTAGTTTGACACAAGGTGTGCGGAGACATCACCGCCGCCGCTTCCTCTTACCCGATGTCGCTCGCATCTTGGGTTATTTGAAGCGGCCGGCCTTTGGGAAGCCTTTGAAGGGCAATTGGCCGGCCTGCGCGCGTTTGCCAACCCATGGCTCAATATTTGGCTCGGTCCGCATGCCTGCGCCCGTCAGCCATGATAGGCCTTCCTTGAGGTTCAGCGTCGTCACGTCAGACATACTGCCCTGGCTGTATTTCTGGAGGATCACCCCGGCGCCCCGGTTCATTTCTGGCAATTCCTCCAAGGGAAAGATCAGCAATTTCCGTTTCGTGCCGATGACAGCCACGTGGTCATGGTCGTCGCCGACAATCGCGAGGGTCTGGGCCTCTTGATCGGGCTTCAGGTTGAGGGCCTGCTTTCCATTTTTGGTCTGTGCGATAACGTCATCTTCTTTGATGACGAAGCCGCGGCCCGCGTCGGAGGCGATGAGCACGCGCCGTCCACCTTGGAAGATGAACATGTCGATGATCTCGTCGCCGTTGGGCAGGTCAATCATGAGGCGGACTGGTTCGCCGTGTCCGCGTCCGCCCGGCAGCTTGTCCACACCGATAGTGTAGAACCGGCCATTGGTGGCAAAGGCAATCAGCTTGTCGGTGGTTTCCGCCCCCAACGCAAACTTTAGCCGATCCCCTTCCTTGAATTTCAGCGACGACGTGTCGCTCAGATGGCCCTTGGTGGTTCGCACCCAACCTTTCTCGGAATAGATGACGGTGATCGGTTCCTTCTCAATCATGGCTTCAAGTGGCACGATGACCGCCGTCGGCGCCTCGCCGATGGTAGTCCGGCGTTTGCCAAGCTCTGTCTTCTTACCAAACTTCTTTTTGATGTCGACAATCTCGTCGGCGATTGTCTTCCAGCGATTTTTTTCGTCCTTTAGTAGCGCTTTCAGTTCCGTGCGTTCCTTGGTCAGCGCATCGTTTTCCTTGCGGATTTCCATTTCTTCGAGCTTGCGCAACTGCCGGAGCCTCATGTTGAGGATGGCGTCGGCCGGCACCTCGGTCAGGTCGAAGGCAATCATGAGCTGCGCCTTAGCGTCGTCATGCTCGCGGATGATGCTAATTACTTCGTCCAGATTAAGATATGCCGCCAACAAACCGCCCAGAACCTCTAATCGGTGTTCGATCTTGCCCAGACGATACTTGGTTCGACGGATCAGGACGTCGTGACGGTGATTGAGGAAGGCCTGCAGTGCTTCGCGGAGGTTCATGATGCCGGGGATATTGTTAGCGTCTAGGACGTTCATGTTCAGCCCAAAGCGGGTTTCCAGATCCGTTTGCTTGAACAGGTGCTCCATTAGGAGTTCCGCATTCACGGTGCGATTTTTTGGCTCCAGAATGATCCGAATGTCTTCTGCTGACTCGTCGCGGATGTCATTCAACATCGGCAGTTTGCGGGCGTTAAGGAGATCTGCCACTTTCTCAATAAGTCGGGATTTCTGCACTTGATAGGGGATTTCTGTGACCACGATATGGTACTGCCCATGGGCCAGCTTTTCCTTTTTCCACCGTGCCCGTAGGCGGAAGCTGCCGCGGCCAGTCTTGTAGGCATTCATAATATTGTCGTGGGTCTCCACCAGCACACCGCCAGTTGGGAAATCGGGGCCAGGGATCAAGGTCACCAACTTTTCAAACCGCACGTTCGGAAACCGGATCAGATGTGCAAGCGCGTCACAGAGTTCGCCCACGTTGTGTGGTGGGATGTTGGTTGCCATGCCGACCGCGATACCGGCTGCGCCGTTAGCCAGTAGATTCGGGAAGCAGGCTGGCAGGACCAAGGGTTCCTCTTCCTCGCCGTCGTAGGTTTCGCGGAAATCTACGGTATCCTGTTCGATACCATCCAAAAGCGCCTTGGCGACCGCTGTCATCCGCGATTCCGTATAGCGCATGGCCGCGGCGTTATCGCCGTCGATATTGCCGAAGTTCCCCTGCCCGTCGACCAGTGGATAACGCTGGGCGAACTCCTGGGCCAGACGCACCAACGCGTCGTACACCGAAGCATCGCCATGGGGGTGGTACTTGCCGATCACGTCGCCGACGACGCGCGCACATTTCTTGAAGCCGGTTTCCGGGTCCAGTTTGAGTTGCCGCATAGCGAAAAGGAGCCGCCGGTGTACGGGTTTCAACCCGTCGCGTACATCCGGCAACGATCGCGACATGATCGTCGATAGGGCATAGGACAGATACCGTTCGCTCAACGCGTCGGAGAGACGAGCTTCGCGAATTTCTTCTACGGGAGCCGTTTTACTCATGATTTCATTACCAATCAGGCGGAAATTCCACAAGATATAGTATCCAGCGCTGCGCGAACGTCAATCCGTTGGTTGTGGCGTGAGGATAAACTTTATCGAAAATATTTGAGGAAACCCACGTTAATTTCGACATTGTAGGTTCGGTTGACGAAATATTTGCTTAAATTATCGTTACTGTAACCTTTCCTAACATTTCATGCAGTTCGGGAGGCTCTGTATATGAATGATTAGTGCGGTGAGGTGATTCAATTGGAAGCGAGGATTTGGGTTATTGACCCGACGAGGGCGATAAGGACGCCTTTGTGAATACCAGCGCAATGAAGCGGGCTGGTTCTTTACCTTGGAATTAAGGTCAGTGCTTGAAATACGATCTTGTTACATTGGATGACGGACGCATGATGGCGGAACAGGTAAGCATCGTTGGGAACGGCGTGGATGGGCCAATTGAACCGATTGCCGCGACCGGGGGCTAGGGGCACGCCCTAAACCAAAGCTTCGTTTCGAATGAGATCTACGAGCCGCCCGCGCGCCAGTGGGGCCTTGCATTCGCGCGTGTGCGCAAATACTTGTCGATCTAGAAAGAAACCCGTCAACCGGAGACCGTCGGCGATATCCGGCCACGATGCTGTCTGCCCTGTGTCGATCAGGAAACCCGGAAGGCGCAGGAGCACATGCTTGAAGGGTTCTGCCGCGTCAGCGGAAACGGCCCGCGCGGATTTAGGTGACACATAGGTGAGGTTTTCGGTGATGCCCGTGGCGGCGCAGCACGTAAGATCCAGCCCGAAACCCAGTTCTTGTAACAGTCCCATTTCCCATTTCACGTAAATGGTCGGCCAGATATCTTGGTCCAAAACATCCAGCAGAATGCGCATCCCTTCGTAAACCGGTTCATAGCGTTCGCGTTCAGGAAGCGCCGCTTCGGCCACGGCGCATATGGCGCTGAGCCCGGCGAGTCGCAGCCGGTCATCCATGAATGGCGCGGCCACGGCGGCAGTCATTTCACAGGTGTAGCTGCCTAGATGTTCGGCCAGACGCGCTCGCCAAGTGGCGCGAACTCGATTGCCCGGTTGAAACAAGCCGCGCTTCCGCCTGCCCATGCCGCCGCGCACCAACCCCGCATGGCGACCGTGCTCACGCGTTAGCAAGGTCACGATAGCACTGGACTCCCCGTGTTTTCGGGCCGTTAGAACAATGCCGTCATCATGCCATTCCATGCTCAACCCTCAACACGGCGGGGCCTTAGGCGTTGAAGTCTAGATCCCAATCCCGATAGCGTTCGGGGTCGTCGCCCCACTTTTCTCGCACTTTCACGAAAACAAACAAATGTACATTGGTGTCCATGATTTCTTGAAGTTCCTGACGGGCCTTAACGCCAATTCGCTTGATTTGGCGCCCTCCCTTGCCAAGCACGATAGCCTTTTGCGTATCGCGCTCCACATAGATCACTTGGCTGATCCGGATACTGCCGTCGGGCTTACACTCCCAGGATTCGGTTTCCACCGTGGTGGCATACGGCAGTTCCTGGTGCAGTTCCAGATACAGTTTCTCGCGGGTGATCTCCGCCGCTAGGAGGCGTTCGGGCATGTCCGAGACCTGGTCTTCGGGAAACAGCCATGGGCCTGCGGGCAGTAAATCGGCCAGGTAGGCCAACAAATCGTTCACCCCGTCGCCGCACGTTGCGGAGATCATGAACGTTTTCGTGAACAAATCCGGGTCCTGCAGCGTCGCCGTCAGCGACAAGAGGTCTGTTTTCTTGACGATGTCCACCTTGTTGATGGCTAGTACCGCGCGTCGGCCGCTGCCCCTCAGTTTGTCGATGATGTTCTGGGTGTCGTCGTCGATGCCGCGCGCCGCATCTACCAGCAGCAAAACATGGTCGGCGTCACCCGCGCCGCCCCAGGCGGCCGCCACCATGGCCCGGTCTAGACGTCGGCGCGGCTGAAAGATGCCTGGCGTGTCGACGAAGATGACTTGCACTGCGCCGCTAATGCAGATCCCGAGCACGCGGGTCCGGGTCGTCTGCACCTTGGCCGACACGATCGAGACCTTGGTACCGACGAGACGATTGATCAGGGAGGATTTGCCGACGTTCGGGGCGCCGACGATGGCAATGAAACCTGCGTGGGTTGCGTTGTTGGTCATGTGACCATCACCGAGAGCAGTTGCTCCGCAGCAGCCTGTTCGGCGGCCCGTTTCGATGCCCCCTCGCCCGTCGCTGGCGCGCCGTCGCCGATGCGCACCTCGACGCGGAACATGGGCTGATGGTCGGGGCCGCTCTGATGTACCATTTGGTATCGCGGCAGAGCATGGCCTTTGGCCTGAGCCCATTCCTGCAAGGCCGTTTTCGGGTCCTTGCGGGGGCGATGATCCTCATCCAGAAGCGGGGTCCAATAGCGTTCCACGAAGTTTTGCGCCGCCGCTAGGCCACCGTCCAGGTATAGCGCCGCGATCACGGCCTCGCAGGCGTTCGCTAACAAACCGTCCTTGGCTGCGCCGCCGGTTTCCCGCTCCCCGTCGGACATGACGATGCTGGCGCCCAAGTCGATCTCCTGTGCCACGCGAGCAAGCGATTCGCGGCGTGCTAGGGCCGTGAACCGATATCCCAAATCGCCCTCTGGCTCATGTGGAAAGGTTTCGCACAGCATGTCGGCGATGATCAAACCGAGGACGCGGTCGCCAAGAAACTCGAGGCGTTCGTTGGACTGCAGCCTGTCGGTGGTGGTGCTCGCGTGGGTTAGCGCGTGTTGCAGCAGCTCCGGGCTCTGGAAACGATGGCCCAGACGGTCCTCCAGCCGCGACAGACCGCCCGGGCTCATTCAATTCCTTTGAAAAACCGGCTAAACCGGAGGGACCAGGGCCAATTCCAAATTTTCCAGGCGGCCCCGTCGATGGAAAAGAACTTCACTTCGGCCCGGCCCACCAAATTCTGGCGCGGAATATAGCCGACGGCGTCCAAGAAGCGGCTGTCTTGGGAACGGTCTCGGTTGTCGCCCATGGCAAAGTAGTGGCCGTCTGGAACGGTATATACCTGGGTATTGTCGCCGCGCCCGAACTCGGTTTCTTCCAAAATGAAGTACTGGCGTCCACTGGGAAGGGTTTCGATGTAGCGCGGGATACGGCGGTAGAGACCAGACCACTCGTCCTTTTCAACGAATTCCCCCGCGTGTCGGCGCTTCACGGCCGCGCCGTTGATGTGCAGGATACCCTTGACCACCTGCACCTTGTCGCCTGGCAGGCCGACGATGCGTTTGATGTAATCGGTCGAACGGTCCGTCGGAAGTTTGAAGACAGCAACGTCGCCGCGTTTCGGTTCCGTGAACATCACCCGGCCTGGGATCAGCGGCAACGCGAACGGCAGCGAATAACGGCTGTAACCATAGGAAAATTTGGAGACGAACAAGTAATCACCTACGAGCAGCGTTGGTTTCATCGAACCCGACGGGATGTTGAAGGGCTCATAGGCTACCGTGCGTATCACCATGGCGATAGCGATGGCGATTATGACGGTCTTGACTGTTTCCCATAAACCGCCGTCTTCGGTCACGCCCGAAATCTCACCGGTCTCTTCGGGGCCTACCTCGGAGGGATCCGTATCAGCCATGCACACGTTGCTTTCTTGGTGTTGATGAACGTCAGCCGGCCATGGGGCCGGCTGTGAGTGCCGCCGATAAGGTCAAACGCGGCGGTTTCTGTCAAGTTACATCAGCTTGTTCCGTCCGTGGCGCGCGCCTCAATTATAACGATGGCGTTGGCCAAGGGATATTCGTCGCTTTGCGAGACGAGCACCTCGACCTTCATGCCGCTAGGGGTAAGCTTTTGCATACGCGCCAGCGCCCCCCCGGTGATCTTCATGTAGGGTTGCCCGGTGGGTAAATTAACGACCACCATGTCGCGCCAAAAGACCCCTTGGCGAAACCCGGTGCCAAGCGCCTTCGCGCAGGCTTCCTTGGCCGCGAAACTCTGGGCCAGAGAGGCCGCGGGGTTGCTCCGCCGAAAGGCCTTGGCTTGCTCACTTTCGGTGAACACGCGGCGCAGGAACCGATCTCCGAAGCGCTCGAGGGTTTTCTCGATCCGGCGTATATCGCAGAGATCGGTGCCGATGCCAAGGATCATGGGCCGGGCCGGTTCAAACAGACTTAGCGGCGCCAGATTCGGCCCGCGCCTTGTCCATGAGCGCGCGCATGCGTTTGATGGCGATCTCGAGGCCGCCGAAAATAGCTTCGCCGATGATGAAGTGTCCAATATTCAGTTCCACCACTTCAGACAGGGCAGCCACCGGACCCACGGTATCAAAGGTCAGGCCATGGCCGGCATGACATTCTAGACCGACCTCCGCCGAATAGGCGGCGGCGGTGATAATGCGGTCCAGGTGCTGGCGGCGTTCCACCTGCCGGGCGTCGCAATAGGCGCCGGTATGCAGTTCAACGACCGGCGCGCCCAGGGCGACGGTTGCATCTATCTGGACCGGATCGGGTTCGATGAACAGGGAGACGCGGATGCCTGCTTTCATTAGCTCGTCCACGATCGACTTTAGGTGATTTTGCCCACTGGCGGCGTCCAATCCCCCTTCCGTGGTCCGCTCCTCGCGCTTTTCCGGCACTAGGCAGGCGGCGTGAGGCCGGTGCTTTAGGGCGATCTCAAGCATCTCGTCCGTTGCCGCCATTTCGAAATTTAGCGGTACGGTCAACTGGTCGATGAGGCGTTCGATGTCCTCATCGGAGATATGGCGCCGGTCCTCGCGAAGGTGCGCAGTGATGCCATCGGCGCCGGCCTGTTCGGCCAGCTTGGCGGCCCTCACGGGGTCGGGAAAGCCGCCACCTCGGGCATTTCGGATGGTTGCCACATGATCGATATTCACGCCCAATCTAAGGGGGAGTACGCGTGTGTTCATGACATCGTCTCCTTCTCTGCGGTCGACAGCGTCGCCTGGCGCTCTGTGGCCTTACTACCGGCTCGACGCCGCACGCGAGCCTTCTGATAGCTCTCTACCATTGCTTTCACCGGAAAATAAACCGCGATCCAAATGACCACGATTGACGGCACGCTGCCCACCAGCATGGGCCAGAAAACGAGCCCTGTCGTTTCAATCAAAAAATCCAAATCGCCCGTAATAATCGCCTCCATCATGTTGCCCAACAGCAACTCGAAGTCCAATTGCCTGACGTCCGCCGGCGCGTTACCGTCAGCGATTCCAAGCCATAGACCGCATTGATAAATCCAGACCCAAATGAAGGGGAACGTCCATGGATTGCCGACGGCAGTGCCAATGGCGGACGATATGATGTTAGCGCGGATCAACCAGGCCCAGACCCCGCCCATGATGAAGTGCAGGCCCACGAAGGGCGAAAAGGAAATGGCCGCGCCGCAGGCGAAACCAGCGGCAATCTCATAGGGCGAACCGGGAATACGGCCAATCCGGTGCTTCAGATAATGACCCATGCGACGCCACCCCATGGTGGGCCAGAAAAAGCTTAAAACCCGTTGACCGCCGTTCAATTTATCGCGTCGATCGAACATGAGGCCAATATAGTCAACAATTCGACTTTGTCAGCCCCACATAACCATCTTACCGAACTGACATGGGGCGGCATGACGGTGATGCGAGGGATCCCTATCACAGCCGCCACCGATGTTATCATTTACATCACGTTGCGCTGCATGCGCCAGGTACTGGATCTGGAATGGATTTTGGATGGTTGACGTTGTACGTGATCGTGTTTGTGGATGATAATCGTTCGGGGCGGGGGGAAACGGCAAGTCCAGGATCGGGGCTAAATCGCGGCGCAATTACCCGCGGGCCCGTTCCACGGAATTGATCGAGGGCGTCGCGCGCAAGGCGGCGATGATGTCGGTCAAGTGTTTCACGTTGCGGACTTCCACATCGATTAACATGTCGAAGAAGTCCGTCGATCGATGGGTAATCTTTAGGTTCGAGATGTTGCCGTTGTTTTTGGCAATGACCGTCGACAAATCCCCTAGGCTGCCCGGCGTGTTCAGTACGCTGAGGGTGATTCGGCCTACATGCATGTCGGATGGCGAGCCCTTTAGATCCCAGGACAAATCGATCCAACGGTCCGGTTGTTCGGCTGCGGTTTCCAGCGTTTCACAATCGATCGTGTGGACGGTCACGCCGCGCCCCGTGGTGACGATTCCGACGATGCGATCGCCCGGCAGCGGATGGCAGCAGCCGGCCATATGCATGGCCATGCCGGGGATCAACCCCTTGATGGAGACGGCATCCGGGTTCAGGCCCGCAGGGCCATTGGCTTGGCGTTTCCGGGCTTGTGCCAGGGAAACGGCGGTTTGGTCGGTGTTTGGTTTGGATTTCAGTCCGGGATACACCGCCTCCGCCAAAGTGCGCGCTGTCAGATGCCCCGATCCCACCTGGGCGCAAAGATCGGCCACGGTGGGTTGCTGGAACACGGCTAAAACGCCGTCTAGAGCCTTGTCCGCCAATTCGTAGCCCTCGTCCTTAAAGGCCCGTGTGAGAAGCGAGCGTCCGAGCTTTTCGTATTCGTCACGTTCCTGCAGGCGCACAAACCGCCGGATGCGCGCCCGGGCCTTGCCGGTGACAACAAATCGCTCCCAAGTGGGCGATGGTGTTTGCGCCTCCGACGTGATGATTTCCACCTGATCGCCGTTCAGGAGCTGAGTGCGGAGCGGCATCATGCGGCCGTTGATCTTCGAGCCAACGCAACGGTCGCCGACCTCGGAATGGACAGCATAGGCGAAATCCACGGGCGTGGCGCCGTGCGGCAGGTTGATCAGATCGCCCCGGGGCGTGAAGCAGAATACCTGGTCTTGGAACATCTCCAGCTTCGTATGTTCAAGGAACTCCTCCGGTTCCGAGGCATGTTCGAGGATATCCAGTAGTTCACGAAGCCAGCGGTATTGCGGACCATCCGCGGCCGGACCACCCTGTTTGTAATTCCAGTGGGCAGCAACGCCTCGCTCTGCCACGTCATGCATCTCCTGGGTTCGGATCTGTAACTCGATCCGGTGCCGCTCCGGTCCGAAAACCCCGGTGTGGAGGGATCGGTAGCCATTGGGTTTCGGCGTTGAGATGTAATCCTTGAAACGGGAGGGCACTACCGGATAGGCGTTGTGGGCTATACCTAGGGTTTTGTAGCAGTCTTCGACACTGTCGACGATGACGCGAAAGGCCATAATGTCGGATAATTGCTCAAAACCGACTTCGTTCTTCTGCATTTTCTTCCAGATGGAATACGGCGTTTTCTCCCGTCCCGAGATGGCCGCTTCAATACCATGGTGGGCCATGAGGCCTTGAAGTTCGGTAATGATACCGTCGATCAGGTCTTCGCCCTTGGTGCGCAGGAAATCTAGGCGTTTGAGGATCGATTGGCGGGCGTCGCTGTTGATCTCCGCAAAAGCTAGGTCTTCGAGCTCTTGCTTCATTTCCTGCATGCCGATGCGCTCGGCCAGGGGCGCATAAATATCCATGGTTTCCATCGCGATCCGTTGGCGCTTTTCGGGCCGTTTGATGAAATGCAGCGTTCGCATGTTGTGCAGGCGGTCCGCCAACTTGACCAACAGGACTCGAATGTCTTCCGACATGGCTAGGACGAATTTCCGGAAGTTCTCCGCCTGATTAGCCTGATCAGATTGAAATTCGATGCGAGTTAGTTTGGTGACGCCGTCTACAAGGCGCGCCACGTTGGGGCCGAACTGCTCTTCGACATCGCACCGGTTGACCTCCGTGTCCTCGATGGTGTCATGCAGCAGCGCCGTGACGATGGTGTCGGCATCCAGCTTGTAGCGGGTCAGTATACCGGCCACTTCTAGGGGATGCGAAAAATAGGGATCGCCTGAAGCTCGCTGTTGCGAGCCATGTGCCTTAATGGCGAAGACGTAGCCGCGGTTGAGCAGATCCTCGCTGGCGGTTGGGTCATAGGCACGGACGCGTTCCACCAATTCAAACTGGCGAATCATAAGACCCCTCTGGGGCAGCTGGCGCACTTAGAAGGTATTAAAAAGAATTCTTGAGGATTTGACCAGTAACAGTCCGCCAAAACTTGGCGCATTTGCAGTTAGGCCGTTCAGACGTTCCTTTCGTCGTCGCCGAGCACCGCCATGATGTTGCCGTCGGCATCGGCCGCCGCCGCCGGGTCGTCGCCCATTTCCGTATTCAGGCCCTGTTGAATGGCCAAAAGGTCCATTTCGTCTTCTTCTGGCTCGTCCACGGCGACGAAGCTTTGCAGGCTCTTGATTACCTCTTCCTCAAGCTCTTCCATGCTGACGGTCGTTTCGGCAATCTCCCGGAGCGATACAACTGGGTTCTTGTCATTGTCGCGGTCCAAGGTTAACTGCTCGCCGGCGGAAATGCCGCGCGCTCGCTGGGCTGCCATCATTACCAACTCAAAGCGGTTAGGAATTTTGTCGACGCAATCTTCAACCGTAACACGAGCCATCGAATCCTCCAGAATG
>DFRF01000190.1 GCA_002378125.1 Rhodospirillaceae bacterium UBA3470 | reverse complement strand
GAAAGGTACCCAACTCTACGTCGATGACCTTGCGCCATTGGACTCCAGGCGGCGTCGCATTGGCGTGTTTGCAAGCGATAGTGCAAGTTTGGCAACCGACGCAGCGATTAAGATCGACGGTCATCCCCCATCGGGTCATGCGACGTTTCCTTCTTTGCTCCGGTGCCCACTATGCACGGCGACACGGATGAGGTCTGCTCCGCTCCCAGTGCTGTCTGTGAGCGACAGGGACAGTGGGGTTACGGTATTTAGGCTGGCTAGGCCAAAATCTTTCGCGAGTGGGGTCGCCCAATGGTCGAATTGGCCGATCATCAAGACCGTGTCAGGGCGGATTCCTTCGCGAAGATGAGCGCGGCCGTAGCTCATGCCGGCGGCTGACTCAATGGTGATCGGATCTCCTTCCTTGATGCCAGCTTCCCTTGCTCGGGTGCGGTTGATGATCACCCCATCGTGGCCGGAGATATTATTCGCCACTTCCCGGATCAGAGGGAGGCCCACGTTTGCGCCCCAGGCGTATTGCATGGACCGGGACGTCACCGCCCAGAAGGGGAACTCGTCGGGATCACGACCAACCTCCGCGGCGTAGTTCTCCCAGATGTCTGGGAACCGCTCGTAACGCGGCAAGGGGTCGTACTCCGCCAGTTGGTGATCCCACCAGGTGATGCCGTTTTCATGCAGGCGGCGCTTCAATTGTACGCCGTGGCGTTTGATGCGCTCTTGATAGGGAATTTCGAAACGAAGCCCCTTTTCCTTTAGCCGCGGCTGCAGATACCATTCCAGGCGTGAGAAGGGCCCCAGCATGAACCCGTGTTCCTTGAACCAGTCGATGCCGACAACGTTTCGCCCGTTGGTTAACTCGTGCGATCCGGCCTTGGCCACCGCATCCCAGATTTCCTCGCAGCCGTGTGCCTTGGTAGTGTCGAGGGAATAATCGAAACCCTCACCGGTCAGCCGCATGCCTGCCGCGCCGCGATTTATGGCGCCGTTGAATTCCTCGAGCAGGCCAATCTTCTCAGCCAGGCGCGTCGCAATAATGGTCATGTCTAGGCATTCACCGGCCGGCGCTACTGCTGGCTGGCGGATCGCCCATCCCTCGTGGTGCCATGAATTCTCACCGGAGTTTGTCGACCCTATGCGGCTTAGCTGCAGGCTCTCAATGTCGCCCGCCTCCGGCAGCAGGATATCGGCCATGTAGTTGGTCTCGTCTTGAGTATAGGCAAAGGCAACCGTGAATGGAAACTCGGCGATGCGTGCGGCGACCTGTGGCCCGTTCCATGAGGATATCGCCGGATTAGTGCGGTAACAGATCCACATCTCAGGCAGGGTTTGGCGCGGCCAAGGGGTAGGCTGATCCTTTTGAAATAACCACGGCAGGTGCGCCGGTCCCAAGGCCGCTGACCACGGTGAATTTGCAGCTAGGGGCACCAGAGTATCGTAGCCGTTGCGAACCGAGGGCTTGGCCTTCCAGCTTTGGCGGTCGGTGGGGTTGAACGGATAGTCCATGAACCCGTCTTCGCCATGGGTCGCACTGTTCAGTCGGTTGTTGGCCGGTCGGTTGAGCCGCACTTTGGTGCCCAGCGTACCGCCTGGGACTTCCAGCGCCCCGACCAAGCAGGTAAGTAGCGTACGGCCCCACATCATATGGTAACCGCCCCATCCGTTGTTGATTCCTTTGCCTAAAAGAATGCCAACTGGACGCAGAGGCAGGGTTTTGCCGTCAATTTCGATAGTTTCGCCGACCCGCGCGTGAGCGACGAACTCATCGGAAATGCGGCGGATTGTGTCGGCGGGCACATCGCATTCACCCTCCGCCCACTCCGGCGTAAACGCCGCCATGTGGTCGCGTAGAAGTTCGAAGGCGGGCCGCGCGCCAATGTGCTCGTGTTCCCAGGTCTCACTATCGGGGCCGTGTTCGACCCCGGATACATTGAAGGTTCCCTGAAGCGCGGCTTCGCTGATGTCCGCATCGTAGGGCTTGGCGGTACTATCAGCGTTGTCCCAGATCAATGGTTTTCCATTATCTCTATCGCGCAGGTAGTAGCCATTCGGCCCCACCAGATAGGGCGAGTTGGTTTCGTCGCGCAGGAACGGGATGTCGCAGATGTTCATCCAATCGCGTTCGTGCAGGATCCGATTGATTAAGCCAAAGATGAAGGCCGGGTCTGATTTTGGTTTTATGGGGACCCATTCGGCGCTGGAGGCGCCGGTGATCGACATGTGTGGTTCCACCTGAATGCGTTTCAGGCCGCGGGAGCGAGCATTAGCCTGGCGCCATACGCCGGTGACGCCTCCAGCGGCGTCATGATTATGGCCGAAATTGATCAGGTAATCACAGTTTCCGGAATCGATGATCACCGTGAAGGCTCGGTGCCAGAGTTCCCCATAGAGGTGTTCTGAATGGTAGCATTTGGCGCCCTGGCCAGATCCGAATCCCATGTCGGCCTTGCCCCAGGCGGAGAGGAACGCTGGGAATGCGCCCATGTAGCGGGTCGGTGTGCCGCCGCCGCCGAAGGTTACAGCAAGCTTCGGATAACCCTCTTCGTCGAAAAGACCGCCGGCGCGCATGACGCGCATCCGCTTGGCGATGGTGTCCAGCGCTTCGTCCCAGGAAATGGGCGTCCACCCCGGGTCCTCGTTGCGTCCCTTTCTTGGATTGGTTCGCTTCATGGGGCGCGTGATGCGGTTGGGGTTGTAGGTTTTCTGGATTAGGCCGTAGGCCTTGACGCAAACCCGGCCCTCAGCCGGGTGCTCCTTGACGTTGAAGTTCGGTTGGATGGATTTGGCGATGCCGTCCTCAACCTCGACCATAAACAGGTCGGGGCCCACAACGCATTGGTTGCAGTAGAGGGGTACCTTGCGGGTCTTGCCGCCGCCATCCAGTGCCATGGGACTATCCTTTCAGTTGCGCGCGCTTTCCTTCCAAGCGTTCGCGTTGCTTGTCCAAGGGTACCACGAAGCGCAGGTGCTTGCCGCGTCCAACCTGCTCGATCTGATCATGCACCTCGAATTCGAAGGCGACCTTGGGGCCTCTAAGTTCGGTAACCGTGATCTTGATGTTCACGTACATGCCAACCAGGGTCGGGCCCATGTGGTCGATTTCAACACGCGCGCCGACGGAGTTTTCGTCTTTGTCCAGATAGACGTCCTCCAGGAAAAGCCGGCAGGTGTTCTCCATGTCGCGGACCATGATAGGTGTGGCGTACACGCGAAGCTCCTCACCCATGAACCCAATGGTTCGATCCTTGTCGATTTCGTAACGGGCCGTGTGGGTGGCACCCACTTCCAATCCTTCTTTCATCACGGGCTCTCCTAAAGGTATGGGTTTTGATAGGCCTCCGCGAAAGTGTCGCGGAGTTCTATTTCAACCCTTTGCCGCTGACAGTGTAAGCATGCGACTCTTTTCCGCCTAATGGTAAACGGCGCTCAGCGTATTGGCTAGCGGAGAGCATCGTGCGATAAAAGGCGGCGAATGAGCACTAACCGCCGGCTTCGGTAATGGTTTCGTGAAACACTCGGCGCGACTCTAGGTCTCGAATGGTCGCGTCGACATCGAGCCCGATACCCGGCCCCGTCGGCATGTGAGCATTGCCGTCACGCAGTTCGATGGCGCCTCCCAACACTGCTTCGCGGAGCGGGTTTTCGTTGACGTCCATCTCCAGCACGCCGTCACCGCCGACCCCGGCTAGGAGGTTGGCTGAATGCAGCAAGCCCACG
>DFRF01000159.1 GCA_002378125.1 Rhodospirillaceae bacterium UBA3470 | reverse complement strand
GGATTTCTCTTCCTGGCCGGTCCTAGTGTATACGCTTGCGAATTCGTTATGCTCCGCGTTGATGGATAGAATGGCTCTCTCCACCTCACGCATAAGGCGGTCCTTCTCAAAAATCGACAGGTTGCCGCGAGCCTTCACCTGGATGATGGCGCGCTCCGGTTCCACTTCGGGGAAGAACTCCACTCCCTTACCAAATTGCCCGTACGCCACCTGTACACCAACCAACATGGCGAACGCCAAGCTCAACACCTTGCCCGGGTGACCAAGGCAGCCGTTAAGAAAACGGAGGTAGCCGCCCGTAAATCCCTTGATGCTGTGGACGCTGGCTGCCTCATTACCGGCCCATTGCCGCACTACCACCGGGGCTCTATCGACGGTCCGGCGGCTGATAATCGCGCCCAATGTGGGTACGAAGATTAGCGCCATAAGCAATGACGCCGACAATATGGCGATCAGGGTCAGGGGAAGAAACTTCATGAATTCGCCGACCACTCCTGGCCAGAACATCAAAGGCAGGAACGCCGCCAATGTTGTCGCCGTCGACGCGATAATGGGCCATGACATTCGCTTTGCGGCCAGACCATAGGATTGCTTGGGCGATTCCCCTTCGCTCATCTTTCGGTCTGCATATTCGGTCACCACGATGGCACCGTCGACTAGCATGCCGACAGCCAGGATCAGGGCGAATAGAACCACCATGTTGATGGTCAACCCGACAGCGCCGATGACCAGGATACCGGTTAGGAAAGAGCCCGGGATGGCCATACCCACCAAGCCGGCGGAACGCACGCCCAAGGCCCAGACCACAACGATCATAACCAACAAGATGGCGGCGATTACGTTGTTCTGCAGATCACTCAGCATGTTGCGAATCCGATCCGACTTGTCGGCGTTGAAACGCACCTCGATCGTGTCGCGCAGTGTCACTGGCCAGTTCTTTTGTTCCGCCGCGACCAATGCGCGGACCTTCTTAACCGTATGGATGATGTTCTCACCTGTCCGTTTAGAAACCTCCAGTGCAACGGCTCGCTCCCCGTCGACGCGGGCGAAGCTCTTCGGGTCTTTAAAGCCGCGCCGCACCTCACCGATGTCGCCCAACACCACAACAGCGTCGCCATCGACGGTCACGGGCATGGCAGTGATGTCGTTTACGCTTTCGAATAGGCCCGGAACCTTCAGGGTGAACCGGCCAAATCCCGTATCCTGAGCTCCAGCCGCTACCACCAGGTTGGAACTTCGTACGGCTTCCACTGTCTCTATTACCGACAGCCCATAACTCTCGATCTTCACCGGATCGATAAGAATTTCCAATTGTTCCTCACGATCCCCAGCGATCTGTACCTGCAGTATTTCCGACAGGTCTTTGATGTCATCGCGGAGTTCGCGGGCAAGCTTCAACAACGTCCGTTCGGGTACGGATCCGGAAAGGGTCACGACTAACACTGGGAACAGGCTGAAATTGACCTCGTGAACCTCAGGCTCATCCGTATCGATGGGCAATTCGGGCTTCGCCAGATCGACCTTCTCGCGTACGTCGGCCAGCGCCTCATCCGCGCTGAACCCGGCGTCGAATTCTAAAGTGACGTTAGCCCCCCCCTCGTAGCCCGACGCCCGTATTTCCTTGACGCCCTCGATTTGGCGAAGTTCTTGCTCCATGGGACGGATCAGCAGACGCTCCGCGTCCTCGGGCGAAATACCGTCGTGATGCAAGGACACGTAGATGATTGGGATGTTGATGTCCGGTTCCGCCTCCTTGGCGATTTCCAGATACGCGACCGTACCGGAAATTAGGATAAGCACCAGCGAGGCCAACACAGTCCGTGCATGACCGAGGGCCAAATCAATAATAACGTTCATCGTTTTAGCCTTTCACGTCGTCCGGTATCGACGTGGCCGCAGTATCGTCCTTAGTGCGCACCGTTTGACCGGCCCGGACAAACTCCTGTCCGACCGTGATCAAGTTCAGCTTCTTAGGCAAGCCACCCAGCCAGATGCCTTCCGGTGTGTCCGCAAGAATGTGCACCGGATGGAAGACCACACGGCCCGCGTCGCTCACCGCCTTGATGCCCATTACGCCCTTATCATCTAAAGTCAGTAGCGCCGGCGAAACCAGGTGCGCCGGTTCGCTACCAGTGGGAATCTTCAACTCGGCCGTCAACCCCTCCAACACGGTGCCGTCGGCGTTGTCGATCCAGACCTCGACCCGGAACGTGCGGGTTTCCGATCGACCAACCTTGGAAATATAGCGCACATCTCCAGCCAGGGTGCGGCCGTTGGGCAGCACCGCAAACGCCACTCCACCCTTCTGCAAGCGGGTGACGTTACGTTCGGTGACCTGGGCCACAATCCGCATGGGATTGAGGCTTACTAGGGTCGCCACCACGTCACCAGATCTGACGTAGTCCCCCACATCGACCACCTGGGTCTCCACATAGCCGTCGATGGGTGCGCGCACGGTAGTGCGTCGGATGTCCAGGCGAATCGAAGCCAACGCGGCCTTGGCCTTGGCTAAGTTGGCTTCCGCCTCGGCCAGTTTAACCTTCGATTGGAATTGTTTCTGTGATAAGCGTGTCGCGGCGTTGAAAGCGATAGTCTGAAAGTTGACCAGGGCCTCGGCTTCTCTCAGGCGTGCATTACGGTCGTCCATGGCCAGTTGAAACAGTGCCACGCCCTTTTCCACCCAGGTCCCCTTGGCGACATGGCGGCGAATGATCTGCCCATTCGTCTCGGCCGCCAATTCCGCATCGGTCACTACCTCAGTGCGGCCGTACAGGACCAGTTCACCCTCATGCGACTCGACCGTGATTGGCCGGACCCGAACCAGGTTCCGGACCTGCTCTGCCGGTGTCGCATCCGGCTCAATGTCCTTCGACGTCGGCGCCTTGCCCGTGACAACACCCGACGCCACCCAAAGGCCGGTCCCAAGCGCCAACAGAACCGCCAAGACCTGAGAGCTGCGACGAACTAGGAAATGTTTTACCACATGCATTATTCAGCAGCCCTCGCAACCCGATCATCGGGTTCACTCTCGGCTATCAATTCCTCACGATGTTGTTTCATGTAGTCGGCCATCGTCTTGTAAAACGTATGCCCCATTCGGCGCACGAACATACGCCCCGGTGGAACTCTATCGAACCTCAACCCTTCGATGACGTCAGCCATGTCTTGGAAGTGCTTGTGGTAGGCATCGAAGACCTTTTCCAATTGGCCTTCTGGCATCAACTCGGCGAAAAACAAATACACCAGGAATTCGGACCGGAAGCTGTCCGGCGCCGGAAGGTCGCCCAGGGCTTCGGTAAACCGCGCGCGTCCCGCAGGCATCAGTTTGTAGACCTTCTTATCCGGCTTCCCATCCTGGGCGTGCTCGGTGACACTGACCAAGCCTTCGTCCAGCAACCGGCCTAGCGACGGATAGATAGAGCCGTAACTGGCTTGAAAAAAATGAGCAAAGGGCCCTTCCTCGAACTGTTTCCGGATTTCATAGCCACTGGCGTCGCCCAATGTGAGTACACCGAGACACAGAGTTTTCACGTCCATTATCGTTCCACCAACCCAACCGACGCGGTTTAAGTCCTTACACGATGGGTCCGTTCCACCGAGCAAAGACGTTAAAGGGAACTCATATATCCAATCATAATATATCAGATCAATATATATTTATTCTATACGCGCTCTGCCCGGAATGAATAACTAGGATCAGCCTGATCCACCGCCGTCTTGTCCTCATCGCACTTACTGTTTTCGCACTGCCACGGCGGTACTGGCGGG
This sequence comes from Rhodospirillaceae bacterium UBA3470, assembly GCA_002378125.1. Lineage (GTDB taxonomy): Bacteria > Pseudomonadota > Alphaproteobacteria > Rhodospirillales > Casp-alpha2 > UBA3470. The sequence goes on along the minus strand of DFRF01000159.1, from coordinate 4,132 downwards.
AAGGCGTCAACCAAATGATCGACGAACGCCCGTGCCTTTGGGAAGAGATGGCAGGCCCATGGTCAGGTTTAAGGATTGGCTCCTAACGGGTCCTCCAAGCTACTGACCAGCTTAAAAACAGTCGACAGCCTGGGTTTTATAGTGCGGTCTGCGGCTGAGCAACTTTCCACATCGACGATCCGGAAGAAGAGCGACATTTCGCTTTGACGGTCCATTCTGACCCCCAAAAGAATTACTGATTAAATTTCTGTAATTATCTATCAATATGAACATTGAAAACTTTTGTGTAACGCGGAGCGCTTTCAGATTAACGTTTAGACACTATGGCTAAGCCGCTACGTAATAATCAGTTCCGCGAGATTGGCCGCCCCATCCGGCGCAAGGAAGACCATCGTCTGCTGATCGGCCAAGGCTCCTTCTGCGATGATTTTGTGGCGCCGGCGCAACTTTTCGCAGTCATGGTCCGCTCCCCCTATCCACATGCCCGCATCGGTACCATACGCACAAGGGACGTCTTGGCCATGGATGGCGTTCAGCTGGTTCTAACGGGCACCGATTGCCTTACAGCGGGCATGTCGGGCATTCCGCACAATCCCATTCCAAAGACGGACAACGACCTGAAACTTCGCGGGCCAGGAAATTCGGATATCTTCATTGGTCCGCACATTCCGCTTCCAACGGACAAAGTTCGGCACGTTGGGGAGGCAGTCGCCATGGTTGTCGCCGAGACACAGTACCAAGCACAGGACGCCGCCGAAGTCCTTGAGATAGAATACGAGGAACTGCCCTGGGTCACCGACACCGCCACCACTGCCGAGACAGACGGCCCCACAGTCTGGGAGCAGAGCCCGGCGAACACACCAGTAGATACAGTATTCGGCGATCCCGTCGCCACTGATGCCGCATTCGCCCGGGCCACCCACGTCGTGAAGATGGATTTTCATGTCGGTCGGGTCACAGGCGTGCCGCTGGAACCGCGCAGTGCACTTGCCGTCCCCGACCCGAAGACAGGGCGTATCACGCTCTACGCCGGCAGCGGCGGCGCCGTCCGCCAGAAGCGGGAGATTACGGAAACCTTGGGTCTAGACGCGGATGACCTGCGGGTTATCTCGAAGGATGTGGGCGGTAACTTCGGGACTCGTAACCGCGTCTATGTAGAGTTTCCCTTGGTCATCCATGCCGCGAAGACCTTGGGCAAGCCGGTAAAATTCACGTGTGGGCGCGACGAGGCTTTCCTCTCCGATTACCAAGGACGGGACCTGTTCAGTCGGGTCGAATTGGCCCTAGATAGAACTGGCACGTTCCTTGGGATGCGCGCTGACAATATCTCCAACGTCGGCGCTCGCATCGTATCGCTCTCGCCGCTGGGCAAAGGTTCGGCCTTAATCACCGGCAATTATCACATCCCCCACGCGACGGTCCGCGCCCGCGCCGTATTCTCCAACACGACGCCGACCCAAGCCTATCGTTCCTCCGGCCGACCTGAGGTTATCTTTGCCATCGAGCGCTTGATCGAAACGGCGGCCCGCGAATGCGGGTTTGACGCCATGGAGCTCCGGCGCCGCAATTTGGTTCAGCCGGACCAGATGCCGTACCGCAACCCCATCGGCGCAGTCTACGATTCCGGGAACTACGTCGACAATATGGACATCGCTATGAGACTTGCTGACTGGTCTGGTTTCAAATTACGTAAGGCCGCGGCCGCAGCGCGCGGCAAACTGCTTGGCCGCGGATTTTGCAATTATGTGGAATCATCGACCGGCTCACCGATAGAAGAGGTCGTGATTACGGTCCATTCGCCGGGGTCGACAACGCCCGGCCATGTGGACGTCGTCATCGGCACGCAACCGAGCGGCCAAGGTCATGAGACCAGCTTTGCGCAAGTCGCCGCCGACTGGCTCGGTCTAGCAATGGATGAGGTGACCATCGTGCTCGGCGATACGGATATCGTGAAACACGGTGGTGGTTCGCATTCCGGCCGCTCCATGCGCATGGCCGGCACCGTCATAATCAAGGCGGCCGATGATTTAATCGCGCAAGGTAAACGGCTGGTTGCACTTCTCATGGACATGGCGCCGAATGACGTGGATTTCGCCGATGGCGTTTTCACGGTCCCCGGCAGTAACACAACACTAACTCTGTTCGAACTCGCTACGGCGCTTGATGACGCAACGTTTCAGGATCGGTTGCCAGATGACCTGAAGGGGCCCTTTCAGGTGCGGCGCGACAACGAAATGCAAACCCAAGTCTTTCCTAACGGATCACAGGTCTGCGAGATTGAGATCGATCCCGAAACCGGAGCGATGACGATAACAAAATACGTACTCGTCGACGACGTCGGGCGTGCCATCAATCCATTGATCGTCGAAGGCCAGACCCACGGTGGCGCGGTGCAGGGAATTGGTCAGGCACTATTCGAAGCATGTGCCGTCGATCCGCAGACCGGCCAGCCGCTGAGCGGCTCCTTCCTAGATTACGGTCTTCCGCGGGCCGATCATTTCCCTATGTTCTTAACCCAACTCAACGAAGTGCCGTCACCGACCAACCCGCTGGGCATCAAGGCTGGCGGAGAGGGCGGCACGACGGGCGCGCTTGCCGCCGTTGTCAACGCTGTCGTGGATGCGCTCCAGGCCTACGGAGTATGGGACCTGCAAATGCCGATAACCCCGCATAAGATATGGCAAGCGATCCACCAAACAAAAGAACCTTCATCGAGGAATATTTTATGACCGTCGACCTGCAGCTCATCAATTTCCCGGGCGCGCCGAACCTGCCCATTTTCATCGCCCAGGAGAAAGGTTTCTTTGAGGACGCCGGCGTGGCACCGGTTTTGAACACAACGCCTAGCTCGACCTACCAGATTGAGCATCTAATGAACGGCAAATACCAGATCGCTGGCACCGCCATTGACAATGTCGTCGCCTACACAGAAGGCCAAGGCGCCGTGGCGCTTGACGAAACGCCGGATGTCTTCGCCTTCATGGGGGCAACACGACTCGAACTCTCGTTCGTGGTCGCACCATACATTAAGAGTTTCGCCGATCTTAAGGGCCAAACGATCGCCTTGGACGCCATGGCTACGGGGTTCGCCTTTATTCTATACCGAATGCTCGACAACGCCGGTGTTTCTCGGGACGACGTAACAATGGTGCCAGTTGGCGCGACACCGGATCGATGGGACTCGGTGAAGACCGGGAAACACGCGGGCACCTTGACCATCGAGCCGTTCACCGCAATCGCCCAAGCGGCCGGTTTCCGAGTTCTAGAATCGAGCCTACAAACGGTAGATTCTTATCAAGGAGGAAGCTTCGCTGCACGGCGGCGTTGGGCGGCGGAAAATCGAAACGCTCTGACGTCTTTTATTGCCGGTTATTTGGATGGCCTTGCGTGGACCCTCGACCCGGTGAACCGCGACGAGGGAGCCCACGTCCTTCTCCGCAACATGCCAAATATCAATCCTAAATCGATCGATAGGATCATGGACAAACTCCTGTCGCCAGCGACAGGTCTGACACCGGATGCCACTATAGATCAGGACGGCTTCGAAACCGTGTTGGCCTTGCGCAGCCAGTATGGCGAGCGGGAGATAACGGATGCATCGAAATACCTCGACCTCAGCTTTTACCAACATGCCCTAGCGGCCCGGACCTGATGGCAGAAGGTTTGCCGACGTTACTTCGGAATTTCAGAGGCTTGACGTAAATCTCGAGACCAACTGAGCGGATGAATACGCGTAGATAGCCACTGCGGTGTCTTTCCAATAGCCTTACAGATAGCCTCCTTTTCGAACTTTATGCATGCAGAATAAACGGGGTCGCTATCTGACCAGACAGCAGTACTTGACCCTGCGATTGGAAGTCGATTATCTACACCTCCGAGGGATGCGCCAAAGCGTTCCACACTCCTGAGAAGGCACGGTCCAGTACATGGGCAAATATTCGATTTTCAGCCTGATCCGCAATGCGTTGGCCTACCACGAAGGCTGGGAAAGAGCTTGGCGCAGCCGGGAACCGCAGGGCGAATACGACGTCATTATTATTGGTGGTGGCGGACACGGATTGGCCACCGCCTTTTATCTCGCCAAGGAACACGGCATTACGAACGTGGCGGTGATCGAGAAAGGCTGGCTGGG
>DFRF01000111.1:12815-13096 GCA_002378125.1 Rhodospirillaceae bacterium UBA3470 | reverse complement strand
TCTTTGTCGCGGATTTTGACCACGAATTCATCGCCAGAATAGTTCTCTACAACCGCTGGCCAGCTCTCTAAGAGCTTGTGCGACTGGAGGTTTAATTCTTCTTCGCGCTTGGTAATCAGGGTATCAATATCGCTGGTGTCTGCACCCTGTCCGGCTTCGACCAACATGCGTTTTGTTTCATTTAGTTGTTGGCGTTCACGGGCCAGGCGCGACTGTTCGGCGATGGTTTTGTGGTAGTCGCGGACCGTTTCTGCCACCTCGGCCAAATAGCGCACCCTCTC
>DFRF01000111.1:12220-12476 GCA_002378125.1 Rhodospirillaceae bacterium UBA3470 | reverse complement strand
GATGGCCTGGCCAGGCTCTGACAGCTTGCTGCCCACGGGATCGATGGAACAGGTGAAGCTGCCGAGCCCTTTCGTGGAAAACTGATTGAGCATTTCCTGATAGAGCGTGGTCACCCCGATATCGGCGAACTTGGACGCCATACAGCCAAACACGGGCATGTCATCTGGCGACAGGTCGAAGGCCTCGCGGTTGCGCTGAACCTGTTTGCGAACGTCGCGGAGCGCATCAAGCGCGCCCTTCCGGTCGAGCTTGTTG
>DFRF01000111.1:0-11911 GCA_002378125.1 Rhodospirillaceae bacterium UBA3470 | reverse complement strand
GCGCCCTTCCGGTCGAGCTTGTTGATAGCGACGATATCGGCGAAGTCCAGCATGTCGATCTTCTCAAGCTGGCTTTGGGCGCCAAACTCCGGCGTCATAACATAGAGGGAGACGTCCACGTGCTCGACGATGGCGGCGTCCCCTTGGCCGATACCGGGCGTCTCCACGATCACCAAGTCGAAACCAGCCGCCTTGCAAGCGGCGATGATCTCCGGTGTTGCCGGTGGCACCTCGGATTGGGACGCGCGGGTCGCCAACGAGCGCATGTAGATGTTTTCCGGGTTGATAGCGTTCATGCGGATTCGGTCGCCTAGAAGTGCGCCTTTGGTCTTGCGCCGGGTCGGGTCGACTGCGATGACCGCGATCTTCGGTTCATCGGAATAAAGCCGGAACCGGCGGATGAGCTCATCGGTAAGCGAAGATTTGCCGGCACCGCCCGTTCCTGTGATGCCGACCACGGGGACATCGGTCTTGGCCTCGGTGGCGGCGCGAAGTCCGTCCAAAAGGTTGTCCGGCAATCGGCCCAGTTCAAGCCCAGAAATGATCCGCGCCAGGACTGCGTGATCGCTGGACTCCAGGCCGGTAAGGTCCGTCGGCAGCTCTTCGCCCAAATCCCGGTCGGCACGCTCCAGCATATCGTGGATCATGCCGGGCAGACCCATGGATTGGCCGTCATGGGGGGAATAAATTCGGCTTATACCGTACTCATGGAGGTTCTTGATTTCGGGCGCGACGATGACGCCGCCACCGCCGCCAAACACCTTGATGTCGGGGCGCCCGCGCTCGGTCAACAGATCGACCATGTACTTGAAATACTCCACATGGCCTCCCTGGTAGGAACTGACGGCGATTCCCTGGGCGTCTTCCTGAATCGCCGCGGTGACGACCTCGTCCACGGAGCGGTTATGGCCCAAATGGATGACTTCCGCCCCCGCGCTCTGCAGGATGCGTCGCATGATGTTGATCGACGCATCGTGACCGTCGAATAGTGATGCGGCAGTCACGAAGCGGATCGGAAACTTCGGCTCATAAAGTCTGGATTTCTTAGCGTGCCCAGCAATACCGTCATCAGGCATCGCGTCTCTCCTCGTGTTGGCGTTCGAATGTGTTCCACATCGTGATGGTCCGTCATCGTAGGTCAAGACCGCGCCTCGGAACATCCTGTGGAGGCACCTTTGATGCTGCGAAGAGAATACCCTATCAAATGTTAACGTTTACGTAAACGTTAACATTTGCGTGAGCATCTGAATGCCTGAGCTATGCGGTGCCGCGGTGTGACTTTGTCATCCTTGCCCAACGCATTGACCTGTCGATGGTCTGCACCGGCAAACAAACGGTGCACACGCCATGCTACGTAGGGACAATCAAACGCTGATTAATCGAGTATGTCTGAAATCGCATGCTTTGGGTGTGCGACACGGTAATCCCGACGCTGTCGAAACAACCGATCCCGATGCGCAACTGTTGCCTCGTCATTTAAGGGCGTAGAGGATGGATTGCTGACACATATGAAGTGGGTCGTCGGCAAGTGCTTTGATTGCATGGTCTTCGAGGTCAAGGGGGAGGTCCATGTGGGAACGGGCAAAATCGACCGCAGGCCCTACGCGGTTATCGGCGGCTGCGACAATGTGCTGCGATACGAATGTGAACACGAACGCGAACAGACCGCCAATGAAAATCAGGGGTATACCGGTCCTGGGGCCAGTTGACAGGCCTTGCCCTGCCCCGGACACTTCTTTCACATGATCGATAATGGAGAGTTTGGTATGCGCCTGGAGAACAAGACCGCACTCATCACTGGCGGCACCAGCGGCATTGGCCGCCGGGTCATCGAACGATTCACCGAGGAAGGAGCCAAGGTGGCATTCACTGGACGCCGTGCTGATTTGGGTGCCGAGGTGGCCTCGGTCACTGGCGCCTCGTTCATCCAGGGTGACGCCGGCAACGCCGATGACGCGGCGAACACTGTGGCGACTGCCATCGAACAGCTGGGTGGGCTCGACATCCTCATGAACAACGCCGGTGCACCGGCGAAACCCGCGCCTTTCGAAGACCTATCCCTGGAAAATTTCGACGCTACCATGGCGGTCCACGTGCGGGGCGTACTGGCCCACAGCCAGCACGCTGCGCGCCACATGCGGGCCCAGAAATCGGGTTCAATCATCAACGTTGGCTCTATTGCCGGGCACCGAGCCGGCTATACGGCGTCCATGCTCTACGCCGTCGCCAAGGCCGCCGTGATCCATATGACCAAGTGCGCGGCTATGGAGTTGGGCGAGGATGGAGTGCGGGTGAATTGCATCTCGCCCGGCGTTATCGCCACGGGTATCTTCGCCAAGGCCATGGGTATGGACACGGACACCGCGGAAACCACTGTGGAAAAAGTCAAACCAATGATCGCCAGCATGCAGGCAGTGCCGCGCGCCGGGGAAACAGACGACATTGCCAACGCGGCTGTTTATCTGGGCTCCGACGAAGCGGGGTTCGTCAACGGCGTCGACATCGTCATCGACGGTGGCCTGATCTGGGGCCGTCGCTATTCCGAAACGTCCAAGGGTGGTGGGACATGGAGTACGCTGTTCGATTGACCTAGTGATAAACTTCCCAATCTCACCGGACAACGTTCCCATGAACGAATCTGCATCGCCTTCGATCTTTTGACGCGCTCGGGGTTGGCTTGCCTTTGTTCCTGGCGTCTTAGCAGCAAGGTCAAAACCATCGCCAGCCAGGATTTCGCCGTCAGCGGCAAGGAGTGGATCGGGATTGGACATGGTCGGGCTACCGGTTTGATATGAGCCGATCCATTCGGCTACTGACAAGGCGGCGATGCAATATCGCGTTTATGCCGCCTTTAAGAAACTTTAGGTTTTCTGATGTTAACTAGTGGGGGGTGGCGCGCTGCCCAACCAACGAGGGAACCATCACGACACCCATGATTGACCACCTGACCGGCGACCAATGGCAGCAGTTCGAGCGCCAGGGCTACTTGCGCCTGGGGCGGCTCCTGAATGATGCCGACCTATTTAAGCTACAGCAGCGGGTTGAAGACATTATGATGGGGCGGGCCGATGTGAACTACGATCGTATGCTTATGCAGCTTGACGAGGGCAAGGAAGACACCAGGCGCTCCCTGCCGCAATCTCTCGGGCACAAGGGCGCGACGCTGAACTACCGCAAGATTCTGCATATGGAGCTAGATTCCGAATATCTGGCCTACATTCGTCGCCCTTTATTCCAAGCTATCTGCGCTCGGGCCTATGGACCGGCAACGGCGATCGCCTGTTACCGCACCATGTTCTTCAACAAACCGGCAACGGGTGGCACACCCTTAAATTGGCACCAGGATCGCTGGGATTGGTTGGATCGCGACCCGGTGATTACCATTTGGACGGCGTTAGACGCAGCGACCCGGGCGAATGGCTGCGTGCGCGTTGCCCGCGGCGGTCATAAACAACCTCTCGATCCGCCGTTCCCGGGCTGTACCATGCCCCAGGACGAGGAAATTCTGGCGCGCTTGCCAGACACTCATGTGGATTACCTTGAGGCCGAGCCTGGTGAGGCGATTTTGCTACACACCCATTTGCCGCATGCGTCGGGCATCAACACCACGGGGAAACCGCGACGGGGACTTTCCGTAGTCTATATGGACGCCGCCACCTCTTCCGCACGCGACCTTCCATTCACGATCTTATTCGGGTCCGGCGCCTGACGGACGACGATCATATTGCACCGCGCCGCGGCTGTCGCCATTCAAACCTCGGAGGTAATCTTAGCGGCTCGAGGTTATGGTCCGCGCCCTAATAAAGCTGGTAAATAGCAAGCTCTGCCTAGTTGTTAACGTCCACGATGGTTTGTCGGGCGAAGGTAATTGCCTCCTCTGCAAATCGCCACATGTTGGCTTCGCGCACGTCCGATCCGGTTTCTAGGGTCATGGCTCGGGTGACCGGGCCGCAGACGGCGACGCAGGAGTGACCAGGCGCGTCGCCGTAACTATTGCCCGTGGGACCCGTGGCGCCGCTTTCGCCGATACCCCATGTAGCGCCTAGGCGATAGCGAATATCCGAAGCAAGACGACAGGCATAATCCTGCGTCGAGGCGCGCATTTTGGCGTCGAGCTCCGAAAAAACAAGCAAACCACGACGGGCTGCGCGGGTGTAGATGACGCCGCCGCCAAGGAAGTACTTGGATGCCCCCGGCACAGCTAACAACGCAGCCGAGATTAGCCCGCCGGTTGAGCTTTCCGCGATGGCGATGCTTTCGTTCCGGTCCTTGAGAAGCTGACCCAACGCCGAGCCCAGTTTGGTCATTCGGTCCATGGTTTAATTGAACTCGTGCGGGGTAAGTATCTGACGGACGGTTTCGCCACGGTCAAGAAGATCAAAGCCATGGTTAAGCTCATCAAGACCAATGTGCCGGTCGATGAGACGGTCGACGGGCATGTCGCCCCGCTGGAACGCATGAATGAACCGCGGAATGTCGCGAACCGGAACGCAACTGCCCATATAGCTCCCCAGCACCGATTTCTCGTTACTCACCAGATCGGCATGTTCGAAGCTGAACTGTGCGCCGACTGGTGACAAGCCGGCGGTGACGACGGCGCCACCACGGGCAATTATGGCGTAAGCCGTCTCGATGGCCGGGATGGTTCCGGCAAGTTCTACGGCGAAATCGACGCCACCGCCGGTCAGGTCCTTCACCTGTTCTACAACGTCGTTGTCGGTGCCGTTAATGACATGTGTGGCACCCAATTCCTCGGCCAATTCCAATTTGCGTGCATCCGTGTCAATGGCGATGATCGCCCCAGCGCCGGCCAGTTTAGCGCCCATGACGCCGTTCAGGCCTACCCCACCAAGGCCTAAAACTGCGACTTTGTCTCCGGTGCGAACTCGGGCCGTGTTGATGACAGCGCCCGCACCGGTCATCACTGCGCAACCGAACAGGGCGGCGTCGGCAAGCGGCACGGATTTGTCGACGACAATGATGCTACCCCGGTCCATGACGGCGTATTCGGCCATGCAGGAAATACCCGAATGGTGCCCGACCATGTTGCCGTCGGCGTCGCGAATGCGCGAGCCGCCGCCCAGAAGTTCGCCCTTGCTGCCCTGGGTCGCCGCTGTGAAGCAGTTCTGCGGTCGTCCCTCCAGGCAACGCACGCAACGCCCGCAGGCGGCGCTAAATTGAAACACGGTGTGATCGCCCTCTTTCAGGTCCGTGATAGCCGAGCCAACCTCAACTATCTCGCCGGAGCCTTCGTGACCCAGCACGATGGGTAGGGGCCGGGCCCGCGAACCGTTGATCACCGAAAGATCCGAATGGCAAAGGCCAGCACCTGCGATCTTGACAAGGACCTCGTTGGGGCCCGGCGGATCGAGCTCGATCTCTTCGATAGATAGCGGTTGGCTTTCGGCATAAGGCTTTTCTGCCCCAGTGGTGCGTAGCAAGGCAGCACGGCATTTCATGTTGGCATCCCCCCTCGTATCAGTACGACCGTGTTATCCTGACCGCTTCGAGCACGCAAGTCGCTGGTATTTCGTATTAGGCGATGGGCGTGGTGCGGTTCGTCCAAATTGAGACGCGGTGGTTTTTTTGCGTTGTTCACGCCATCCAGCCAATAAACGTTAAACCGCTGTTGTTTCGAGTCCCGCCTTTTGAAAATCTTGATGCCGCCGGCCTTCAGTTTTGCCGCCACGAAAACGGCGCGGATGCAGAGATGGCATATGGCTAGGTGCAGGCCGATCGTGGGCTTTGGGGTGACCCGGTGACGCATTGGTGGCGCTGGAGGCGTTGTCCTGAAAATCGCTGCTGGCACGCATTTCGCTGGCTGGCACCGCAAATAGGCAATAGGCGACGACGCAGGGCAGCGTCGCGCCGGAAAAGGACAGGTGCCCGCCGAGTTGCTGCACGGCGAAGGCCTTTTCTGCGGCTACGCGATGTGACATCTTAACCCCTTCCCATCGCCACCGTGTGGAGCCCCTGTCCATGATTAATGCCTCATGAGCGAGAACGCTCTGGCGTTGCTTTTTCCGCTGATAGACACAATTTCCGTGCCAGATTTGGTCACCGTCTTCGCCACTATGGTATTGGCCGGGTTCATGCGGGGATTTGTCGGGTTTGGCAGTGCGCTGATTATCATCATGGTCTTCAGTGCTATTTTCAGCCCCGTGGTCGCAGTCGCCATTTCTTGTCTGACCGGGCTACCGACGGTAATTCAACTGGTTCCCACGGCGATTCGCCATTCTGAGCACGCCTTTGTGCTGCCCTTTGCCATTCCGGCGTTAATCGCCGCGCCATTCGGGACCTTGGTGCTGGTCTCCACGGACCCGATTCTAATGAAAATTGCCATCTCATTATTCATTCTGGCCGCGGTCGGGCTCATGTATCGGGGATGGCGGGCTTGGGGCCGCATTGGGGCAAAAACCATGTTTTGTTTTGGCTTAGGTTCCGGTCTTGTGCAGGGCGCAGCCGGGGTCGGTGGGCCACCAGTTGTCGCCTTGGTCTTGTCGCGTCCGGGTGATGCCGAAACCCAGCGGGCTAACGTCATAGGCACGGTAAGTGCCCTTGCTCTGTCTTCACCGGTTCCGCTTTGGTACTATGGCCTCTTCACGCCCAATGTGTTGATGCTGAGCGTTTTGCTATTCCCACTCTTCACCTTGTCGGCTTGGGCCGGCGCAAGGTTTTTTTCTGGTGGCGGACAGCGCCATTTCCGCGGCGCGGCTCTGTTGATGCTGGCGGTGATCGGGGTGATTACTCTGGGGCTAGCGGTCGATGATTATCTGGCGCGGGGATAGGTGCTGCTGCCCAGGCGCGAAATCCGTCGACAAAGGCCTTCCAGGGTCGGTAACCGATGGTGATGATGCGTGCCTTGCCGTATGCCAGTCGATTCGAGCCGCCAAGGCATTGACAAAAGCAGCGTCTAACGCAACGTTGGCCTCTTTCAGATTGCCCGAAAATCGAACCACAGACCCCTGAGCAAATCATGATCGACAGTTTCCCTCCTGCCCGCTTCCCTGCCACCCGGATGCGCCGGAACCGCCGCACCGACTGGCTGCGCCGGCTGGTGCGGGAGACCCAGGTGACTGTGGAAGATTTGATCTGGCCCGTCTTCGTGGTCGATGGAGAAAGTCAGCGGGTGCCGGTAGAATCCATGCCCGGTGTCGATCGTCTCAGTTGCGACCTGATTGGCGACGCGGTCGGCCAGGCCCGGGACCTGGGTATCCCTATGGTCGCTATCTTTCCCTACATAGACGAGGGTCTGAAGACGCCCGACGCCCGGGAAGCGGTCAATCCAAACAATCTGGTCTGCCGGGCCGTGCGCGCCATCAAGAATAGCGCTCCCGACATCGGTGTCATGTGCGATGTGGCGCTGGATCCGTTCAATTCCGATGGGCACGATGGCATTGTCCACGACGGCATCATCGTCAACGATGGATCGTTAGATGTTCTGTGCCAGCAGGCCCTAGTCCAGGCCCAGGCCGGCTGTGACGTGATCGCGCCCTCAGACATGATGGATGGACGCATCGGAGCGATCCGCGCCGCCCTAGACGAGAACGGGTTGGAACAAGTCGCGATCATGTCTTATGCGGCCAAGTACGCGTCTGGATTTTATGATCCGTTCCGCGACGCGGTGGGTTCCGGCGGCGCACTGAAGGGTGACAAGAAAACCTATCAGATGGATCCGGGTAACACGGACGAGGCGCTCCGCGAGGTGGCCTTGGATATTGCCGAGGGTGCCGACATGGTGATGGTCAAGCCAGGCCTGCCCTATCTGGATGTTGTATTACGGGTCAAGGAAGCTTTTGGCATGCCGACCTTCGCCTACAACGTATCTGGCGAATACGCCATGCTGCGCGGCGCCGGTGAAGCCGGGCGGCTGGATTATCCTAAGGTCTTGATGGAAACTTTGGCTGCATTCAAACGGGCTGGCTCCGACGGTATCCTTACCTATGGTGCCATTGATGCGGCAAGGTATCTGAAGACAGGTTAAGGCGAGTGCTCAAGCGGATGTCCAAAACACTAAGCTTTAGAATACTTAACATCTGTTTCTCGATAAATAAGTTCACGTATTCATGAAAGTCCCAACGAGATTGGTGGCCGGCAGATCGAAAGACGGCTCGTGACCCTTTGTGGTTATTTCGCCGCCGTTTGCCGCCCTCTTTGCCAAGCCGTTAACTGCAGCAGTAAAATGGGCAGTGCCAGCACCATGCCGATGAAACCGGAATTCAATCCGGGCGCCACCACCAAGATCGCCGCAATGCCAAGTAACCAGCGGTGCCAGGTCCGCATGTCGGCAACAAAATAACCTGTCAGGGCTGCGCCCAGCATGACGATACCCAAGGCACTGCCGCCGGTGGCGATGAAGAACTCCTCCCATGTAAAGTTGTCCAGCACCAACAACATTGACGGCGCGTACATGAATACGAAAGGCACAAGCGCCTTCGCCGCACCCAGCCGGAACGCCGTGTTGCCGGTCTGCATCAGTGGTGCCTGTGCGATGGTAGCGCCGGCGTAAGCGGCCAACGCCACAGGTGGGGTAATGTCTGCCAGGACGCCATAATAAAAGACGAAAAAATGTGTCTGCATGGCATCGACGCCAAGCACTGCCAAGGCCGGCGTCGCCATGGTGGCGAGCACCAGGTAGGTGGCGGTAGTCGGCAAGCCGGCGCCCATAATGATGCAGGAGCCCGCCACCAGGACCAGTGTCATAAACAGTGTCGCGGAATGCACCGTCAGCAAGCCGGTGGGATCAAGGGCGCTGATCAAGGCACCGAAATCTGACGCAAAGGCGTTGACCATTGCAGCGATGTTGAAAGGCGTGCCGGTCACGGTTAGAACACCGATAATAATCCCCACCGTAGCCGCTGCCGCGCCAACAGAAAGCGCATACTTGCCGCCCATCTGGAAGGCATCGATAAATCCTCTGAGATTAATGGAGTCGCAAGCAATGTACTTGGTCGCGCGTTCTTCTTTGATGTTGAAGAACCGGCTAGCAGCCCATCCGATAAAGGTTTTGCCAAATCCCATGGAAAGTGCGGCGCTGATTGCCCAGAAGGCCGCCCAATAGGGCGTGTACCCACTGAAGATCATATAGATGATGCCTATGAACGGAATGAAGGTCAGCCAGCGGCTGGCCAGAACCTTCATCAGCTTTGGCAATTCGTGATCGTGCAAGCCCCGAAGCCCCAGCCGCTTGGCCTCGAAATGTACCATGATCAGCACGCCCAGGAAGTGCATGGACGCCGGAATGATCGCCGCCAAGATGACGTTCTTCAGCGGAATTTCCAGGAACTCGACCATTAGGAAGGCCGCCGAACCCATGATGGGCGGGGTGATTTGTCCGCCGGTTGAAGCCGCCGCCTCGACCGCTCCTGCGAAGTGCGGTTTGTAGCCAATACGTTTCATGGTCGGGATAGTGAGTGAGCCGGTCATCACCGTATTGGCGATGGATGACCCAGAAATCATGCCCATCATGCCCGACGCCAATACGCTGACCTTGGCCGGTCCGCCAGCGAAACGCCCAGCGACGCAATGCGCTAGATCGATAAACATTTGCCCCAGCCCGACGCGGATGGCGACCATGCCGAACAGCACGAAGTGGAACACGTAGGTGGCGACCACGAATACCGGGCGACCATTGATGCCCTCGCCCTTTAGATAAAGATGGTCAATTAGCGCCGGCCATGAGGTGCCCGGGTTGACTAGCGGATATTCGAAATACAAACCAAACAGCGCGTACATGACGAACAGGTTGGTGATAATCGGAAGAGAGATACCCGACGTGCGCCGGGCCGCTTCAACAACGATCAAGACCAAGGCGGTCCCCATCAGGATGTCGAACAGGTGCGGATCGCCAATCCGGAAATTCAGCTCGTCCAGAACGCCGCCCATCCCTTCATAGGTGATGGCCACGTACATGGACGAAATGCCGATCAGCACGAACAAGAACCAATCGTAGTAAGGTACACCGCCGTGTCGCGCTGCATCCCGAGCCTTGGCTTCGGCGCCGGACAGGTGGACAACGCCACGTGCTACCGGCTCAAAAGCAATAAGAAATGCTACGATACTGGCCGCCGTTATCAAATGCAGTCCGTCGTTCTCCAGCCCCCAGGTAATGCCGCCGATGCCGCCACCGTAGTAATACCCGATGATTAGGTAGAACATGATGACGATAGGCATGCGCCGCTGCGCCTCGATAATTAGCGTCAGCATCATAACTGCGAGGCCCATGCGGATGGCTGGCGGCACGCCGTTTTCGCCCCACAAGTTGTTACCGATGAAACCTAGGGAAATGCCAGCCATGAGCGCCATGAACAGTGCTAACATGGCGAGTAATACGTGGTCGGTGGTCGCGGATTTAGTGACGTGGCGGGTGGCGCAAAAGCGCCTCGAGAAATGGATGACGAGAATGAAGTAGGTGAACAGCGTTATGGCCGCGAATGTACCCATAATCCCGTAGAGGAAAATCGTTGGTACGCCGAGCTTGATCAAGTCAGGCCAGCGGATGGAGAGGTTTGTGGTGCCTGCGATTTGCCCGGCAGCGTCGACGATCCGGTGCGGCGTGTAGACGAGGTAAATCAGGCCCAACACGAAAGCTAGGTGCACGCCAACATGCCAGTGGTGCTCCAATACGCCGAAACCGGCCGTATAGTAGTGAAATAGGGAGAGTAGGAACAAAAGGCCGATAACCAGCCATTTCGCCAGAGCGTAGGTATGCCGGAACTGCATTTCCGGGTCATATCGCTCTTCCAGTTCTTCGGCCGCTTTATAGTCAATTTTGGCGTCAGACATGGCCTTTCGCCCCCCACCCCGCGTGATGTAGAAATCGATCAACAAATAAATAGATAAAGAAAGAGACCCGGGAGCGCGAACGCCCCCGGGCCTCATAAAATGGCTCTTCGATTACTTGGCGCCGACTTCCTTGTAATATTTCTCTGCGCCCTTGCAGAGTGGGATCGGAACGCCGTCAAACGCCGTCTCGATGTTCATGGATTTGCCCTTGGCATGACCATTGGCAAGAATCTTGGCGGCTTTTTTGTTGCCGAAAAGGCCCTTTACCACGCCATAGTGCAAGTCTTCGGGCAGATTATTGCGCGACACCCAGAGTGCACCCACGGCGACGGTTTCGACGTCCGCATCATTGCCCTTGTAGGTGCCGCCTGGAATTACTGCTTTCGAATAGAACGGCGCCTTTTTGATCAGCGCGTCCCGTTGCGAACCGGACACCGTTACCAATTGTGCGCCCTGTGTCGCTGCCATTTCGACAATCGAGGCGTTGGGATAACCGGTCACTGTGATGAACGCATCAAGGTGCTTATCGCGGATCATATCAGCGCCGGTCTTAGATTTCACATATTCGGCCTTGAAATCCTGTTTTTCCTTGAGGCCGTAGGCGTCAACCACCAAACGTGCTCCCACAAGCGCGCCCGATCCGGGCAGCCCCATTGCTACGCTCTTACCCTTCAAGTCGTTGACACTTTTGATACCACGGTCCTTGCCTGAGACCACGTGTACGTGCTCCGGATATAAGCTGGCCAAAACGCAAAGCTTCTTGATGGGTTTTTTGCCCTTGAATGGCCCGGAGCCGCTATAGGCCCAGAAAGTGACGTCCGACTGCGCAAAGCCAGATTCCACCTGGTCAGACTTGATAGAATTGACGTTGGCAACCGAGCCATGCGCCGACTGCGCGATGGCGACCAAATTCTCCATTCCACAGTTGCCGCCCTTGGCACAGGTTCGTGCACCCGGCGGGTTGGAAATAACCTGTGCAAGCAAGCCGGCCATGGGGAAATAGGTGCCCCCGGCACTACCAGACGCGATGCGGAAAAACTGCATTTTTTCGGCTTCCGCGTTGCCGGCAACGGCGGAAGCAGCAATCGTCGCCGTGACGGCGAGCGTTTTCAGGAATTTCATCGAA
>DFRF01000140.1 GCA_002378125.1 Rhodospirillaceae bacterium UBA3470 | reverse complement strand
TGGTCGCGGTCGGGGAAGACCTCGTCCTGCTGGGGAAGGTTGGCGCCGCCCGAATCCACCAGATAAACGCAAGGCAGGTTGTTCTGCTCGGCGATTTCCTGGGCGCGCAGGTGCTTCTTCACCGACATGGGATAGTAGGTGCCGCCCTTCACCGTGGCGTCGTTGGCAATGATCATACAAGGCGTGCTTGCTACTATCCCGATGCCGGTGACGATGCCCGCGGCGGGCAATTCGTTGTTGTATTGCCCCCAGGCCGCCAAGGGCGAGAGTTCCAGGAACGGCGTGCCAGCGTCGACTAAAAGGTCGATGCGGCCGCGGACCAGGATTTTGCCGCGTCGGTGATGGCGCTCGATTAGCTCCGGCCGCCCGCTGCCTGTGGCGATGGCCATGCGTTCCCGAAGTGTCGCCAACAGAGCCTCATAGTGTTGCCGGTTTGCACGAAAGATGTCCGAACCTTGATCGATAACTGTCGATAGCACGCTCATTGCCGCCCCCCGCCATGCGTCAGCACGCCACTCAACAAGATATCAGCGTAACATTCCGCAAGATCCTCCACGCGGCCCCGCTGTGGATCGAACCATTCCAATGTCGCGTTCAGCGAACCAATTAGTAGCAAACGGAACGCCGCTAGGTCGATCCCACCCTGGACCCCGCCCCGCGCCTGGGCCCTGCTTAGGATATCGTCCCAGAGCCCTTCATATTCTCGTCGAACGGCCAGGTTACCCTGGCGCGCCGAGGTGGGGACCTGACCGTAGATACGCACATTCGCCGACGTGTATGCGCCAAAAGCGAACAGGGCCTTCAGATGGTTGCGGATGCCCGTTTTGATCAGCGTTGCCGCGTCCGCGTCCACCGGCAATGTGGCGATGGTCGTCGATACCTGGTCGTGCACCCGTTCAATGCCCAGGTTCAGGACCTCGGTGACGATCTCTTCCTTAGAGCCGAAATGATAGTAGACGCTCCCCGACTGCAGCCCCGCCGCCGCCGCGATAGCACGAAGGCTCACCGCCGCGTAGCCTTTGTCGCGAAAAAGCGCCGCCGCCGCGTCCAGAATTCGGGCCCGCGAAGCGGTGCCCTTGGGTTTCTTCGTAACAGCCACGCCCATATCGACCTCAATAAATAGACTAACAATCGTTAGATAGAATATTTTATGAGAAGTCAAGTTCGTCGACCATAGTGTTTCACTGCCTATGCAAGCCGTTTGACCCGAGCGCGGAATGGCCATCTCATGGCAACGGACGTGAACCGATAGGAGGTTCGGAATGAGCGAGAAACGCGTTGATACAGTCCGGCTGCAGAACATCGTCCAGGGTTTCGGTCGGTCGGCGGCGCTGATGTCGGCGGTGGAGCTTGGCATATTCACTGCCATCGACGACGGCGCGAACACCACCGAAACTGTGGCTGCCGCTGTCGATATCCATCCGGTCAACGCCGAACGGCTATTGATTATGCTGACAGCGATGGAACTCGTGCATCGCTTAGACGACGGTACCTTCGGTAACGCCGATGACGTCGATCGGTTTTTGGTCGAGGGCAAAAAGAGCTATGCGGGGCCCTGGATACTCTTCAACAAGCCACAATGGGATGATTGGGGACGACTGACGGATCACCTGCGTACCATGGATTTGAAGATTTTGGGGCCCATCGGCGATTTCACCGTTGATGATGCCCGGGTCTATCACGAAGCGACCTATTCCATCGGCATGGGTGCGGGCCGGCGGTTTGTGAAGCAGGTGGATTTGACGGGACGCCAGATGATCCTTGACCTCGGCGGCGGGTCTGGAGCCTATTGCATCAACGCGGCCCAGGCTTATCCGGAAATCAAGGCCGTTGTCTTCGACTTGCCCCCGGTTGCAGAGGTGGCCAATGAATTCATCGCCGAGAACGGGGTCGCCGAGCGGGTGTCCGCCGTGGGTGGTGATTTCATCGTGGATGATTTTCCCTCCGGTGCGGACGTGGTGATCATGGCCTCTAATTTACCCATGTACGGGCCCGCGATGATCGGACGGGTCGTCCAGAAAGCCTTTGACGCGCTTGAGCCCGGTGGTGAGATGCACCTGATCGGCGAAACCTTGGACAACGATCGACGTGGGCCCATTGGTCCTGCCTATTGGGGGCTTGGTCAGGCTATTTCCGAGACCCAAGGCATCGCCCATTCGGAAGCTGATTGCATCGGCTACCTCGCGACTGCCGGGTTTGTCGCTGTCGCTGCCGTACCGTTTATTCTGGGGACCTTGACGCGAATTACCGGCATCAAGCCGGTCTGAGGCTCTCTGGCCAGGTCTAACCTTTCAATGAAATTAGGAACGACACTGTCTGGGCTCCGGTGCGGCGATGTATTGGGCCTTTTTCTAATGCCTGGTCTCGGTGGTCAGTACCACCTTGCCCGTCGATTTCCGACTCTTTAGGAGGTGCATGGCGTCAGCCGCCTGGGACAAATCGAAGGTGTGGGAGACGTGTGGCCTAAGCTCGCCGGCGGCGTACCAGTCTAGCAGCTCTTCGAAAGAGCGTTGGATCAGTTCTGGGTCGAGCTTGCGGTGCGCCCCCCAAAAATAACCAATCAGAGAGATGTTCTTGACCAGAAGAATGTTCGCCGGCACCTGCGGGATGGTGCCGCTGGCGAAGCCGACAATGAGGATGCGGCCACGCTGCACGATGGCGCGCAGTGAGGCATCAAAGGCCGAGCCGCCGACTGGATCATAAACACAATCCGCTCCGCGACCGTCCGTGAGCTGTTTTACGCGGGCGCGGATGTCTTCATCACGGTAATCGATCAGGTGATCGGCACCGTATTCCTTAGCGACGGCCAGCTTGTCCTGACCGCCGGCCGTGGCGATAACGGTGGCGCCCATCTTTTTGCCCAGCTCCACGGCAGTCAGGCCGACGCCGCCGGCGGCGCCGTGCACCAACAAGATCTCGCCCGATTGCAGATCGAGCTTGTCCTTGAGGCCGATGTGAGAGGTTCCATAGACGACAGGGAAAGCTGCGGCGGAGATATAGTCCATGCTATCGGGTACTTTGTAGACCGCTTCACCAGGCGCCACGACCTGTTCGGCGTAGCCGCCCCAGGATGTCATGGCCATGACACGGTCGCCCGGTTTCACGTGCGTGACGCCCGGGGCCACCTCCAAAACGTCGCCGCCCACCTCCAGGCCCGGACTGAAGGGGAAGGGTGGGCGGGTCTGATACTCACCGGTGATCATTAGTGTGTCGGCGAAGTTGACCCCGCAGGCCTTAACCGCGATGCGTACGCCGCCCTTTGTCATGTCCGGTTCGGCAATCTCGTCCATGGTCAGGTCTTCTGGGGTGCCCCATTCACGGCAGACGACAGCGCGCATGATGTTCTCCACATATTGCTGGTTTCTTGATCCTACCGGCGTTTTGCCCGAGGCTGTCAGTAGGAGCAAGGTCTCTTGGTTTCATCACGGTGGGAATTCTCATGCGCGGATATTTCGGCATTGGCGTCGACCGCATCTCAAAGACCATGAACGTGGGCAACCTCTTTCGGTCGGCGCATGCTTTCGGGGCGGGTTTCGTGTTCACGGTGCAGGCGGCTTATGCGCGCGCAGAGGGGGGCAAGTCGGATACCTCCGATGCGGTGACGCATTTGCCGTTCTACAGTTTCCCCGATGCCGCTTCGATGGTGCTGCCGGAGGGTTGCAAATTGGTCGGCATCGAGTTGTTGGATGCTGCCGTTGATTTGCCGAGTTTCCGTCACCCGGCACAGGCGGCGTATATCCTCGGACCTGAGCGTGGCCAATTGTCGTCGGAAATCATCGCTCGGTGCGATTGGACCATCAAGATCCCGACCAAGTTCTGCGTCAACGTCGGCATCGCCGGCGCTATCGTCATGTATGACCGGATCAACAGCCTGGGCAAGTTCTCACGGCGCGCCGAGCGGCCCGGTCCGCCGACCGAGAAACTCTCCAAACACCAGTTTGGTGGCCGCTTCACGCGGGCCAAGATGGAAGAATTTCGTGATACGCCGCCCACCGAATACAACGACTGAGCGGCGCTGCAGTTTGAACGTCTAGGCAGATACCGGCGTCCGCATGGTGACGAATTCCTCCGCCGCCGTCGGATGGATGCCAATGGTTGCGTCGAACTGGGCCTTCGTCGCGCCGCACTTTAGCGCTACGGCGAAGCCTTGGATGATCTCGGGCGAATCGGCTCCGACCATATGGCAACCCAGGACGACATCCGTCTTTTTATCAACGATGAGTTTCATCATCGCCCGCTCATCACTTCCCGAGAGGGTGTGCTTCATGGGCTTGAAGGAAGAACGGTAGATGTCCACGTCGTGGTTCTTCCGGGCCTCTTCCTCGCTCAGGCCGACGCTGCCCACGGGGGGTTGGCTGAACACGGCGGAAGCCACATTGGTATAGTCGACTGCCGTCGGGCGCGCGCCAAAGATGGTCTCGACTACGGCCATGCCCTCTTCTAGGGCGACGGGCGTGAGATTAATGCGGTTGGTCAGGTCGCCGATGGCGTAAATATTGTTGACCGCCGTCTTTGAGGTGTCGTCGACGACCACCGCGCCTTTGGCGTTGATCTCGATCCCCACTTCCTCAAGGCCGATCCCGGCGGAGTTAGGGCGCCGGCCAGTGGCGTACATGACAAGGCCCGTGTCCATGGTCTCACCGGTGTCCAGTTGTAACCGATAGCCGTCGCTGGTTTTGGTGATGGCGGTGATCTGTGTTTTCGCGTGCAGGTTGATACCTTTCTTTTCTAATTCGTCGCGCAGCATGACACGGATATCGTTGTCGAAACCGCGCAGGATGTTGTCGGCCCGGAACATGAGATGGGTCTCGACGCCCACCGCACTGAAGATGCCCGCGAATTCCACGGCGATGTAGCCGCCACCGACAATGACAATGTGTTTTGGCAGTTCCTCGAGATCGAGGGCATGGTCGGAATTGATGACGTGTTCGATTCCCGGGATATCCGGCGTCGCGGGGTAGCCGCCCGTGGCTACTAATATGTAATCACACGTATAGGTCTTGCCGTCCACCTCCACCGTATGGGTATCGGCGATGCGGCCCGTGCCGGTGATCTCATCCACGTTCGAGGATTTCAGGAGGCCGTGATAGACGTCCTCAAGGCGTTGCAGTTCTCGGTTCTTGGCGTCAATCAGCAATGTCCAGTCAAATGCCGGGCGGGTTGCGTCCCAGCCGTAGCCGCGGGCGTTCTCGAAGTCGTCAGCGAAGTGGGCGCCATAGACCAGCAGCTTTTTTGGAACACAGCCGCGCATTACGCAGGTCCCACCGACCCGGCGGTTTTCAATAACGGCAATGCGCTTGCCGTGGTTGGCGGCGGCGAAACGTGACGCACGGACGCCACCGGAGCCAGCACCAATGACCACCAGATCATAATCTTTATCGGGCATGAATATCGTCCTTCTGAAGGAGCCGCATCCAAGGATTGGATCAAATCGCTAAACGAATATAATATCTGAAAACGACATCTCAACAGGTCATCATGAGCCGATCTCTTCGCCGCAAGCAAAAGAAACTCTCAGATAAACGCCGCCGTAAAGTCCGTTTAAGTGCGGCGGACAAACTACGTTGCGCTTACGAGCAGGTGCAAGCTGGGCGCTACAGGGAAGCATATGACGGCGCGGCGGAAGTTCTTTGTTCGCCCGGCAATAAAGATGTGATTGAGGATGCATTGCGTATCGCGGGACATGCCGCAATTCATCTGGAACCCCTTGATGCAGCGATCGCTGCGCAAGAGAAGCTGGCTGCAATCGCGTCCGATCAGCCTCAGATTCTCAATGATCTTGGTGGGCTTTTATGTCAGGCCGGTCGATATGATGATGCCGAGGCAGCCCTTCGGGGCTCCCTGGCGCTTATGCCCGGCGATTCGCACACACTCGCGAATTTGGGCCAGGTTCATTTGGGGCGCCAAGAGTACGAATTGGCGGAGGAGGTCTTTCGGAAGGCCATTGAGGCGTCTGACAGCAATGCTCATGCCTATTCTGGTCTGGGAACGGCGTTAGACGCGCTGGATAGACCGATGGGGTCTATTGAGGCGTACAGACGGGCCAATATACTGCTTCCCGACAATTGGGGGATCCGTCAAAATTACGAAGCCATGCTCCGGGCCCATGGAGTTGGTTATGAGGATCTAGAGCGGCTTTATAAGTCTGCTTTGATCAAGGATCCGGAGGATGCGGTGACAGGGCTTCGCCTTGCGTGCGTCTACCGAGATACGGGGCGGCAGGGCAAGGCCTGGGATCTTTTGAAGGAGTGGATGACGCGTGAGCCCGAACTGCAGCCTGACGAACAGGCCCAGATGCGTGAAATCATCGGGGAGATGCAATTCCTGGATAATGATTTCAGTTCTGCTTGGGAGAATTATCATTGGCGGTTGGCGCGGCGCGAGCGTCTTGGCGGGCAGCCGATACAACCGGAATGGCGAGGCCAGCCGTTGGACGGAAAATCGGTATTTGTCTATGCTGAGCAGGGGGTTGGCGACCAAGTGATGTTCATGGCGCTTCTGCCGGTATTGATTGCGCATGCTGCACGGATTGCCCTCGAATGTGATCCCCGACTGGTTGCGTTATTTGAACGGTCGTTTCCCACTGTTAGCTGTATCCCCGTTGAGGATCCGGCTTCACCCATGACTCTGGATGCCAGTATCGATTATAGTGTCGCCATGGGAAGCCTCGGCTGCTGGCTATGGAAGGATTACTGCGAGACCCCACCAGTCGCCTACATCAAGGCCGACAACGAGCGGAGACAAGCGCTACGGCAGCGCTATTTAAAGGGCGAAACCCCGCGTCTGGTGGGCCTGGCCTGGAAAAGCCCGCTTGGCAAGAAGGCCCAGGCTAAATCCTTAATGTTGGAAGATTTAGCTCCTCTGGCTTCAATGGAGAATACAAAATTTATTGATCTCCAGTACGGAGATACCGAAGACGACCGGGAATGGATCCGAGACCATCTCGGCGTTGAAATTTTTCATGATAACTGTATTGATCAATGGACTGACATTGATGGTTTCGCTGCCCAGATCAGCGCTTTGGACGGTGTCATCACGGTGTCAAACTCAACCGCTCATCTGGCCGGTGCATTGGGGGTTAAAACCGCTGTTATCCTCCCCTTTGGGGCACAATGGAAGTGGGGTGGTTCGGGAGAGACATCGGTGTGGTATCCAAATGTCACGTTGCTCAGAAGAGTTGGGGACTTGGGGCCAGTGCCACAAATTAAGGCCGCCCTATCAGTTCTAACCCAAGAGCCATGATTTTATGGGTGTTGCAAAAATACAACGATCGCTGTGAAAATGTGTAAAAGACGTTGGAAAAACTTTTCCGTCTATCCAGTTTCAGATAAATCATTTCATCGGAGCAACTCTGGGGATGAAGTTTCGCTCATCCGGTAAGTTTACTCCATGAGAGCAACAAGATCTTGTGACTCGTAAAACGAAAACTACTAAGGAGAGACTAAAGTGAATATCAAAACAACTCTCAAAGCTTCGGTTGCTGCAGGCGCCTTACTCGCGCTAGTGACGCCGATGCAATCCGCTGAAGCTGGTTCTTTCAAAGGAGCCAACGAAAGCCGAATGGACGTCACCTGGGGTGCTCGTATCCACCGTGCCCTGCGTCACGTTGACGATGGTGAACACGACGGTATCTTCAATACCGATGGTACGTCCGCGAACTCCGAAGTCTGGGTGATGGGCAGCGGCAAGCTGACCGAAGGCATCACTATGGGTGGCCTGCTACGTTGGGACGTTGGCAAGAACCAAGGTACCATCTCTTTTGGTAGCACGACGGGTGACGAGACCACTGCCGCCGATGCATTCGCTTCAAAGTATGAAACGATCTACTTCCAGCATAAATTGGGTCGGGTGACGATCGGTGACTGGGATGAGGCCGCGGCTAACACCACCAACGCAA
>DFRF01000114.1:5116-26953 GCA_002378125.1 Rhodospirillaceae bacterium UBA3470 | reverse complement strand
CTAAGAGCCGGGGTGAACGGAGCTTGGCTGATGCCCGCCGCGTCCATTTCATTGAGGATGAGGTGAATTCTCCATGCGGAGGTGCTCTATGGGTCCGCCTTCAGGCTGTGGGTCAGAAGCAGTAAGAAGATGATTTCCGAGTCTGTTGATCCCTTGAGATAGACGAAAAGATCAGGGTCGACGGCGAGCGTCAGATTGCTCTAACCCCGTTCAAACTCGCCGATCACTCCGTTGTGTATGAATATCTTTTCTGCGGGTGAAAGATGCCGTTTTATATTGCTCACTGACATACCCGTCGATGTCCGCACGTGTCCAAAAAACAGCGGTGTGCGGATATTGGCCGCCAGGCTTTTTAGGTTGTCATCGTTCCGGTTGGGTATGATGTCAGGTTAGAATTAGGGTTCGCCCTCGTCGTCGAGCCAGCAGGCACCAAAACCGTAGGTGTTCATCAACGTGACGCACTCATGCGCATCGTGGCTCTGTGTGATCAGGAGCTGCTGCGGCGTCAGAATTAGCTAGTTGAGGTAGACAGGTGGTCTGGCGAAGGCGGGCCATCGGTACATCCATATTCTCCTCGATCGACGTCGCTTGGTTTGCGGCCGATAAAACCATTTTGGCCCCGCGCCCCTTGATCCCTAGTGGCTTTTGCCGGATGCTCTGGCGCTCATTAAACGGAGGGACATTGCCAATGATCGTCGTCATGCCCGACGCCCGCTACGCAGGTGCCGCGGAAATTGAACAAGCCGTTTTCGGCGACCGCGCCATTATCAAACCGTTCCAGGCTACGACCCAGGCGGATATTTCCGATGAGGTTTGGAAATCGGCTGACGCTCTGATGGTCTGGGGTCGGTTACGCTGTGACAAGGAGATGCTGGATCGGGCCAAGAACGTGAAGATGATCCTGCGCATGGGGGTCGGTTTTGACGCCTTGGATATCGAGGAAGCTGGGAAGCGCGGCATTCCCGCGTGCAATGTACCCGACTACGGCACCACCGATGTGGCCGACCACGCCATCGGCCTGATGTTGAGCCTGACGCGCGGCATCGTGCAGGTCCATAACAATATCGTTGCAGATCCAGTCGGGAATTGGAAAACCATCAACATTCCACAAATGCGCCGGATACGCGGCACTACGTTTGGGATCGTCGGTTGCGGGAGGATAGGTACGGCCGCAGGTCTACGCGCCAAGGCGTTGGGCATGAATGTGATTTTCTATGACCCCTATGTGCGGGATGGCAAGGACCAGTCGGTGGGCTTTGAACGCCGCGATACGTTGGAAGATCTGCTGCGTGAGGCGGATGTGGTCAGCATTCACACGCCGCTCACGCCGGAAACCGACTGCATGATCAACGGCCAGGCCTTCTCGTGCATGAAGGACGACGCAATCTTGATTACTACGGCGCGGGGGCGTGTAGTCGACCTGGATGCGGTGACAGAGGCCCTGAAGGCGAACAAGATCGCCGCTGCCGGCCTGGATGTCCTGCCGAAAGAGCCGCCAGAGCCAGATCACCCCCTGTTTATGGCCCTCAAGGCAAGCGAGGATTGGACGGTGGGGCGCGTCGTCGTCACTTCCCATGTCGCCTGGTTCAGCCCGGACGGTGCGCGAGATTGCCGCGAGAAGGCGGCCCAGACCGTGATTAGCTATCTGGCCGACGGCATATTGAAGAACTGCGTAAACGACCACTTCCTGAAGAAGGACTGATCCGCCTGATCGTGGCGGCGGTGCTGACGGACCGGGCCCGTTGTTAGCCGGTGGGGAGGATCGCCGGGATGTTTGTCCTGGCCGCACTCCTGATTCTTGCCTTTGATTTTCCATTCCACCAGGATGTTGCCCACTGGCATTTCTGGCCGATCAGTTATTGGCCTTTCTATTCACTGCTTTCTTATAGAAGCTCAGCGCCGCCTTGGTCATTTACTTCGCCGTAGCGCTTTATTTCACGCTGATGCTCGTGGGATAGCCGCGAAATGCTGAAATTTGCGTTTCCTGAGAGAGTCCCCTGATACTCGTATATTGCTACAGGTTGGGAGAGGCTTCATGAAACCCATTATCTTCGTCGTCGGCGCCGGCGCCGGTATCGGCGGCCACGTGGCCAAGCGGTTCGCCCGCGAGGATTATCACGCAGTGCTTTGCCGGCGTAGCAAGGAAGTGGGGCTGCATGCTCTGGTCGCCGAGATCGAGGCCGAGGGCGGCAGCGCCGAGGGGCACCTTCTGAACGCTGTGGAGCCCGATACTATCGAGGACCGGATTGCCGCTGTGGAAGCGGACGTGGGACCCATTGAGGTAGTTTTGTTCAACCTGGGCGCCCAGATCGGCAACAAGATGCTTAGCGAAACGACCTACAAACAGTTCGAGTTAGGTTGGCGGTTGGCGACTTTTGCCCTTTTCCGAACCGTGCAAACGGTCGTCCCCTACATGGAGCAACGCGATGGTGGCACCATCCTGGTGACGTCCGCGACGGCAGCCTATCGCGGCAACGCCGGGCAGGGCTCTCATGCTTCGGCCATGGGCGGCCGGCGGCTGCTCTGCCAGTCTCTGAATGCGGAACTGGCGCCGAAGGGAATCCACATGGCGCACATCCTGATCGACGGGTCGGTGGATGCGCCAGATACGCTGGGTAAGATGCTTGGGCCGGAGCGGTTTCAAGAACTGCGTGAGCGGCGGGGTTTGGAGAATGACGGGCTCATTCTGCCGGAGAAGGTGGCGGAGACCTATTGGCACATAGCCCAACAGCACCGTTCGACTTGGACGTTCGAGACGGACTTGCGTGCGTTTATCGATAAACCGTGGTGGAACGATTAAAGGCACTCAGACGCGCCCATGCCATTCTCCGGCACGCCCAAGCGGTGTTAATTGATACCTTTCAGGATGTCGTAAGTGGTGAGGGGCGGGATTCTCGACGTTTTCTTCTCGTCCCACTCAAATTGTGTTTGTTGGGTGACAATGTCTGGGACCGGGTTGAGGTTCCCAGTTATCGGTCGAGCAAACTGCTATTGATGCGTCAATTCATGCCGTGGCGTTAACGTGAGCGGTTGGACTATTGGGTAACTGAAATCTATGGAGTTGAGCATCTCAAAACGCCTCCCATGTGACGTTATCGAATGAGAAGGCGTCATCGCACACTTCGAAGGACTTCTATAAACAAGAGATATTATTAATTTTCATCTCTCTATAAGAGCATAATTTAGCCGATACTCTGGGTAGGATTCGAAGCAGGGTATCGGTGCTATTGAACGAGGAAGTTACCGACAGTTGGTGATTGAGGGACAAGATGTTCGGTGAATTAGTATCGATATGCTTCCGGCTTGTGCGGCCCTTCCATTTGTACGCCGATGTAGTCCGCCTGGTCCTGACGAAGCGTCGTCAGGTTCGCGCCCAACTTGGCTAGGTGCAGCGCCGCGACCTTCTCATCCAGGTGCTTTGGCAGGACAAACACATTGTTTTCGTACTTACCCGGGTTCTGCCAGATTTCCATCTGGGCCAGAACCTGGTTGGTGAAACTCGCCGACATGACGAAGCTTGGGTGTCCGGTGGCGCAACCCAGGTTTACCAGACGTCCCTCGGCCAGAACAATGATGCGCTTTCCGTCTGGGAATTCGACCTCGTCGACCTGCGGCTTGATGTTGTCCCATTTAAAGTTTTTCAAATTCGCGATCTGAATTTCGGAATCAAAGTGGCCGATGTTGCAGACGATGGCCCGATCCTTCATTTCGCGCATATGGTCGACAGTGATGACGTCGATGTTTCCCGTAGCAGTGACGAAGATGTCGGCTTGCGGGGCGGCATCCTCCATGGTGACGACCTCAAAGCCTTCCATGGCGGCCTGCAGGGCGCAGATGGGGTCGGCTTCGGACACCATTACCCGGCAGCCGCCGTTGCGAAGACTTTCGGCAGAACCTTTGCCGACGTCGCCGAAGCCAGCCACCATGGCGACCTTGCCGGCCAGCATGACGTCCGTAGCGCGGCGAATGGCGTCCACGAGGCTCTCGCGGCAGCCATATTTGTTATCGAACTTCGACTTGGTCACTGAATCGTTGACGTTGATGGCTGGGAATAGGAGCGTACCATCTTCGGCCATGTGCTGCAGACGGTGCACGCCGGTAGTGGTTTCTTCGGTCACGCCCTTGATGGCAGCGCCTAGTTCCGAGTACCAGCCGGACTTCGCTTCGACCCGCTTGCGGATGGCGGCGTAAAGGGCTTGTTCCTCATCATTGGTGGGGTTGTCTAAGACGGAGAGGTCCTTCTCAGCCTTAATGCCTAGATGCACCAAGAGCGTGGCGTCGCCGCCGTCATCCAGGATCATGTTTGGCGTGCTGCCGTCATGCCATTCGAAGATGTTGTGGGCGTATTCCCAATATTCTTCCAGGGTTTCGCCCTTGGTGGCGAACACCGGCACACCCGTTGCTGCTATGGCGGCGGCGGCATGGTCCTGGGTTGAATAGATGTTACAAGACGCCCAGCGAACTTCGGCACCCAAGGCCGTCAGCGTTTCGATCAGAACGGCCGTCTGAATCGTCATATGCAGGGAGCCTGCGATCTTTGCGCCCTTCAGTGGCTGGGCGTTGCCGTATTCCTCGCGCAAAGCGATGAGACCTGGCATTTCGATCTCGGCGATATTCATTTCTTTGCGGCCCCAATCGGAGAGGCTGGGATCGGCGATCTTGCAATTATCGAAGGGCATGGGGTGCTCCTGATTTAAAAAGCGAAACGCTTAATTCCGTGGCGGGGTGTAGCGTACCCGAGCCTTTCGGGCAAGCGTGTAAGAGCCCTGTCGATTTGCTACCAAAGGGGGGCTATCGACCCTACGGCGCGATCGGGTATAAAGGGACGCTTAGCCCAGATCGTTCCACACTCCTAAACGAACGACTTGACAAAGGACGCGCCCGCCCCATGAACCTGCATCGTCTCCTGCGTGCCCGCGCCGAAGAGGGCCGCCCAGTTCGGGTCGGCCTCATTGGTGTTGGAAAATTCGGCACCATGTTCCTGTCGCAGGCGCTGCATACACCAGGTCTCCATGTGCTAGGTGTTGCGGATATCAACGTCAAGCGGGCGCAGGCCAACTTGGCCGTCACTCATTGGCCTCTGAACCGTTATCAGGCGACATCGGGGGCGAAGGCCCTGGCCGAGGGTACTACCTGGGTCACCGACGATGCTGAAGCCCTGATCAAAGCTGGCGGACTGGATGTTGTGGTTGAGGCGACAGGTGATCCGGACGTAGGCATTCGCCATGCCCTGGCCGCGATTGAGCGTGGACGCCATTTGGTCATGGTTAACGTTGAAGCCGACGTGGTGGCCGGGCCCTATTTGGCAGAGAAGGCTCGTAAGGCCAACTTAGTCTATTCTCTGGCCTATGGCGACCAGCCGGCGTTGATCGTCGAGTTGGTCGATTGGGCTCGATCCTGCGGGCTAGAAGTGGCGGCGGCGGGCAAAGGCACGCTGTACATGCCCGAATACCATGCCATCAATCCGGATACGGTCTGGGATAGTTACTTCGGTGAGGGCGGCGCCGAGCGTGCCCAGAAAGGTGGAATGAATGCCAAGATGTTCACATCCTTCATCGACGGCACCAAATCCGCCATTGAAATGGCAGCTGTTTCCAACGCTACAGGTTTGACGCCGGCACCAGCCGGGCTGTCCTTTCCCGCGTGCGCCGTAGAGGACCTGGCTGGTTCAATGATACCGGAAACAGCGGGCGGCATCTTGCATCACAAGGGCCAGGTGGAGGTAATCTCGTCGCGGCGACGAAACGGTAACGACGTGGAAAATGATCTCCGTTGGGGCGTCTACGTGACCTTCCATGCCCCAACGGATTATGTGGAACGGTGTTTCGCCGACTACGGTCTGATCACGGATCCCAGCGGACAGTACTCAGCGTTGTGGCGCCCCTACCACCTAATTGGCCTAGAACTCGGACCTAGTATTGCTTCGGCGGCCTTGCTGAACTTGCCTACCGGCGCGCCAGATGCCTTCCGGGCGGACGTGGCGGCAACAGCGAAGCGGGATTTGCAGCCGGGCGAGGTGTTAGACGGGGAGGGTGGCTATACGGTTTGGGGCCGGCTTATGTTAGCGGGAGATTCTTTAAATTTGGGCGCGGTGCCGATTGGCTTGGCACACAAGGCTACGCTCAAGAACCCCGTTAAAGAAGGTGCCGTGGTCACTTGGAGCGATCTGGAATTGGGTCTAAGTTTGACGGAGTCTACTGCCTACACGGTCCGCCGCGAGATGGAAGCCACCATGGCCGCCGCGCCTAGGTTGGGGTCGGTCTCGTGACCACCTCGCCTCTGGATGCATATCGGTCACTGTTAAAGGATGGCATGATCAACCATGATCCGATTCAGGATCAGGCCATGGCCAGCCTGCAGGCATTGGACGACCAGTTGGTCGACTATGCCCAGCAGATGGGTAAGACGGGTTGGTTAGCGCGCCTTAGCCTCGTCGGCAGCCGCATGCCGTCGCCCAGGGGCTTTTATTTTCATGGCGGCGTCGGGCGTGGCAAGACCATGCTGATGGACCTGTTCTACGACCATTGTCGGGTCGACGAAGCCCTCAAGAAGCACGTCCATTTTCACGCTTTCATGCAGGAGGTTCACCGTCGCCTGCATTCCTTCTACGAGGCCCAGAAGGCGGGGAAGATGGATAAGAACCGCGACGGCGTAGAGGCGCTGGCGAAAATCATCGCGGATCGCGCCTGGCTTTTATGCTTCGATGAGTTCCATGTTTCGGACATCGCCGATGCGATGATCCTGGGCCGGCTGTTCGAGGCCCTGTTTAAGCGCGGCATCGTCGTCGTGACGACATCGAATCGGCACCCTACGGATCTTTATAAGGATGGCCTGGCGCGGGAGTTGTTTTTGCCGTTCATCGACATGATCCAGGAGAAGCTGCAGGTCTTTGAGCTGGATAACGGCATGGATTATCGGCTAGAGCGTCTGCGTCAGATGAATATTTACATCACGCCGTCTGACGCCGCTGCAGATTGTAAGCTAGAGAAGGCGTTCAGGGAGTTGTCGATCGGCGCTGAAACCAAGCCGCGCTCCTTCATCGTCAACGGCCGCGAAGTGGAAATGCCGAAGACGGCCGAAGGGGTTGCCTACGCTACCTTCGATGATCTGTGCGCGCGGCCGCTGGGCCCGGGTGACTACCTGGCCTTCGCCCAAGCCTTCCACACGATGGTGATGAAGGACGTGCCGGTCATGGGGCCGAACAACCGCAACGAGGCGAAGCGTTTTGTCACCCTCATTGATGCACTTTACGAAGCGAGGGTGAAATTAATCTGTTCCGCCGAGGTGGGACCGGATAAGCTTTACACGGAAGGGGACGAGGCGTTTGAGTTCGAACGTACCGTTTCGCGCCTGATAGAGATGCAGTCGTCTGAATACATGGCCTTACCACACGACCCGGCCGCGGCCTGAGAGATGTTACAGAAGAACCTGAGCCGTGATCATGATGGTCGCAACGATAAGAACCCTCGCCGCTATGGGAACCGGCGCGGTGATGCTAATCACTCAGGGTAAAATGAAGTTGTCGATCAAATGCACTAAAATGGCGTCGATGGGCATCTGATCGACGCTGCCGAGGCAAACGCTACCGACTTCGGTCCAGTTCTCGCCAACTTTTTCTTACCGGATAGCGCCATCGAAATCCTCTTGCAACGTCACTATCGAGCGAAGTTTTATATACCTTCCCGTCTTTGACATCGGCATGGAACAGTTGATGATTTTCGAGATTGCTGCGCTGATCTTTGCCTTCGGCACCATTGCTATGGTGGCTGTGTGGACTGTCGCTACCGGCTGTCCACCTGCACCCACGTCTCCGCGGGTGCGCAGAGCCATGCTGGCTATTTTGCCGCCGCACCTTCCCGGCTCGAACCGTGGACGGATCTACGAACTGGGATCAGGTTGGGGCGGCTTGAGTCGGGCTTTAGCGGACCGGTTCCCAGGTCGGCCAGTGGTCGGCATCGAGCTGTCACCGCTGCCGTTCCTTGTAGCCTGGGCGCGCAACATGTTCGCACCGAAGCAGAATTTAACGCTACAATTCGGTAGTTTCCTGAATGCGGACATCTCGGACGCAGCCCTTGTCGTCTGTTATTTGTCACCGGATGTGTTAGTGAAGCTGAGGCTGAAAATGGAAAGAGAACTAGCCTCGGATGCACTGGTCTTATCGAACACCTTTGGAATTCCCGAATGGAAGCCCGCGGCCACCGGTGCTACGCCCGATATTTATCGCAGTCCCGTCTATCTTTACGAGCGCAGCGGCGCCGTGGCGCCAACTAGCCAGGACCGCGTAGCCGAATCCACCAATGGACCCACAGCATGACGCACCCGGACATGATACCTATCCACCCAATCAATTTCCCATTTGGAGAGTAAAGATAAATCGACGAGATTGCGGTCGAGAGGCGCCAAAGTTAAGCTTTCAAAGCCGTAGACGTCGCGATCCGCGCCATCGGGGCGGGGAAGCTTGATGACGGCGACCAGGTTTTCGATCCTAATACCGTAGGCGTCAGTCTTGTAAAAACCAGGCTCGTTCGAGACCACCATGCCCGGCTCCAACCCAACCTGGTTGGCAGCCTTGGTGATCCGGTGGGGGCCTTCGTGGACGCTGAGGAAGCTGCCGACTCCATGGCCGGTGCCGTGGTCGTAGTCCAGTCCCTCCGTCCATAGGGCGTGTCGCGCCAGGACATCGAGCTGAGAACCGCTGGTGCCTGGGGGGAACCGCGCCTCGGCCAACGCAATGTGGCCTTTCAGGACCAGGGTCCAGTGCCGCCGCATTTCAGATGTTGGCGTGCCAATAGCGATAGTGCGGGTGATGTCCGTCGTGCCGTCCAGATATTGGGCACCCGAATCCACCAAAAATAGCTCGCCGTCGCCAAGCATTCGGTCCGTTTCCGGAGTGACCCGGTAGTGAACGATGGCGCCGTTGGGTCCGGACGCCGAGATAGTGGTGAAACTGAGGCCCTGGAAATGGTCGTTTACACGCCGGAAGGACTCCAATTGATCGGCGACGTGTATCTCGGTTAAATCAGGCCCGACTGTTTGCGCGTCCAACCAGGCCAGGAACCGGGTCACCGCGGCGCCGTCTCGGATATGGGCGTCCCGCATGCCGTCCATTTGTACGGAATTCTTTTTTGCCTTCGCCAATTGGCAGGGGTCTTCGCCGCGTCCGATGTTGGCTGCTGCATCCTTCAGCCGGTTCGCCACCCACGCTGGTGCCGTGGCTGGGTCGAGACGAACGGTCTTTCCGGCTTTGCCCAAGTCGTCAAGAGTGGGGCCCAGGTTGTCAGGTTGGAGAAGCCTGATCTCATTGTCCGCCAGCGCCCGAGCATCGGGCATGAGCTTTCGCGAGTCCACATACCAATCGACGCTGGCGTCGGCGTGAATTATCGCAAAGGATAGGGCATAGGGCGTGTAGGGGACGTCGCCGCCCCGCACGTTAAGCAGCCATGCGATCGAATCGGGCGCGGACAGAAGGGCGGCGTCTTCGCCCGCCTCCAAAAGGTCGTCGGCGATTCTGCGGCGTTTTGCCGCGACCGTTTCGCCGGTGAACTCCTCGTTAAGACGCCACACGGGCGCCAAGGGCGGCGGCGGTCGATTGTTCCATACCGCGTCAACCGGATTTTTGCTCACTGGGACCAGGGCGCCGCCGGCCTGTTTGCAAACCGCCGAATAACGGCTCACCTGTGCCGGTGTCAAAAGCCAGGGGTCGTATCCCAGCTTGCCGCCCTTAAAGAGGTTGTCGGCTATCCAATCTGTCGCCGGCTCATCGATCAAGTGACACCGTTCGAATATCTCGCCGTTGACCTGGGCTTCCGCCTGCAGGATATAGCGCCCGTCCACAAACACGGCGGCGGCATTGATCATGACGATGGCCAGTCCCGCCGACGCGGTAAGGCCAGTTACCCAGGCCAGCCGTTCGGAGTGTTGGGCCACGTATTCTCCTTGGTGTTCATCACTTCGGGGGATGATGAACCCGTCTAACCCCTGGCGTTTCAGTTCCGCACGCAAGTTTTCCACCCGCACTGGTGGGGCTGGCGCGATGCCAAGCCCGTGGTCCAACGCCCGGGCGTCGGCTAGCTGCGCGTCCAAGACATGACGTAGATCTCTACTCGGCGCTGCGGCGACCAATGCATGCCAAGCCTGCGGATCCAGTCCCGCGGGGGCCGCGGCGACGCCGGCGATCAAATCAGCCGTGGCGGCGGCATCTAGGTCTGCGCTTACGTCGGTCAGGAGTTTGGATAAGTAGGATTGGGATGAGTTCATGCGGACACGCTAGAAGTGCCAAGCCAACCTGACAAGATTTCATTAGCTGGCCGTAATGGCAGAAACCAAGGCATGCAAAAATTCGAATGCTGCACCGCAATGATTCGACAGCTCATGGGCGGCGATTGGGCGTAAATGCACGCTCAGATTTGCTAGTCGGTAAGAACTCGACGTCGACTTGGTCGATGCCTCCGGACAGCCTAATAGTAAGAAGATTGAAAGAATACCCCCTGGTTCAGAAACTGAGCATAGAAACAGAACGTCAAAGCCTTGCCTTCTTCCTCCATCAGACGCTATCGCTCCGTCGCCTGTATGGCAGTCTCACCTCCGCCGAGCAGTCCCCCAGCCTAGCTATGGGCGAGGTGTTGGGTCGCGCCTACCAAGCCATTGTGGCCTCGCTAGCCGTTTACTTCGAGCATCAACGTCTGCGCAAGGCGCTGTGGAGTATTGTCGAGCGCCTTCTCGACGACATTGGTCTAAACCGCAGTGACATCGAAAAGTAGTTGCCGGCCGTCCGATGGGTTGCCCGGAACCGGAGGTACCGGTTGAAACGCCGGTCGCCAAGCCGACCCTAGTCGAGGCGGTCCTGCGCCGAACCGCTTGAATTTCTCTGAAGAACTGTATTCACACTCTCCTGAAAAAATTATGGCGGTCTTTGAGCTGCGGTTTTTTTAAATCTTTTTCGCCGCCGCGTTGGGGCTTATCTTTCGGTAACCTCGGCGCATCAGACAGCGTTCAAATTGGATCCGGGCGTCTCGGCGCGCATCGTGCCGCTGCATGAGGGCGTTGAACTGCACATAGTTGTTGACGCCGCCGGCGCTACTGAGACCAGCCCGATCCGAGTAGGCGTCCTCGGCCTCCCGGTGGGCGAAACTTCGGCATGCGGCCTTGTCGGCAGCAAACTGATCGGTGGTGGCGCCGTCGCGCTCCCAGGCCGTGCTCGTGGATACGCAGCCCGTCAGCAGCATCAGGGGGATAGCCATGATCCATGTGAATGGAGATTTAGTGATCATGAGGCCATGGTAACCGTTCGACCAGTCGGATCAAAGCCAAGAGTTAGAGTGATGCCCATGATGCGCTCGCTGACCTGCGCGCACGGCACGGGTCCGGGCGTTCCTGGGTTCCACGGTCGACAACCTGAACGGTGATCTTGAAAAGCTCTCGGGCCGCTCAGTCGAGGCCGAGATGGGTGAGATCCTCGGCGAAAGCGGTAGGATCCGTGAACTGGTACGTCTGCAGTCCGGCTTCGGCGGCCGCAGCTGTGTAGAGAGGATTGTCGTCGATGAACAGTGTTGTCGTCGCCTGCCAACCGAGCATGGTAATCAGGGTCGCGAAGCTGGTCGCCTTTTCTTTACTGGCGCCGGTCTCTGCCGAAAAGAATAACATGCTTCCGAAGATTTCTGGCAGATCGGGAAGGATACGGCTGATGTTCTCGCGTAACAGCCATCCATTTTTGGAAAGCAGCGCCATCGGGTAACGGTCTTTCAGGCGTCGGGCAATGGTTGCTGTTTCCCTATAGGGCGTCATAGCCTGGGCCCGGGCCAACAGCCACGTCTCCGCTTCCATTGGGACACCCAACAAGCGGGCGACTTCCTCAATATAGGCATCGCTCCCGTAATGGCCCCAGTCGGCGGCGTCTTCAAAACCGGACTTGAAGATGCGTTGGTCGATCTCAGCCGCCGAAACA
Source organism: Rhodospirillaceae bacterium UBA3470 (assembly GCA_002378125.1). Taxonomy (GTDB): domain Bacteria; phylum Pseudomonadota; class Alphaproteobacteria; order Rhodospirillales; family Casp-alpha2; genus UBA3470. The sequence goes on along the minus strand of DFRF01000114.1, from coordinate 15,009 downwards.
CCGGTCCATTCCTCAAGCAAGGTCAGACGATGTCTGAAATCGTAGTCGCAGAACACGCCGTCCATGTCGAACAGCAGGGTCCTTATCGCCGCCATGCCGATCCAGTTAGGCTTTGTGCTCGTTCAGCCGCGGCATCAACTCAACGAAGTTGCAGGGCTTGTGGCGTATGTCCAACTGATCCTTTAAAATCTCGTCCCAGCCGTCCCTGCAGGCCCCGGTTGACCCGGGCAGGGCAAACAAATAGGTGCCGTTGGCGACCCCGGCGCAGGCCCGGGATTGGACCGTGGAGGTTTTGATCTTTTGGTAGCTGATCCAGCGGAATAATTCGCCGAAGCCGGGGATGTCCTTTTCCCACACTCTGGCCAAGGCCTCGGGCGTGACGTCGCGGCCGGTGATCCCCGTCCCACCGGTGGTAATCACCGCGTCGATCTCCGGGTTGTCTATCCATTCGCGAAGCTTGCCGGCGATGAGATCGACCTCATCCTTGACGATTGCTCGGTCAACCAGGACGTGCCCCGCTATTTTCAGGCGTTCTACCAGGGTATCGCCGGACCGGTCGTCCGCCAGGGTCCGGGTGTCGGACACCGTCATGACGGCGATATGAACTGGAAGGAAATTAGTTTCTTGCGCGTTTCCCATCGTTGGTGGCCACCTCTTCCACGGCGTCTTGATCCAGCGGGGTATACACTGGCCAATGACCCTCGGCAATGGCCGCCAGGGACGGCCGCGGCTGACCCAGCCTATGCTGATAGATCCAGAGGTTGGCAAGCACGTGCTCGATAAAGTTGCGGGTTTCGCGCGATGGCAGGCTTTCGATGAAGAACAGCGGGTCGTCCAGGTCGTCTGTGCGGCGGCGCCACTTGTTCAGATTCCCCGGTCCGCCGTTCCAGGCCGCCAGCATGAAGAACAGGCCGCCGTTGATCTTCGCGTTCTTCATTAACATCTCGATGTAATGCTGGCCCAGGGTCAGGTTGATCTCGGGCTGGAAAAGCTTGCGCCGATTGTTGTAACGCACCCGGCTCGTTCGCGCGACAAAACGCGCCGTTCCCGGCATGAGCTGCATCAGGCCGCGGGCGCCGGCCCAGCTCTTAGCCTTCGGATTGAACCGGGACTCTTGGCGGATAAGGGCGTAGATAAGCGCACGATTAATACGGAACCCGCCGGCTGGCTCCCAGGCTGGGATGGGGTAGGCGGCCCCGTCAAAGCCGCCACCCTGCGGATACAGGCGCGCATCCAGGCGAATGGCCAGGTCGGCCATTCCCGCCTGGGCGGCTAGCGTGAGGACCCCACGCGATAGAATTTCGTCGGCGCCACGCGTCAGGTTACGCAATTCGCGGCCGGCCCGAGCGGGTTGATCGATCTGCAGTAGCGCCATGGCTCGCCGTCCGCGGGGGCGGTCCATGAGGGCATCGAAGGTGGTCACGTCCAGCCCCGGCGGTATCCATTTGAAAGGCAGGGGCCGACCCAGAACGTGGAGCGCCAACAAGCCGTAGAATGTGCGCGGTTTCGCGGCGGCCGCCTCCAGGAAGGTGTTGACCCGATCGGGGCGGCGGGCCACCAGATTGGCACGGGCCGCCCAGAAGGCCGCGGCGGCGTGAAACCAGTCTGAATCGCTGCTATTGCGGGCGGCTTCTTCGAAATGATCGGCGGATTGATCTCTAACGCCCAACCGCCAGGCGGCCAATCCGGCCGTCCAATGGGCGTCGGGAACCAGATGGCCTGAACGCTGCGCCGCCTGTCCGGCCCACTGAAGTGCGAATTTGTCGCGGCCATCGTTGAAATAAACTTGGCCTAGCTTGGCCCTGGCCTGGTCGTACTCGGCGTCGCTAAACAAACGTTTCACGTCTCGAGACTGTAGGGTTCGTTTCGCCGCAAGGGTGTGGCCGCGCCGAAGCAACCGATGGATATCACGTTTGTAGTTGCGCACCTTAGATCGGTTCGCACGGCTAAGCTTGCGGCCCTTGATCTTACGGGCCTTCGCTTCCGTGGCCGTCGCCGGAACCCGGATGCGTGCCGGTAGTTTCGGACTGCGCCAGTTCTTTGGCTTGCGACGGAGGGCCAACTTATACAGCCGCGCGGCGTCCGGATGGTCTGCGTAGGCCGCCATCCAGTCCTTTAATTCCTTATAGCGCGAGCGGTATTTGGTCGGATGCAAGAACCGTTGCGCCAGAACGTGACCGAGGAGAAGCGGATTTTCCAGACGAGCAATCAGCGCATTGGCTTCTGGCCAATAACCGTCTTTCTGAATGCGAAAAATATCTCGGTAGCGGTCCACGTCGTTCGAAGACAGGACTTTCGGCGCCGCGGATGAAAGATCCAGCCGGGGTTGCGAGATGATGGCTTCGAGACGGGTGCCGCCGGGCATGTCGGCGGATGCAACGCCAATGCCGAAGATGAGCGCGGCCAGCGTTGCCGTCGCCCAGGTTTTGCACCGGGCGTGCCCCCCTGTGATCAAGCGAACGTTCAACTTCATCCCTGCAACGGTTCTTCGTTCAAGATTATATAAGGCATCCACCGCCGGCAACAACCGGTTGGCGCTGGACCCATTCAACCAACTAAATATATCGCGAAAAAACCCTTACTGACCAGATATTGAATTCTTGGGTGCCGCTCATGCGCCATCCGCGCGATTAAGGTGTTGGCGGATCATCAGAAGATCGCGCCAAGCGGCGCGCTTCTGAGCCGGCGTACGCAGCAGGTAGGCAGGGTGGAATAAGGGGGTAGCTGCTATGGACGAGCTAAGGTTTGCGGCGGCGTATGTGAACCAACGTCCCCGCAACTTGCCGATACCTGTGGTTTGCTCAAGCAGGGATTTCGCTGCTGGTCCGCCCAAGGGGACAATCACTTCCGGCATCATCAGTTCGACCATGCGCTGGACAAAGGGCAGACAAATGGCGGCCTCGATGGTCGTTGGCGTTCGGTTTCCGGGCGGGCGCCAGAACACGGTGTTGGAGATCAGGACCTGGCTCCGGTCCAGGTCGATGGACGCCAACATCTTGTCCAGCAATCGACCCGACGGGCCAACGAACGGCTTTCCCTGGCGATCCTCTTCCGCCCCCGGCGCTTCGCCGATGAAGAGGACCCGGCCAGACGGGTTGCCATCGGCGAAAACCATATTGGTCGCCGTCTTCTTCAGGGCGCAACCGTCAAAATCCGTCAGCGCGGCTTGAAGGTCGTCAAAGGTCTGGGCTACGGCGGCAAGTTCAGTTGCCGACTGCACGGAGGCCTCGCCACTGGGTGGCGGTGTGGTCGGCGATACGGTGACTGGTGCGGCGGAGGCCGGCGGGCGCGCGGCCTGCTGCGTCATCTGGGTTGCTGGCGCCATGTCGTGAAGCGCCTCTGACGCCGCGGTGGTGACCGGCTTGGGAGGAGCGAAATTGTCGACGGGGTGCTCGGCGATGGTCTCATCGATTCCCATCACAATGTGCCAATCCAACAGGGCGCGAGCTTGGTCTATGCCATTCATTGCTCGAACCTATCATAGCGATGGCGCCGAGGCACTCGGGAAAGATGTTTCACAAGCCGGAGGCTGGTTTCACAAGTCGAAACATCGCGCGATTTCAGTCCCCCCGAGGCTATGATAGAAGCTTCCGACCTTCGGCTGCAGAGGGTTAATTGGGGCAAACCGCCATGTTGGACAAGTTGACGGAAGAAGTGGTTGAACGCGAGTCCATGGAGGTGGACGTTGTCATCGTCGGCGGCGGTCCATCGGGGTTGTCGGCGGCTATCCGGCTGATGCAGCTGGCTGACGAAAACGACGCCGAGCTTATGGTCGTGGTGGTGGAGAAAGGCTCCGAAATTGGAGCCCACATTCTGTCCGGCGCGGTTGTTGACCCCGTCGCCCTAAATGAATTGATCCCCGATTGGCAAGACAACGGCGCGCCCTTAAATGTACCAGTGACGGACAACCAGCATTGGATTTTGAGCGAGACCGGAAAGTGGGAGATGCCGCATTTCATGATGCCGCCGTTGCTCTCGAACGAAGGCTGCTTCACGACTAGCCTGGGCAACCTAACCCGTTGGCTTGGCGAACAGGCGGAAGCGTTGGGCGTCGAGGTTTATCCAGGCTTCGCAGCCTCCGAGGTGTTGTTCAACGACGATGGATCTTTAAGGGGGATTGCCACCGGAGATATGGGTCGGCTCCGGGACGGTAGCCAGGGTCCACACTTCGAACCGGGTATGGAACTGCACGCCAAGTACACGTTCTTCGCCGAAGGGTGTCGCGGTCATCTGTCGAAACAATTGATGGAGACGTTCAATCTTCGGGATGGCGTCGAGCCCCAAACCTACGGAATAGGCATCAAGGAGCTGTGGGACGTGCCGGAAGAGAACCACAAGGAAGGCACGGTAATCCACTCTCAGGGCTGGCCCTTGAAGGACGTGGTCGGCGGCGGCTTCATTTATCATCAGGAGAACAACCAGATCGCAATTGGGTTCGTGACGACGCTGGATTACGCTAACCCACACCTGTCGCCCTATGACGAGATGCAGCGCTTCAAGACCCACCCGGCGATCAAGCCCATTCTGGAGGGCGGGCGCCGGGTCGCATATGGGGCTCGCGCCATCAACGAGGGCGGCCTCCAGTCGGTGCCTAGGCTAGCGTTTCCAGGCGGCTGTCTGATCGGGTGCTCGGCTGGTTTCGTCAACGTGCCGCGGATTAAAGGCACGCACAACGCCATGAAGACGGCTATGCTGGCGGCTGAAGCGGCGTTCAAGGCCATTCAGGGCGAACGCGCTAATGATGAGTTGACTGACTACGAACTGGCTTTCCGCAATTCCTGGGCCTATCAGGACCTGTACAAGGTTCGCAATGCGCGTCCGGCGCTGTCGAAGTTCGGGGTCAAGCTTGGCTCGCTCTACGCCGGGGTCGACATGTGGCTGAACAACCTGGGACTGGGTTTCCTGTTTCCATGGACATTTGGGCACCACGCTGATCACGAACAGATTAAGCCAGCTGCCGAGATGCCGAAGATCGACTATCCGAAGCCGGACGGGGTGCTCACCTTTGACAAGCTGACCAATGTTTCGTTCTCGGCCACTAACCACGAGGAAGATCAGCCGATCCATCTGCAGCTAAAAGATGAAAGTGTTCCCGTTAGTACGAATCTCGCCCTTTACGACGGGCCCGAAAACCGGTTCTGTCCGGCCGGAGTATATGAGTATGTGGACGACGAAGATGCCGGCCATGGCTTTAAGCGTCTACAGATCAATGCACAAAACTGTGTTCACTGCAAAACCTGCGACATCAAGGACCCGAACCAAAATATCAATTGGGTGGTTCCTGAAGGTGGAGGTGGGCCGAACTATCCAAACATGTGACGAATGCGGGAGCGCGTCGCGGTTCGTGTAAAAAAGTTTAGTGCCGGGGGTGGTGGTCGGGTACACTGGGGTCGAATCATGAAGCGCTTTCTCCTCCTATTCTTGAGCCGTTCCCGCATACGAACCATGTTGTTGGGCACCCTCATTGCATTGGCCTTGGCCATTGCGGCACCGGCTCCTGGACTTGCGGCTGGCGCGGAAGCGGCGTCGGGCCATTCGGCCATCGGCAATTATCTGGCCGGGCGCCACGCCCAGGCGCAGAAAGACCTCGGGTCCGCGGTGACGTTCCTGTCGGCGGCGCTCAGGGCCTTGCCGAAGGCGCCGGACCTCTTGCGGCGGACCTTTGTCTTGATGACCATCGAGGGTCGTATGGAGGAGGCCCTACCCTTGGCCGAACGGTTGCTGGGTGAGAATGCGAAGGCGCCCATTGCCCATTTGGCATTCTTGGTGGACGCCATTAAGAACGATGATGCCGACCAGCAGGCGACCCGCTTAAAGAGCCAGCCCACTAACGGTTTGAACGGTTTCGCCAAACCTGCCCTCGAAGCCTGGACCCAGGTCGGTGCGGGGAAGGTGGATGCTGGCTTGAAGACGCTTCTGGCCCTTGACGGCAAAGAGGGCTCGCAGGGTCTCCATGATATGCATAGGGCGCTGATCCTTGACTACGCCGGTCGGGCGACGGAGGCGGAGACCGCCTATGCCAAATTGTTAAAGGATCAAGAACAGCAGAGTTTTCGATTTACCCATTTGCTTGGTAACCTGCTAGAGCGGGTCGGCAAGGCCGATGAGGCTCGGGCACTTTACGACGCATTCGCCAAGGCGAACCCGGGAACCATGCTGCTCGTGCCGCTCTACGCGCGCCTGGATGCGGGGACCAAGCCAAAACCCATCGTCGCGACGGCTATCGACGGTGCCGCAGAGGCAATTTTCAACATTGCCAACTCCCTGCGCCAGCAGCGGGCCCACGAGACTGCCATGGTTTTGGGACGCTTGGCGCTTTGGTTGAAGCCGAAGTTTCCTATTGCGCAGATGATGGTCGCCGATATCTTGGACGATGACGATCGCTACGAAGAGGCTAACGCGATTTATTTGGCGATTAGCTCGCAATCCCCCTTCCGGTTTTCGGCTGACATCCGCCGCGCCAGCAATTTGAACGCGCTTGGCCAGGTTGAGCCAGCCATCGCGTTGTTAAACGGGATGGCGGCGGAGTTTGCCATGACGCCGCAGCCGCTCATCACCCTCGGTGATCTGTTGCGTCGCCACGAACGCTGGGATGAGGCTATCGTCTCCTATACCCAGGCAATTAAGCGGGTCGGGATTCTGACGCGTCGTCACTGGCGCATGCTCTATTCGAGGGGCATCGTCCTGGAACGGGCGAAACGGTGGCCGGAGGCTGAAAATGATTTTTTGCGGGCGTTGGAGTTCGAACCGGATCAGCCCTATGTATTGAACTACCTAGGCTATTCCTGGGTCGATCAGGGCGTGCATTTGAACCGGGCCCTGGACATGATCCACAATGCCGTGCGTCGCCGCCCCAACGATGGCTACATTATCGATAGCCTGGGTTGGGTGTACTTCCGGCTTGGCAATTACAAGAAGGCCGTTTTGGAATTGGAGCGCGCCGTCCAGATTCGGCCTGAGGATCCGATTATCAATGATCATCTGGGTGACGCCTATTGGCGGGTCGGTAGGGAACTGGAAGCCCGCTTTCAATGGCAACGTTCGCTCAGCCTTAAGCCGGACGCCAAGTTCGATGTCGATGTCCGCAAGAAGTTGAAGGAAGGCCTGCCACCGGCCAAACCTCTGGGCGCACCGAGCGAATCGGGCGACACCAACGATCCTGATAAGACCTGAGCGCCTATGAGCATGAATATGCCGCTGGAAGGCGCCATCGTGATGGAAGCACCGGCCAAGCTCAATCTCTATCTACATATCACCGGGCGGCGCGACAACGGCTATCATGAACTGGATAGCCTTGTCGCCTTCGCGTCCGTAGGTGACCGATTGCGAGTGGAACCAGCCCCCGAACTGAGCCTTGAGATCGAAGGCCTCTTTGAAGAGGGATTGGATGCGGACGAAGGAAACCTTGTTTGGCGCGCTGCCGAGGCTGTGCGTGCGACCGCAGAAATCAGCGACGGCGCCCGAATGACCTTGACCAAGAACTTGCCCGTTGCGTCGGGGATCGGCAGTGGGTCCGCCGATGCGGCGGCCACCGTGCGCGCTCTGGTACGGCTGTGGGGCGTGCACCCGGCCTCCCACGATCTGTCTGGCTTGGCCTTGTCCCTGGGGGCTGATGTGCCGGTCTGTTTATTTGGCCGGAGTGCCTACCTGCGCGGTATAGGGGAACGGATCGAACCGGGGCCGGCCTTACCGTCGGCGAACTTGGTTTTGGTCAATCCCGGGGTCGCAGTCTCAACCCCGGCTGTGTTCAATGCACACCAAAGGCCGTATTCGCAAACGTCGCCGGTCCTAGATGAGACGGACGATGTTGCGGATTTCGTCGACCAGTTGGCGCGGCGCGGTAACGACCTGTGGGCTGCCGCGATGGACACAGCGCCGGTTATTGGCGAAGTAATCGATACGCTGGAAGCGGCCGAGGATTGCTTGCTCGCGCGGATGTCGGGCAGCGGTGCAACATGCTTTGGCCTTTTCAAAACACGAGATCAAGCTGATCGGGCAGCCGGGAAGATTAGGTCAAAGTCCCCAACGTGGTGGGTAGAGAGCGCGGATTTAATCGGCTAACCGTGTCCACGTGGCGACCGTCGTCGGACCGCTCAAGCAAGATTAAAATCGCAAATCTTCTCGAGGTTCCTAACTTGAATGGTGATCGCCGGCTGGATCAATCTCACCTTGGTGGTGGCGCCCAAGAAGCTGCCGTGCGTGGCGATTGAATGGAAAGTGCGAAGTTAGATCGCGTTAATAGTAGCATAAAATATTATATAAAATCTCTTAATCAGTTTAGCTTTATTTTCAGACCATCGTATCAAGACAATCAGCCCACAGTGAAGTGATCACGAACCCGAAACCATGTCGAGCTCCCCAAAACCAACAGATATTTTCCCCGCAGGGATCGCCAATGGTGAATACGGATTGCCCCCGGACCGGCTGGTAACCATGCATTCAGGGCTGGGCTGCCGGCTCATGGACACGGCGGGTTCCGAATACCTGGATTTCTCAATGGCCTGGGGCTCTTGCCTGGTAGGGCACGCACACCCCGCCGTCGTACGCGCGGTCACCGACCAGGCGGCACAGGGTTCGAACTTCGCCTATTTGAATACCCATGCTCTAGCCGTGGCGGCAGAGATTCAGCGCATTGCGCCAGCTGCCGAACGGTTGCGGTTCTGCGCATCCGGGACGGAAGCCACCATGTATTGCCAGCGCCTGGCCCGAGCGGTGACCGGCCGGTCAAAGATCCTCAAGTTTGAAGGTGCCTATCACGGCGCCAACGAGGCTGGCGTCACCAGTCTTTTTCCAGAAGGCCCGGCCGCCTATCCGGCGCCCGAGTTGACCAGCGCCGGTACTCCGGCAATGCGGGATTACCTTCTGGTGGCGCCCTATAACGATCTCAACGCGGTGAGGGAAATCGTCAGCGATAACGCAGCGGACTTGGCGGGTATTATCATCGAGCCGCTACAGCGCTGCACCCCGCCCAAGCCCGGGTTCCTGGAAGGTGTGCGCGCCGCCGCGACGGAGGCAGGTACGCTTTTGATCTTTGACGAGATTGTTACCGGGTTCCGTCTGGCCTACGGCGGCGCCCAGGAATACTACGGCGTGTTTCCAGACCTGGTCGCCTATGGAAAGGCCTTGGGCGGCGGTTATCCTATCGGCGTTTTCGCCGGCCGGGCGGATATTATGGAGTGGGTTAGCGAACACCGGATTGGCGGCGATGATTATGTTTGGATGGCCTCGACTTTGGGTGGTAACCCGATCTCCACGGCGGCGGCGAATGCTGCTCTTTCTGTGTTCCGAGAGCCTGGAGTCTACACGCGCCTTCATGAACTGGGCGAGTATCTGCGCGCTGGACTGACTAAAGCGCTTCGGGCGCGTGACGTTCCCGCGCAGGTGATTGGCGACGGCCCGTTGGGTCAGGTGGTTTTCTCGCCGGAACCCGTCTTCGATTATCGCACAACCCGTAAAGCTGATCCTGTTATGGGGCGGGCTCTAATGCTTGGGCTCTTTGACCGGGGGGTCTTTCTGAACCCCATGGGGACCAAACTCTACCTGTCATTGGCCCATGACGAGGCGGTCTGCGATGCTCTTGTTGACCGGGTCGACGATGTCCTGAAAGATATTGTACGGAACCGTCCGGACACGGCCTAACCCGCAGTTTTGGCTAGTGCGACCGGGCCAGTGGATCATGGATATTTAAGCAGTTTTGTGATTTCAAGGCGCGTTGCCTATAGCACGAGGGACGGCCAACAGGCGCGCTGGTCGAAAATCATCGCCGTGGCGCTTGCGGGCCCTCGCAAGAAGCCTTATGTTTCCGGCGACTTCGGATGGGGCGTAGCCAAGTGGCCTAAGGCACCGGTTTTTGGTACCGGCATTCGGAGGTTCGAATCCTCCCGCCCCAGCCA
>DFRF01000114.1:0-4834 GCA_002378125.1 Rhodospirillaceae bacterium UBA3470 | reverse complement strand
ACCGGTTTTTGGTACCGGCATTCGGAGGTTCGAATCCTCCCGCCCCAGCCAAATCTCACTTTCCGCCCAATTTTCGCCGTGATTGCCTCCCGAACGGATCGCAACGACTATCCTTCCCATGTTGAAGCTGGACGTGTCCATCCACTCGGGCCTGGGTATCGTGTTCTGGCACTGATGGCTTTCAAAGGGTTCTATTTGATCAAATAGGTCGGTCAGTCTCGGATGCGCCCACACTGAGGATCACTTGTCGATGCATATGGGGCCCGTATCGTGTCGATTGTTCGTATCTTTACCGGTGTGGTAGAGAAGAATGACAAACCTATCGATCGCGGCGACCTCCACAAGACGGGGTCATTGTTTGCGCCACATCACGCATCTCCTATTCATGCTTAACCAGTTCAATGGGTGAAATCCGGCAAGCTTTGGGATAGAAGTGACGCAATCGGTGCGGCACACTGAAGCCATGACCGAGGCTGTCCGCACCGATCCCGAGACTGGATTGAAGGTCTTCAACACCCGCGCTGCCGCCGCAGTCGCAGATGTCACCGGTTCGGGGTACGCCGTAGTTAATGACGGTGCGCTGAAGACCCTGCCTCCGCCGCTGGCTGGCGCGGTCTTCAATGCCGATGAACAGGCTAAGTACCGGGCTTTCAAGGAGGCTCGGCTAGGCGCGGCTGACTTCATGGCCATGGAGGGGGATTTCGCCCGCTACCTGGAAGACGTCTATTCCTCCAATCAGATTTTACGCAATCCGCTCACCGATACCTGCGAGATTCTTGTCGTCGGCGCCGGATTTGCAGGCCTGTTGCTCTGGTACAAGCTGTCGAAGGCTGGTTTCACAGACGTGCGCTTTTGTGAAAAGGGTGGCGACGTGGGCGGCACCTGGTATTGGAACCGCTATCCGGGCATCGCCTGCGACGTGGAATCTTACAGCTACATGCCGCTCCTGGAGGAGATGGATTACATACCAACCATGAAGTTCGCGTCGGGCTTTGAGATTTATGAGTACTGCCAGAACATGGCTGAACGGTTTGGGTTTTATGAGCGCTGCCTATTCCACACGACGGTGGAGACGACCGAGTGGGACGAGGCTGCTGGCCGCTGGACCGTCAAAACGGACCGGGGCGACGCCATGCGCGCACGCCATGTGGTTCTGGCCAACGGCATCTTGACGACGCCGAGGTTGGCACGCATCGACGGCATGGAGACCTTCAAAGGGGAAAGCTTCCATACTTCGCGATGGGACTATCGGGTGGATTTGAAGGGTAAGCGGGTCGGCATCATCGGCACGGGCGCGACGGCGATCCAGGCGGTGCCGGAGTTGGCCAAGGTGGCCGAAGAACTCTATGTGTTTCAGCGAACACCCTCATCCGTAGACGTCCGCGACCAGCGCGCCACCACGCCCGAGGAAATCCAAGAATGGTCGAAGACGCCGGGCTGGGCTCGGGCGCGGCGCGCCCGCCTGGCGAAGATCACGTCCGGGCGCTTAGCTCTGCAGGGCCATGACGATTTCCTGGCCGGTCGGGTCGACGACTTCAAGGAACGCAAAACACACAGTCGCAAGCTGGCCCCGGAGGAGCTGATCGAAAAGCAGCTCAACACCAGTTTCCGTATCATGGAACAGATCCGGGGCCGAGTGGACGCGGTTGTCAACGACCCGACGGTGGCGGCGGCGCTCAAACCCTATTATCCCTACGGCTGCAAGCGGCCGACTTTCCATGACGAATACCTGCCCGTGTTCAACGAGCCGCATGTCACCTTGGTGGACACGGCGCCCTTAGGCGTCGGGGAGATCAACGAACGCGGCATTGTCCACGACGGCGTCGAGTACCCGCTAGATGTTCTGATCTACGCCACAGGGTTCAAGTGGATGGGCACGTCTAGCTTCAACATGGTAAAGGGCCGGAACGGGCAGACGCTTTATGAGAAATGGCGAACGGAGGGGACGAAAACGTACCTCGGGCTGCACAGTCGAGGCTTTCCGAACCTCTTCATCGTCTCGGGGCCCCAGGGCGGCGGCGGGCAGTTTAATTTCATCCGGGTCATCGACGCGCATACGGATTACGTCACCTGGATGATGAAAACCATGCGCGAGAAGGGTACGGGCATCGTCGACGTGGCCGCGGAACCGGAGGAGGCTTACGCCGCGCACTGCCGCGAGGCTGACCTCCGAACCCGTCCGCTTCGCGATTGTATCTCTTATTATAACGACGAAGGGAATGCTGAGCCAGGCAGTCTGGCCTACTATGGCGGGCCGGAAAAATGGCATGAGCTCTGTCACGACGCGCAAGCGTCGCTCGACGCGTTCATTTTCGAGCCCGCGCCGGTGGAAAATCCGAACGACTGATCGGTAAGTTTGCCGAAAGCCGAAAATTTGGTGTGCGCCCCCGACGCCGGTGGGAATTTTGGGGATTGGACTGCTGGCGATCCTCATCCTAAAGCCGCAGGCATTGGCAGGGGATCGTTAACAGGTCTTTCGATAATCGCCGTATCCGTAGTCGCCCGTTTCAGACATTCAAAGCTCGATCACAATATTCCCGTTCTCGTCCAGATGCCCGCGTGCGCCGGGTGGGATCAGGCAAGTGGCGTCGTATTCCTCGACGATGATCGGGCCTTCCACGGGCGTGGCCAGGTCGGCGCGGCCGAGGACCAGGGTCGAGAGCCAGCCGGCTTCCGGACCGAAGTAGGCATCGCGGGGGTTGCCCGCACCTGCTTTTGGCGCGCCCGCGTCGATGCGGTCAGGAACACGGGGGCGGTCGGGTATACCGAGGCCGATGAGTTGGGCGTTCACGAGCTCCACGGGTTCTTCTGGCCCGGCCCGGTGGCCGTAGGTGCGCTCGTGCTCTTGGCTGAAGGATTCCTCCAGCTCGGCGATCTTCCCTGCGTCGAAGTCACCATCGGGGGCGGACACGGTCAGTTCGAATATTTGGCCTTTGTAGTGCATGTTGGCGGCGCGGCGGAACTGCATGCGGTTGTCCGGGAAGCCGTCCCTGGCTAGTTGCGCTCGTGCCATCGCTTCCAACTCACCCCAGACGGCGGTGAGGTTCGTGGGGTCCATGTGGCGGACGACGCGCTGCACGGTGCGGGAATAGTGGTGTTCCACGTCCGCATACAAGAGGCCAAAGGAACTGAAAAGGCCGGGCGATGGCGGGATGACGATGCGCTTCATTTGTAACTCCGCCGCCATACCAGCGGCGAACAAGGGGCCGTTTCCGCCAAAGGGCACCATGGCGTATTCGCGGGGATCGCGTCCGCGTTCGGACGAGACTGCGCGGATGGCGCGGATCATGTTGGATATGGCGATGCGGTGCGCCCCAAAAGCCGCGTGCGCCACATCGAGGGCCAGGGGAGCAGCGATTTTCTCGGCCAGCACATCTTTGCTCCGTTGTGCGTCGATCTTCAATTCGCCGCCAACAAGATGCGCGGGGTTCAGATAGCCCAGCACGACGTTAGCGTCCGTCACGGTAGGCTCCGTGCCGCCGATGCCGTAGCAGACCGGTCCGGGATTTGCTCCGGCGCTTTGCGGGCCGATCTGCAATGACCCGCCCGCGTCGATCCAGATGATGGAGCCGCCACCGGCGCCAACCTCGGCAAGGTCAATGGCTGGGACTTTCAACAGGTATCCCGCGCCGGTCATCAAGCGCGAACCTGTCAAGATGCCACCGCCCACCTGGAACTCCAGAGATCGGGAGTATGTCCCGTGTTCGATCAGGGACGCCTTCGCCGTGGTGCCGCCCATGTCGAAGGTAATGATGTTCTTGAGGCCCACCTTGGCCCCGAAGGCATGGCCGCCGACTACGCCGCCAGCCGGACCCGATTCGACGATATTGCAGGGCAACACGGCGGCCGCCTCTGCCGTCATCAAACCGCCGTTGGATTGCATGAGCAGTAAAGGCGAACCGACCTTCGCATCCGTTAACTCGGCGGTCAGGGTCGCCAAGTACTTGGATACGATGGGCAGGAGATAGGCGTTGATCACAGTCGTCGAAGTCCGCTCGTATTCCTTAATCTCGGGCAGCACGTCGAAACTGATACACACCGGTATGTGCGGCGCCTTGGCCTTGATGATGTCGCGGATTTCTTGCTCGTGGGCCGGGTTGGCGAAGGAATTGATCAGCGCCACGGCGATGACCTCAACTCCTTCGGCCAGGAGTATGTCCACGGCGGCTTCGGCCTCGGCCACGTTCAGGGGCGTTTGTACGTCGCCCTGGGTGCTAACTCGTTCCTCCACTGTAAGACGCAGGTAGCGCTCCACCAACGCTGGCGGCTTGTCCCATTCCAGATCGTAAAGCTTCGGCACGCGGAGGTTTCGGATTTCTAGGATGTCGCGGAATCCCTTGGTCCCGATGAGGCCAGTCTTCGCACCCTTGTGCTCAAGGATGGCGTTGGACGCCACCGTGGTTCCGTGCAGGACCTCCAGAACGTCCGTGCCCGCGAGCCCGTGGGCGGCGAATACCTGGCCCAGGCCGTCGACGATGGCTTCTGCGTAGTTGTCGACGCTGGAGGAAATTTTTTTTGTGAGGACGTTGCCGTCCTCGTCCATGAACACGATGTCAGTGAAGGTGCCACCGATATCGACGCCGACGCGGTATCCATTCATGCCCCTTACTCCGCCGCATCCAGGGCGTTGGCCGCTCCTGCGTTATCCCAGGCCACGACCGGCGGGCTAGACCAGGCGCGTTCGGTCCTCAGCGCGTCGCGTCGCGCGGCGGTGGCGTTCGCATCCACGGCGCGGCCGTCGGCGGTCAACACCACGCCGTAATTGTCGCGGGCCGATCCGGCGCTCACCAGCTCATCGCGGACATCCTTGCAAACGAGGTCCGCATCTCGCTCT
>DFRF01000203.1 GCA_002378125.1 Rhodospirillaceae bacterium UBA3470 | reverse complement strand
CTGGTAATGATGCAGGTGAAACACGGCTATGATGCTGCGTCGAGGCGCAGATCAACGGTAACGCTCGGAAATGACGTGGCCACATCAATAAGGGGTGCCACTCGCCGCACTGGTAAACAATACACTTTTAGGCATCAGATTGCCGTTTATTCCGCAGCCGCCACGTGGGCGCCGCCAAGCTTGTATCCATAGATTTCATCAAGACCCAAGTCGCCGCAGATTTCGATGCCTTTTTGTAATGCTGCGCCTTCAAGTGAGGTCAGGGGCATACGCATGGGCCCAGCGGGCAGTCCAACGGCGCGCATCAGGGATTTGATGGCGACTGGATTAATGGCTGAATAGGCGAAGTGCAGCATGGGTAGGTTCGTCAGCCAGGTCTCGCGGCAGGCGAAGGCGTCATCGCCGGTCTCCCAGGGCGTCGAAATGACTGCCATTTCGCGTGGGATGATATTGCCGGTCATGTTGGCTGTGCCATGTCCACCCAGGCTCATCATCGGGACAACTAGGCCTAAGTTAGGAGAGCAACAGCACATTAGGGCCATATCCGGCTTCGCCGCACACATCTGAGCTACTTGACCGACGCGGGTCGTCGATTCCTTCAGGACTACGAACTTCGGATGTTCAGCAATGCGGAGCAGGTCGGGCGTTGTGAGATCGGTACCGACCCGGGGCGGGTTGTTGTAAAAGCCGAGCGGAATATCCGATGCGTCGCCGACATCAAGGCAGAACCGGACGATGTCGTCATTCGAGGCGCAAATATAGGATGGGGCCGCAATGATGGCGCCATCGGCGCCCTCGGCCGCCGCTTGGCGGACGAAGTCAATGGTGGCTTCCGTTGTTGCGCCGGTGCAACCGAAATAGAACAGCATCTTGCCGGTCCGCATCTTCATCGTCTCGCGAACAATGGTATGGCGCTCCTCGACAGACAGCATCGATACCTCGCCCGTCGACCCCATAATCAGGACTGCCGACGTTCCGTTCTCCTCATGAAATTGCAAAAGTGTCTTGAAGCCCTCGAAGTCGATGGAGCCATCGCCATTCATTGGTGTGATGACAGCAACGAATGAACCTTTGGGGCGATTAAATGCCATTTTCAGGTACTCCTATTTTAAGTCGAACACATTCGGCATTACGGTTTTGGGTAAGGCAATCATGATTTCTGGGATTCACAGCGAAAGAACGGAAACAAGGATTACAAGGCCGACGTTGGGTATGATAGCGAATGTCGCCTTATTGATGGAAACTTCTTCGATTTGACTGGCGATCAGAATGCAAGCCCCGTATGGCGGTGAAGTGAGGCTGACGGATAGGGATACGGTGGTCAAACGCCAAGATGCACATGGTTGATGCCGCCTCGTTTCGCCTCCGTCACTCTGGCATAGCCACCGACGCAACTCCCAAAGATGAAACTCCTTCCCATCTAAGATGGGATGTGCTTACCTGGTGGACTGAAGCGCCGGCCTTTTTAGAGCGTTATTTGAATATTCTATTCCAATTATTACGGTAAGCCTTGGTTACGGGCTTTTGGGATTCCCCACGCACATAATTTTCTTTCTTAGATGCCGATGGTTCAGATTGTCCAGCGTTCGACGCCGCGTCCGTTGATGACTTCTCGGTCTGAGGGGCGGATGCAGAACTCTCTTTGCTAGATTCTTCTAAGGTGTTTTTTTTTGGAGTTTCTTTGTTTTTAGTATCTTTTTTAACGGAGTTCTCTTCCCTTTTAGCCATAGATATACACTCTCTTTTCTCGTTTTGTGGTTACATTCCGAACGACCTGGGACTAGCAAATACACAATTCGCGTAGTTCTTGCCAGACGAACTATCCATAATTACCGGTATTGACGGTCGGTACCAAGGGGCCTGACACTGCCCCCAACTATGCATTCTGTTAGATGTGGCGTGGCTCTCGTAGCGCCCGTTGCCGGGCTCCCAACTGACGGCTATCATCCGCGGCGGCTTCCCTAACTTTGTCATGAAAGATTATTCAATTCATGAGCATACCTTCGCAAATCGGCACTGCCGCGGCCGTTCGTGTCGCAGTGGATATTGGCGGAACCTTCACGGATATCCAGGTGCTGGACGAGGACAGCGGCGCCTGTTTTGCACATAAGGTGGCGAGCCGTCCCGATGACCCTGCCGCCGCCTTGATCGATGGCCTGCAACAAGCCGCCGAACGCTTCGGCTTTGATTTGTCGCAGGTTAGTATGCTGATCCATGGCACCACGATCGCAACGAATGCGGTTCTTGAGCGCAAGTTGCCGATGGGCGCTCTGGTGACAACTTCAGGCTTCGAAGATGTCTTGGAGATCGGCAGGCATATGCGCCGGGATGTGTATGCAAATCGGGCCGAGTCACGGAGCCTGCTCATTCCCCGTTCGCGCCGTTTCGGCGTTGTCGAGCGCATCCGAGCCGATGGTTGTGTGGAGTGTGAACCGACACCAGATGAACTAAAAGTTTTGGCCAATCATATTGCCGAATGCGGTGCAGAAACCCTCGCGATCTGCTGTTTGAATGCGCATGTGAACAGCGATCATGAACGTGCGATCGCCGCCGCCATTGCTACGGAAATGCCGACGTTGCCTATATCCATGTCTTCCGATATCAGTCCCGAGTTCCGGGAGTTCGAGCGCACATCCACCACGGTGTTGAACGCCCTGCTGATGCCGGTGGTGGGCGATTATCTGGCCTGCCTGGAGAACCAGCTGCGCGGCCATGGCCTTATGGCCCCCGTTTATCTCGTTCAATCAAATGGCGGTGTGGCGACGCCGGCGGTCGCCGCCAGTCAACCCGCGCGACTATTGTTATCTGGTCCCAGCGGCGGCGCCCGGGCGGCCGAGATTTTAGCTGAGGTTTTGGGCGATAAAAACCTAGTGGCGGTTGATATGGGCGGCACCAGCTACGACGTTTCCTTGGTCCAAGACGGCCGTATTCGCCTCATTAATCTCAGCGAAGTCGACGGCTGTCCCGTGCGCCTTCCGATGGTAGAAATGCGGACTATTGGTGCCGGAGGCGGTTCTCTAGCGACAACCGATGATGGCCAAAGCCTTCGGGTCGGCCCACATAGTGCCGGGGCTGACCCGGGCCCGGCCTGTTATGGCCGTGGTGGGGATCGCCCCACGGTGACCGACGCCAACTGCCACCTCGGGCGGATTGATGCTAGCCACTTTCTTGGTGGAACCATGACCCTGCATCCCACGGTGGCGGCACGGGCATTGAAGAAGGATGTGGCGGAGCCTCTCGGCATGGATCTCGATACGGCAGCGGACGGTGTGTTGCGTGTGGCCGTCAGTCATATGGCTTCCGCAATTCGCTTGAGCCTGTTTGAGAAAGGCCTGGACCCAGCCGACTTTGCGCTGGTGTCTTTCGGTGGCGCTAGCGGCCTGCATGCTTGCGATACGGCAACGGACCTCAACATCCGAACAGTGATTTTTCCACGCGATCCAGGCACGCTGTCGGCTTGGGGCATGCTATGGTCTGACATCACACACAATATCTCCCGATCCGTCTTGATGCCGGCCTGCGAAGATTCGGAACATCACCTCGCGCCTATTATAGCGGCAATGACCGACCAGGGCCATGAAAGCCTTGCCGCCGACGGCATTGGTGCCTCCGATCACCGCATTGAGTGTGAATTGGATTTGCGGTATCCCGGCCAAGCTTATGAAATTGCGGTGCCCTATGGGCAGGAGGGGGGTATAGGAGCTGCGCTTAGTGCTTTCCATGATGCACACCAGGCCCAATTTTCGCACTGCGACGAAACGAGCCCCGTGGATATTGTAAACGTGCGCATGACGGCGCACGGCTTGCTCCGAAAACCGGCCGCCGCGCCTGCGATAGCGCCAACCAAGGTTGCCCAACCGAACGTACGCCAAGTTTATCTCGATGGCACCTGGCGGGACCTACTCGTTTACGAACGCCAACATCTCCCTGATGATGACCTGATTGGCCCGCTGATCATCGAAGATCCTCATTCAACGCTGCTCATACCAACGGGCTGGTCGTTGAGGCTCGCCCTGGCGGGGGAAATTATCGCCAGATATGAAGGGACCGAACCATGAGTGAGCTCGATCCGGTTCGCGTAGAGATTATCCGTAACGCCCTGGTGTCGGCGGCCGAAGAAATGAGCGTGACAATTTGGCGGACGTCGCGCTCCTCCGTGGTCAGGGAAATTCTCGATTACTCCACATGCGTATTTGATGCCGGTGGTCATTCTGTGGCTCAAGCTGCCCGCATGCCCGTGCATCTCAATTCCATGGCGGCGTGTCTCGAAGATTTGCTAGCTGGCCCTATGCCTATCGAGACCTGGAACGACGGTGATATCATTGTCACCAACGATCCCTACAGCGGCGGTCAACATCTCCCGGATATTTTGACCTTCAAGCCGGTCTTCTTTGAAGGCCGGCGCATCGCCATTGCCGGGGTCTTGGTCCACCATCTTGATGTTGGAGGCGGGGCGGCTGGCAGCTACGACGCCAGCGCGACGGAAATCTATCAAGAAGGCTTCCAGATTCCACCGCTGAAGATCGATGAGGGAGGACGGCGCAACCAGGCTGTGATTGAGCTGTTGTTGGCCAATAGCCGGGAGCCAGCCAACGTGGGCGGGGACTTTGCCTCGCAATTGGCGGCATTGGATATTGGCGTTGCAGGGTTGCAACGGATCGCACAACGATACGGGGCTGACGCGCTGGCTGAGGCCACCAAAACAATTCAGAACTTCTCCGAAACAGCCATGCGGCAGCTGATTGGTGCTGTCCCCGACGGCGTATACGCGTTTGAGGATTTTGTTGATGATGACGGCATCGATTTGGATCAACCGCTCAAAATTAGAGCGGTCCTGCACGTTACGAGCGACCAATTGATGGTGGATTTGACAGGCTCCAGTGGTCAGGCCCGAGGACCTGTTAATTGCACCCTGAACATGACCCGCTCAGCCGTGATTTGCGCGATACTGATGTCGATCGGATCGGAGGTGCCCGCCAATGCTGGTTGCTATCGTCCCATCAGCATTTCCGCGCCTGAGGGAACGGTTGTTAATGCCCGCCATCCCGCACCGGTAGCTAACCGCATGGCGGTCGGGCATCGCATCGTCAACGCGGTCATGGGGGCGTTTGCCCAGGCTTTGCCCGACCAGGTGCCTGCGGCTTATTACGGTGTGAGTTATGCCTACGCCTTGAACGCGGAAAATGACGACGGTAGCCGGCAGGTTTATTTTGATCTTGAATGCGGCGGCTGGGGCGGTCATCCTGATAGTGATGGCGCTGACGGTTTTTCTTGTGGCTTTCACAACATCGCCAATTCCCCCATGGAGATGATCGAAAGTGTCTACCCGGTAACCTTTCTGCGCTATAGCCTGATCCCGGACTCCGGGGGGGCAGGGAAACACCGGGGTGGATTGGGCCTAGCGCGGGAGTTTCGCCTCGACGCCCCAGCGGGTAGTTTCGCGGCGAACCTGGACCGCTTCACGATCGCACCCTATGGCTTGGGCGGCGGAGCGGCGGGGCGGCCTGGTCGCCTCATGTTCCGTCCCGCTGACAGCACTGAGGAACAAGCGCTGTCCTCAAAAGTGTCGGGGCTGCGCCTGGAAAGTGGTGATGTGGTACGGCTCGAAACTGCGGGTGGTGGCGGTCATGGACCAGCGTCTGAGCGCGATCTGAATGCCTCTAAGCATGATCTGGAAGAAGGCTACATAAGTTAGTCGACGGGTTTCGAAGTGGGACGGCCTATCCATAGGATATCAAACCGACACATCTGGGCAGGCTGGACAACTTCCGTGTCGTGCCAAATTGAGACATTGGAGTGAGCCGTTTTTGGAGAACGCTTCATCTTAAATTGCCATATTAATTCGCCGTTCTCGTGCATTGATGTGTAAATCCACCATGATTTAAGTTCTCCCTTCTTTCAATGGAACATCAAAGCTCATAGGTCTTGATTAAGTCTCTCTTTGCCACTGTCGACCCAGCTTTACGTCTGAGCATCTCGTTGCAGAATTGTGAGAAGGTATCTATCTCACTTTGGTATTCTTTGGTGGCCTGAAGCATTCCCCGTGGTGGATTTAGGACTTCCCTTGTCCACCGAACAGCACCTTCGATGGCTCAATTCAAAATACCCAGGATTGCTAACGCAACGGTCTCTAATCAATACGACAATATTTTTAAGCCGTTACACATATTTCAGATGGCTCCATCATAACCTTTAAATCAGATCCGGGTTTCTTCAATGCCTGAAAAGCAGTTGGAAATTCATTTAAACCCACTCTTCTGGATATTAATTGAGAAGGGTCAATTCGTTTTTCTCCAATCAGGTTAATGACTTTTTCAAAGTCTTCTTTGGAATAGACATACGAAAAACATACGTTTAATTCCTTCAATAAGGCTTTAGCCGGAAAATAATTGTCTGACTGCATGCACAGCCCTACCACGATGATTCGGGCTGAGGGAGCTGCATAATCAATCGCCATTTGCAATGTGCCGGGTAACCCAACGCAGTCAAAAATGATGCTGGGAGCTACACCGAGCTGATCCAAGAGTTGCTCAGAAACATCACCATTCCCGGCATCAATGACTGCTGTAGCGCCAAAATTTACTGAGGCAGCAGCACGTTCGTTCGACAAATCACTAATTAAAATATGCTCGACACCGAAAAATCGACACCACAGTGCAACCGAGAGTCCAACCGGCCCTGCACCCATAATCAATACCGGTTCCTTTGCCTTTATATTGGCGCGTTGGACAGCATTAAACCCTACGGCCATCGGCTCCACTAGTGCGCCTTGTTCAAAGCTCACTGTATCTGGCAGATTCAAAGCCTCGTTAGCCCCGACGCGGCAGAATTCTGCATACGCACCGGGTAACTCCAATGAGGATCTGAGCATAACAGATGAACATCGATATGGACGGCCAAGCCGACAAGGCTCACACTTGCCGCAACCTATCCACGGAAGAGCTGTAACGCGTTGCCCTATTTTCCATTCCTCGCCCACACCCCTACCAATCTCCATAATCTTCCCTGAAAATTCATGGCCTAAAATGCACCCCGGCGACAATAACCGCCATCCTCCCTCGGCAGTTTGGTTATCGGACATATGGAGATCTGTGCCACAAATTCCACAGGCCTCAACTTTAAGAACCAGTTCGTTGGATTTAGGTTCCGGATCCGGGAGCTCTTGAACCTCCAAAAGCGACCCAAACGATTTAAAGACAGCCGCTTTCATTTTAAAAGCCACTCCACCCTAGTAGTTCGTATCCATGTTATATAGTCAATGCCGTATGGTTATATAAATATATCATCGAAAGTATCTTTATTTTAGATCAGAGATTTTTCGACCGGGTAAGGAGGTTATTCGACAGAAGTGGAAACGGATATTTAACTGATGACCTGCCCCCACAAACGATACTAAGTCTTAAGTTAGATCCGGTTGCAAAGGGAAGGTGCGATTTGGTCGGTGAGAAGGACTTCAAATCGCCACCAATCTCGCTTAGTCGAATTGTCAAAAGCAAATGGTGGCCTTCTTATCGGCACTTAATCAATCAATTTTTGTTTTGTTCATATTCACCTTTCCGGACTCCGGACAAACCATTCTCCAATCTAGACATTTAGGGCCACACAACATAACGAAGCCAATTTGGGGATTTATACATCTGAAATGATTAAAGAAATTCGGGCGAAAATCAGTCTGGCTGCCGAAAATGGCCAATAGAGATCTTGTATGGATATGCCGCATTTTGCGTTTTTGAGATCGTCTCTACGCACAGAACCGGCAGGATTTTCCGCCGAAAACCCGCAGAAACCGGCTATTTGTGTTCAAGCTATGGAATGGTGAGATTTTACCCTAGAGGCGGGTGGTGGGCCCGGCAGGACTCGAACCTGCAACCAGACCGTTATGAGCGGCCGGCTCTAACCAATTGAGCTACGGGCCCACCGGGC
>DFRF01000178.1 GCA_002378125.1 Rhodospirillaceae bacterium UBA3470 | reverse complement strand
TCCGCGACGTAAAAAGATGATAGCCCCGTCGCGCAAGCAGTTCTGTCAAGATCGATATGACGGTAAGGGAACCGTCCCCTCCCTGCCCCGCCACCATGGCGGTCAAGTCGATTATTGTCTTTGGCTTACTCATCCGGGCGTTACTTTTCGATCCGCATCGCTTTCGTCTTTTGGGGGCGCGCCCGGCCCGGTGGTGTAGAAGGTTTTCGGGTCTAGATGTCCCAATTCCTGGCGGGTTGCGAGGTCCGGCATCTGAGCGGGCATGGGCCGGTTCTTCTTTTTGTCGGCGGAGAGCTTGTTGAGCAAAAATTCGCCTCGCGGTTCCACATCCAATGGCTGCGTCTCGATCCAGCCATCTTCAATGGCCGCCTGAAAGCTATCATGACCGGACTTGGTCCGAACCAGTGTATATGTCCATCCATCCAATCCGATGCCGCCAGCACAAATATCGGCATTCTCGACACTGTAATCCAGGCAGTAAAGACAGGCAGGCCGCGCCCATTGTCGGTATTTCTTTAACGACGTTTTGAGGATCTCGCCATCGTCCATGGTTACGATGACCTTACCCTTGATATTGATGTTCTTGATCCGCTTCGGGTCAACGTCGATCAACTCGGCCAACTTTTCGATGCTTTCGTGGGTAAAGGCTTCCGAACAGAATAAGCCAATCGTGAGAACGATATTGTCCCGGTACCAATTCGTTGGCCCCATGCGAATGGAGGAATGCTGTTGCATGCGTACGCCGTCGATTTGACAGGGCACACCAACCACCGCGATTGGCCGAATGTCATCGCGAACGGCTTCCTGCAGGGCGATGGTATTTGGCGAATAGGTGTAGCGTGATCCTGCGCAGGAGAGGACCGATGCGCGGTCTTTTGCCAAGATGTGGTGGCCGATCTGTTCATTACCAGGAACGACGTCGCCCAGTATGGCCCCTTTAAGGGTGCCCGCCCTTTCCATCCCATGGATCAGAATCGCAGAGACTATTCCACCGTCCTGACCGTGTTTTAAAATCTCCGGATCCGTCGCACGCGCATACACTCCGTAGGCGTAGGGCCCGTAACCTTCATCTTTCACAGGTTCCAACAATCCCAGCAGGTCTGGCATTACAGCGTCTGTCGGCCGGAGAACAGGACACGCTTCTGCGCAGAGGATGCATTGAACGCAGGCCTCGGGGCGAGCATTCACTGCCACTTCGTCCGCGTAGTCGAACACATCAACCGGACAAATGGTCACGCAGGACGCGCACCCGATGCACTTACCGGGATCAACTACCGTTTCCATCAGGAAGTCGACAGCTCGGAAACCGCCACGGTTGACTTCCGTCCGCCAGGCGAACGCCCATTCATAAGGACTTTCAGCTTCCTTCAATAGCCAATCATAGCGTCGTGAGACACGTTCAGTGCGATCACGCCCGATCATTCCGGCACCGCTGGCATTACTGGTGCTTGGTTCTATCATATCATCCATACTCATAAGTCCTCACCGCCAGCTTAATCTAACGAATGCGAAGGGTGAAACCGTGTCGCCTTTCAATTCACAGTAAGTTCTTCGGTGAATACCCAATTCGGCCTCAGGACATTCAATTACAAAGCGGTTGACACTGGTTTGCTCCCCATACAAAGTTATTTAAATACAAACAATAACTTAAGGCTCGCGGACGTTTGTCCAGGGACGTTAGGTCACAATAATTTATGTCGTCATACCCACCTTTCCACAGTGTTTAAACGTTTATTGCGTTTGACAGATCTGAAGGGAGCGATGTTTTGGCAATGAAGTTTGTCAACAACGCGTGGTACGTTGCGGGTTGGGCTAGTGAGTTTGAGAGCCGGTTAAAATCAATCACAATTCTCGAACGCAATATAGTGGCCTACAGAACTATAGATGGTCGGGTTGTCGCACTAGATGACCGTTGCCCTCATAAGTTCCTCCCTCTCTCCAAGGGTCAGTTGGTCGAGGACCAGATCGTCTGTGGCTACCACGGCCTCACCTTCGGCGGCGACGGCGTTTGCAAACGGATCCCTGGCCAAAGCAACATTCCAACCTCGGCGAAGGTCCATGCCTATCCGACTTACGAACGGCACGGTATCGTCTGGATTTGGATGGGTGAGCCTGAGCATGCAGACACGGCGGACGTTTTCGATCTTCCCCAATTCGAAGATCCGTCCTGGGAAGCGCATCTGGGCGAGGCTCTTCATCTCAAGTGCAATTATCTCAGCGTTGCCGAAAACCTTGTCGACCCTGCGCATGTTAGCTGGGTGCATCCGACAACGCTCGGTAATGCGGCCAGTGAAGACATTCCCGTCGATTTTGAGATTACAGACAAAAACATTATCGCCTGGCGCTGGATCAGGGATTCTCCACCGATCGGCTTTTTCCAACAGTACGGAAATTTCGATGGCAACGTGGATCGCTGGCATTATTATTACCTCCACCTCCCTTGCACCGCCGTTATCGATTTCGGCAGCGTGGAATCCGCATTGCAACTGCCGGAGGCCCGCCGTCACGAGGGTTGTCAAATCTACGCCATTCACTTCATGACGCCCATCACTGAGAACTATACCATTGATCGATGGATGCACATCCGCAACACGGCCATCGACGACGATCAAGTGGCCGCGCAAATAGATGCAATGTTCAAGGTCGCCTTCGACGAAGATAAAGCAATCTTGGAAGCCATTCAGGCAGAAGAGGAGCGGGCCGCCAGTCCACCGACGTTGCGCCTTGCCATCGACAAGGGTGCCAACGTATACCGCAAACGCATCGACCGGCTCATTGAGGCAGAGTCACTTCAAGCAGCAGAATAGATTTTCAACCAAGCAGAGCCAAAGCATCTACATTGGCATCAACAGAGAGGACACGACATGAGACTTTCAAAATTTCTGACGGGCGGACTTGTTGTAGCGGTTTCCGCCGTTTGGGGCGTCAATGCGATGGCCGCCGATACCATTAAGATCGGCGACATCAACAGCTACAAACGCCTTCCCGCCCACACAATCCCCTATAAGAAAGGTACCGAACTCGCGGTTGACATGATCAACAACGCTGGCGGGGTATTGGGTAAGAAGCTCGAGATCGTCTCTCGCGATGACCAGGGGAAGCCCGGCGAGGCCGTAAAGATCGCCGAGGAATTGTTCACGCGTGACGGGGTCGTGATGATTTCTGGTTCCTTGTTCAGCCACATTGGCCTCGCGCTGACGTCCTATGCGGGTCAGAAGAAACGGCTGTATCTGGCCGCCGAACCGCTGGCCGATGCATTGGTGTGGGCGAAGGGCAATCGCTATACCTTCCGCCTCCGCCCGTCGACCTACATGCAAGCCGCCATGCTGGCGGAAGCCGCGGCGAAGGTTTCCACGGCTAAGAAATGGGCCACGATCGCGCCCAACTACGCCTACGGCAAAGACGCCGTCGGCGCCTTCAAAAAGGTTCTCAAGGCGATCCGTCCGGACGTGGAATTCGTCACCGAGCAGTGGCCCGGCCTGTTCAAGATCGATGCCGGAGCCGAAGTGCAGGCCATCGAAGCGTCCAAGCCTGACGCCATCTACAACGTCACTTTCGGCGGTGACCTAGCGAAATTCGTACGCGAAGGCGACCTGCGCGGCCTGTTTAAAGGCCGCCTGACCTTGGGCCTGCTGACCGGCGAGCCCGAATATCTTGACCCCTTGAAGGGCGACGCACCAGCGGGTTGGGTCGTCACTGGTTATCCCTGGTACGCAATCAAGGATGCGGCTCACCAGAAGTTCGTCGACGCCTACCAGACAAAGTTCAGCGACTACCCACGCATCGGCTCCATCGTCGGCTACAACACGATGCTGTCCGTCGCCGCCGCGCTTAAGAAGGCCGGTTCCACCGATACGGAAAAGCTGGTCGACGCCTTCGAAGGCCTGGACGTCGATACCCCCATGGGTAAGGTCCACTACCGCAAGATCGACCACCAGTCCACCATGGGCGCCTGGGTCGGCAAGATCGCCGTCAAGGACGGCAAGGGTATGATGGTCGACTGGGCCTTCAAGGACGGCGCCAAGTACCTGCCGTCGGACGCCGAAGTCATGAAGATGCGTCCCACCAAATAGCCTGCCTGAACCCGACGGGGCGCGCCACAAACGCGCCCCGTCTCCTTTTTCT
>DFRF01000044.1 GCA_002378125.1 Rhodospirillaceae bacterium UBA3470 | reverse complement strand
TTCGCCGCAGAAGGCCCGGATGATGGCGCCAAAAGTACTTCTTCCTTGGTTACGCGCGTAGTTGGCGTGGCCGGCGGGGCCGGTTGCTGTTCGGCGGCTTTTGGCTCCGGTGGCGGCGCAGCGGCCAGGCGACTGGTGGTTTCACCTTGTCGTGCAACAGCTGGCGCATAATTGCGGCCTTCCGTATCGGCGACGAGTCCGCCACGCTTGCGCGCCTCATGGTAGTCACGCTGCTGATCCACAGTAGCGATCTTTGGAAATTCTTGCTTGGCTACGGGAAGGGCCTTGCCATGGTTCTTCTCAAGCGTGTTCTTCGCTTGCTGGCTGGCAGAAGGCTCTACGTTTTCTTCATTGCCGACAAAGAAATCGACCGAGCTATTGTACCACTCCACAGGATTGACGGCATCCGGCAACTGAGAGCAAGAACCAAGCAAAGAGACGGCAAAAATGACAGCGGTAAAATGCCCACCAATCTTCAATAATTTGCACTCCAGCATCGATTTGATCCCCCTTTTCAGCCGTTTCATATCGCTCTCGTTTATTCAGTCTTTTGGCTCTTTTTTTGTTTCATTGCCGACAAAGAAATCAACAGAATTATTATACCACTCGACAGGGTTGATGGCATCCGGCAACTGAGAGCAGGAGCAAAGTAAAGAGGCGGCAAAGGTGACGGCGGTCAAACGCCCACCAATCTTCAATAATTTGTACGTCGACATTGACCCAATCGCCCTTTTCGCATCGGTTTGTATATTTGTTCTTTTTGCAACTGCAGCAAAAATTCTTGAGATCCAGAATACATTCGAATAGTTAACCGATCGCAAACTAAGCTGCTGCGGCCATGAAGTCGAGCGCCAAATCCATGATTCTCAAATGATCTTAAAGCATTAGATGATGAACGATCAACCTCGGCCGACGCCAAAAATGCCTGATCCGTCGGAATTGTCGAAATCCTTGGATGAGATAGCGGAGCGAGCGCGGCGTCTCATGGCCGATTACATGCGCCGTCACTGGGAAGCCGAAGCCCTGCCGGAAGGCGTTCCAATAAATGTGGGCGAAGCCTTCATGCAAATGACGGCCCAGATGATGGCGGATCTCGCCCACATTGCCCAATCGAACCTCAATCTCTGGCGGAATTATCTGACGCTGTGGAATAATTCGGCGCAACGCAGCATGAGGGGTCCTGGTGGCCAGATTGGGACAGTTGGCTGAATAAACAGTCCGGCACGAACCGCGTGCCGGCCCGCGCGTCGGGCAAAGGTAGACTAAAGGCTTTAGCCGATGCGCCGGGCAGATACATCATGATGAAGGCTGTCGACTGATCCCTCGTCTATTTCGCAGCCATCGTGCCTGACGGTTCGACAACCGCCAGGCAGTCTGTCACAGCGCCAAGCCGCCGCAAAGTCTCCAGTTGCAGTAGCATCTTATATAGTGAGCGCAGCGTTTCCATCGGTAGTTGCCGCTGCGTGCAGTCGGCGAACTTCGCGAACAACGCCGCCTCATCCATGGGATTGCCCGGCCCCCGCAGAACGACGTCGCCAGACCGGTGTGATAGTTTCCGACCATCGTTCATCGTGATTGTCACTTCGGCGGCGTAGGTATCCATATTTGGATCATCCATGTCCGGATGTACGGACGCCGAAACCTTCGTCATGAGATCACGCGCCTCCCGGTCGTCATAGGCCGCATTCTCGAAGTCGCCCAACCGCACCGCGCCGTCGATGAAGGCGCGCGCAACCACGTATTGTATACTGAACTTAGCCCCCAGGCCGCTGATGGGGTCGGGATTGTCTGTATGCGGCAATCGCTTCGGATCAGTATAGATGTCGATCTTGACGATATCCGCCAAGTCTGGCGAATGGGCATGGCGCAATGCCAAGGCACAGTCGATGGCCCCGTGGGTTGAACCGCAGCACGGATAGACTTTTAGGCTCGGGCCGGGGTCAGTGACATTCCAGGGTGTACCCCACCCGTCGAAAATCTTCGATACGTCATAACTGTCCGCACCATTGAAGACCTCAAAGAACCCTTGCCTGTGCTCAAATGCCGCCTCGTTAGCGGTGAACCCGTCCCGCGCCATTAATACGGCCATCACACCATTGCGCAGCGAGTGCCCGATATGTAGCGGCTTGGTCATGGTCCCGAAGTTGGCTTTCACGCCGGACGCCAGGGATACCGCCAGCGCCAAAGCCTGGGCGGTCTGGTCCACGTTGAGACCCAATAACCGTGCGCCCACGGCAACAGTCCCGAAGATGCCCAGCGTCGCCGTCGGGTGCCATCCCTTGGCGTAATGGTGATAGTGCACACCGAGGCCAATTTGGGTTTCCGCTTCAAACCCCGAAACATAGGCCGCGATAGCGTCTTCACCACTAGAATCCACCATCTCGGCCAAGGCGAACATAGCCGGCACCAGTGGTACGGAGGGATGGCCGCCGATCTGATTGTTGACGTCGTCGTAGTCCAATGCGTGCGACGCAACGCCGTTGATCAAAACCGCATCCAGCACAGAAGTCCGCCGTCCAAGGCCGAACAAAAGGGCCGGGCCATTCGTATCGGCAACTCCTGGCGTTGCGGCCGTGATGGCGGTACACGGTTCGGAGGCGCCGGCAATGGTGACACCCACCGTGTCCAGAATACCGATCTTGGCCCAATGTACGGCTTCAGCCGGCAAATCCTGAAACGTTGGGGCCAGGATGCGCTCAGCCAGTTGGCGGGCGACAGTCATTGGTTTCTCCCTCATGAAATGGAATCTGCGCAACGATCAGTAACTAGTCGTCATGTAATCCAACAGCGTTCGCAAACCGTGGTCAATTCCTGCGTATTTCACCTCGGCATAGCCAGGCAACAATCCCTGATTGCAAACCGGTTCGGCGTAGTACTCGTAAAGCGCCGGTGTGGATACATGGCATCCGGCGACGTGGCCTAAAAGCCAGTACAGCTCGCTTAATTGATCCGCCATAACGGCCAAGTGGTCGGCTTCTGTGATCTCGGTGGTAAGGAAAATTTCGAGATCGCAATCAACGAATTGAAGCCGCCAGTTCATAATAGTCCGGACGAATTCAATTCCCAGACGGCCGTGACATGACTAAACCAAAGTGTTCGGAATTGCCGTATCAAAACGCGCGTGATTTAAAATTTGGAAAATATATCACTTAATTGGCAGTCTATTATTCACTAAAATTCAAATGTTTAAGCAATTTACGCGCGGCGGAATGAGGATCAAGGCGGCGCTTGGCTGTGTCGTCAAACATGGTTTTCAAGCTTGTTTCGCGCTCCCCTTCCACGCGTCGGCGAACCATGTTCTCGGCAATCTTCAGAACCCGCATCTCGGCAATCTCTTTTTGCCGGTGATCGCGCGCTCCAGAATTCAACAAATGTACGCCATGATCATCAATGGCAGTGCTCAGGTCCTCGATCCCCTCACCCGTCTCGACACTCGTGCTGATGACCGGCAGGGACCACACCCCCCGATCACGACTGCTAAGGCCCAGCCCCAACATGGTCTTGATATCGCTGATCGTCTTGTTGGCATCGGGTCGGTCCGCTTTGGAAACCACGTGGATATCGGCGATTTCCAAAACACCAGCCTTGATAGCCTGAACGTCGTCGCCGAGCCCCGGGGCCGATACCACGACCACCGTCTGCGCCGCGCTCGCGATATCAACCTCGTCCTGACCGACCCCGACCGTTTCGATCAACACTAGATCAAATCCGGCTGCATCAAGAATGTCCACAGTATCTAGGCTGGCGTTGGCCAACCCGCCCAGGTTGCCGCGCGTCGCCAGGGAGCGGATGAAGACACCCTCGTCCGTGGACAAATCGGTCATCCGGATACGATCGCCAAGGATCGCACCGCCTGAAAACGGGCTGGACGGATCAACAGCCACAATGCCGACCTTGCGGCCAGATTTACGGATCACCCGGGTAAGCGCCCCTACCAGTGTTGACTTTCCACAGCCGGGCACACCGGTGATGCCGACAACATGGGCTCGCCCGGCTCGCCGATAGATCTCCGCCATGGCGTCGTGAACCGGCAATCGTGCCCCCTCGGCCAAGGACATCATTCGGGCGATGGCGCGAATTTCTCCGGCATAAACCCCTTCAAGAAGCTCCTTCAAAGCCCTCCCCTGAGACACACTCTATTCCCCCGCGCTTTGTCGGACCGGCGGTGCCGTTGCATCGCCAGCCAGATCTCTGAGATCCAACCCTTCAGCCCTATATTCTCTCCCAAGTTCAGAATACCCAGGCGAAATACGGTTCAGCATCGCCTGATGTGAATCCTTGACTATGCTGACAAATCGGGCCGGCGAACCCGCCCAGAATTCGCCAGCTGGAATACGCTTGCCTGGCGGCAACAGAGAGCCCGCTGCTAAAAAGGCACCAGGTTCCACAACGCATCCATCCATGACTGTCGCCTGCATGCCGATCATACAATGATCCTCCAGGGTGCAGGCGTGAATAAGACACAGGTGACCAACGGTTACGCCCTTGCCGATATAGGTTCCGAAACTGTTACGAGCGACGTGAATCACCGTACCATCTTGGATATTAGTGTCTTCGCCAATCCGGATCTCGTGAATATCCCCGCGCACCACACAGTTATACCAGATGCTGGCCCGCGAGCCGATTTCCACATCGCCAATCACCACCGCAGTCGATGCGATGAATGCGTCATCTGCAATGCGAGGCTTGTGGCCTCGGATACTTAGGATTTGCTGCTGCATGCTCCTCCTTACACTCCGACGTCCAACCATCGGCGCAAGGCGGCGGAGACGACGTCGGGTTTCTCCAAAGTTGGAAGATGGCCGCTGTCCTCGACAATTACTAATTCCGCTCCTTCTATGTTGTCAGCCATGGCCTCGTGTAGCTGCACGGGCGTCGTCAAGTCTTGACGGCCACACAATACAAGAGTGGAACAAGATATTGACGCCAGTGTCGGTGAACTATCCCGGCGGTTCATAATCGCGGTCAATTGCCGCTCATAGGCCACCAATCCGACATTCCGCGCG
>DFRF01000212.1:1850-3498 GCA_002378125.1 Rhodospirillaceae bacterium UBA3470 | reverse complement strand
CATGTTTTAGCGCGCGCCGGGTTGCTAGATGATCACCGCTGTACGATCCATTGGGAGAACCTACCGGCGTTTATTGAAGAGTTTCCCGATCTTGAAGTGACTTCAGAGCTCTACGAGGTCGACCGAAAACGTTATACCTGTGCCGGCGGTACGGCAGCTGCCGACCTGATGCTCAAATTCATTGCTGAACAAACTGGCCCGGAGACCGCTGCGCAAGTTGCCGACGAATTGATCCTGCACCGCATTCGAGAAAAAAACGAAGGTCAGCGTATGGACCTGCGTACGCGCCTGGGCATTAACCATCCGAAGTTGCTGGCAGTTGTAGCTTTGATGGATGAGAACCTGGAGATGCCACTAAATGCATCCGAACTCGCCCTTAGTGTTGGGCTTTCGACACGGCAACTAGAGCGGTTGTTCCGTACCTATCTGAAAACTCCGCCGACCCGCTATTATCTTCAAATGCGGCTAAACCGCGCACGCTATCTTTTGCGTCAAACTAGCCTACCTATCTTTGATGTGGCGATAGCAGCCGGTTTTGTTTCGGCATCGCATTTCTCCAAGTGCTATCGTGAAGAGTTCAACCGCACCCCAAGTGAAGAGCGGCGCGGGATTGACACGACAACTATGACGCTCCCATACGCGGTTCAAGAGCACGGTAGTGGAACGCCAGCGTGATCCCCCTGAAGGCAAAGAACAGGAGAAAACTGAACCACAAACCGTGGTTTCCAAAAGCTGGAACGGTCAAGAGAACACAACCAATATAAAGCGCAGTCGAGACCGCCATCGTGTTGCGCATAGCCCGCGTCCAGGTCGCTCCGATAAACACGCCGTCCAATTGGAAACACCATACGGATATGATGGGCATGGCGATGACCCAGTCCAGATACTGATTGGCCACAGTTTGGACTTCGGCAATGCTGGTCATCATAGCAATGATGTGCTTCCCACCAACGAAAAAGCAGAATGAGAACAAGATCGCGAAAATGGCGGCCCAGCGCGTGGTTACTTTGACGGCTTGACGGAATTGCTCGCGGTCTTTGGCACCGACTGCTTTGCCAACCATAGCCTCGGCGGCGTTGGCGAAACCATCCAATCCGAAAACCATGAAAAAGCTCATTTGCAGGAGAATAGAGTTGGCTGCCAGCTCCAAGTCGCCCATTCGCGCACCCGTGCTCTTGAACACGACCAGCACCAATTGAACGCCAATCGAACGCAGGAATATGTCACCGTTCACCCGAGCCATGCGTTTCAAGCGCGCGATATGATAGACATCTCCGATCTGCCATTGCCCGCCGATCCGCCGGAGCTCGCGTCGAACCAAAATCAACCCTAATCCCACCGCGGCATATTCTGCAATGAGCGTTGCCGCTGCGACACCCTCGACCGCCCAACCCAAGCCGAGTACGAACCATAAATCGAGAACGATGTTCAATCCGTTAAGCCAGAGTTGCAGGATGAGTGCTGCGCGGGTGTTTTGTATGCCGAAAAACCATCCCGTAAGTGCATAGATCGCAAGGGCTGCCGGTGCTCCCCACACCCGTATCAGGAAGTAATCAGCCGCCAGCGCGGATACCTCTGGACTTGCGCCGACGAGATGTAGGCTAACCCAAAGGATCGGTGTTTGAAGGGCGAGAATGCCAATGCTAAT
>DFRF01000212.1:0-1471 GCA_002378125.1 Rhodospirillaceae bacterium UBA3470 | reverse complement strand
GGGCGCCGAGCGCTTGGGCTGTCAATCCTGTTGTCCCCATGCGGAGAAAATTCATGATGTGGTAAATCAGGCTGAAGATCAGCGCGCCTACGGCAACCGCACCCAAAAATTGCGGTTCGGGTAGATGCCCGACAACGGCAATGTCCACAGCGCCCAGTAGCGGTACGGACATGTTTGACAGGATCACTGGTCCGGCCAATCGCCAAGTTTTTTTGTCCCAACTTCCGATCATGAAATACGGTTCACATCTGACAACTCAGCGCAGATTTTGGACTTCAGTTCACATGGTAGAACCCTTCAGTCCATATCCATAAGTGCCCCTTGCAAAGCCCAAAGGCGGTTTAAAATGACGTTGCGTGGGGCCCTATGCGTAGCCCTGACATACCCTGTAACAGCTCCAATTCCTTTTTTTTCAACATGCTATTCCTGGTCTTGGCCAAAAGCGATGCGAATTTTGGGCGCAGATTGCTAAGGCTCTGAATAAGAAGGTTATGGTAGTAGCGATCGGACATTGGACGGCTGCGGTGATATGGACGGAACATGCCATAGCTGCGGTTTTCGGACCAGCGGTCAAAACCGCATACAGAGAATGCAGAGATGTTTAGCCGGTGTTATAAAGCTTAGTAGCAGCGGCGGACCCCTGACGGCTTTCCATGACCTTAATTGCCATCTCCACAGCCATGGCTGCGTCACGGCAATAGCCGTCTGCTCCAATCTCTTCGGCGAAGGCCTCGTTCAACGGCGCGCCGCCGACTAGGATCGCATAGTCGTTGCGGATGCCGCGTTGCTTGAAGGTGTCGATTACCACTCTCATGTAGCCCATGGTGGTGGTTAGCAACGCCGACATACCGACGATGTCTGCGTTATTTTCGAGCGCCGCCTCGATGTAGCTCTCCACGTCATTGTTGACACCGATGTCGATCACATCGAAACCCGCACCTTCCATCATCATGCTGACAAGGTTCTTGCCGATATCGTGGATATCTCCTTTGACTGTTCCAATCACCATGGTGCCCACCTTCGGTGCGCCAGTTTCGGCCAAGATGGGGCGCAGCAGGGCCATACCTGCCTTCATGGCGTTGGCTGAAAGCAAAACCTCAGGTACGAACAAGATGCCATCACGGAAGTCGATGCCGACGATGCGCATGCCTTCGACTAAGGCATCCTGAAGCACGTCGTAGGCGGTCCATCCACGGTCTAAGAGGATTTGTGTGCCTTCCGCGATCTCATTGGTAAGTCCGTCATAAAGGTCGTCATGCATTTGCACG
The DNA here is from genome assembly GCA_002378125.1 of Rhodospirillaceae bacterium UBA3470. Lineage (GTDB taxonomy): Bacteria > Pseudomonadota > Alphaproteobacteria > Rhodospirillales > Casp-alpha2 > UBA3470. Next base: position 203 of record DFRF01000212.1, on the reverse strand, counting down.
ACGAGGTCTTCATCACTCAGATCCGAGAGTACGATGGGAGTATCTTGGTCGCTCATAATGAGAACTCTGCCGCTAACCTACGCTACTGTACGATTGCCACAACTATCTCTCGTAATTCATATTTTCGTCGGCATGTGTTTGAATTGAGACATCCTTTGTCTGAATTGCGACAAACATTGCAATTTCTAACGAGTTCGACGCCT
>DFRF01000006.1:7899-9380 GCA_002378125.1 Rhodospirillaceae bacterium UBA3470 | reverse complement strand
CTAGGACCGCCTCGTAAGGAAACTGCTTCCCAACTGCTGCGCTATCAAGCCTCCCCAACTTTACCGCAGCCTTGGACGTCTAAGGCCGTAACGTCGACAGGGCAACTGAAGAATCGCCGCCTGGGGTTCTCGGTACCGAATTTTCCTAACAGACAACACCCATACCGCAACCGATGGGCTTCGCCTTAAATTCGGAATCAGATGGATACGCCCAAAGCGCTTTGACAAGCCACTTCATGGCTTCTTTTTCATAACGGTGCGGTCATCATTTGGCACGCGGCTATCACCCCTTCCCAATTTCGCACATTCAACGCTGTGTGAACTTCGATGAGGAGGCAAGGGGGCGTCTATTCAAGTCTTAGTCTAGATCTATCCGCATGCGAGTTGGTTATTTTGCATTCGAGGCATATCGGCACGTACCCACTGCCGAGGCGACAAGGTTGTCTTCTTCGTCATAGGCATGAGCCTCGGCAAAAAAAATACGCCGACCGCCTCCGGTCTTCTTACCCTCGATCCGCAGCTTGCCGCCCTGTGCCACACTAATGAAGTTGGTTGACACGCTAATCGTCGCGGCGCGACCCATTTCATGGGTCTCGGGATCGACCGTGCCCGCCCGAGTGCAGGCCGCGTCCAGCAACGTCATCAGCACACCGCCATGCGGGTTGCCGTGACGGTTGCAATGTTCATCCTTCAACTCCAACTCAATCACCGCGAAACCGGGGCCCCAGTCGGTGATCTCATAACCGATGAGTTTCTGGAATTCGCCCGTTTCAATGCTACTTATCGGCGGCGTATCAGCGACCACGGGATCAGCGCTGTCCTGTCAGTTCGCGGCTGATGATTTCCTTCATGATCTCGGTAGAGCCACCGGCGATCCGCGCGTAGCGGTTGTCCGCCCAGGCCTTGGCGATGGGAAATTCCGCCATGAATCCGTAACCACCGTGCATCTGCAGGCAGTCATCCAAAGCCTGGCACATGAATTCCGACGTTTTCATTTTTGCGATGGCACCAGTCACGGCATCCAACTCGCCAGCCAACAGAAGCTCGATACATTTGTCGATGAAGACCCGCTGGGTCACCAACTCGGCCTGAATTTCGGCTAGCTTGAAGCGCGTGTTCTGAAACCCGGTCAGAGGCTTGCCGAAGGCCTTGCGTTCGTTGGTGTAGTCGACCGTCCATTGCAGCGCGGCTTCGACCTGGGCGACACACCTGACGGCGACGATAAGGCGTTCCTGGGGCAATTGCTCTACCAATTGCACGAAGCCGCGGCCCTCTTCTCCCAAAAGATTAAAGGTTGGCACCCGGACGTTATCGAAGAACAACTCAGACGTGTCCTGGGCATGGAAGCCGATCTTATCCAGGTTGCGACCGCGCTCGAAGCCCTCGTCACCGCGTTCGACAATGACGAGGCTCATGCCCTTCGCCCCCTCGGTTGGATTAGTCTTGCAGGCGACGATCACCAGGTCTGCCATCTGACCGTT
>DFRF01000006.1:3417-7488 GCA_002378125.1 Rhodospirillaceae bacterium UBA3470 | reverse complement strand
GAACCCGCGCCCGGTTCGGTCATGGCAATGGCGGTGATGCACTCGCCCGAAATCATTTTCGGGAACCATTTGCGTTTCTGCTCTTCGGTGCCGTAGTGCGTGATATAGGGTGCGACAATTTCCGAATGCAGGTGGAAGCCCGGCCCCGTGGCGTTGGCGTAGGCCATTTCCTCCAACAAGATCGTAGAGAAGAGGAAGTCGGCGCCGGCCCCCCCGTATTCTTCGGGCACGGACGAGCAGAGAAAACCCTGCTCACCTGCCTTCAGCCAAACTTCTCGGCTGACCTGGCCGTCCCTTTCCCATTGTTCGTGATAGGGAGTAATTTCCTCCTCCGTGAACCGACGTACGGATTGGCGGAAAACCTCATGTTCCTCGTTGAAAATCGTCCGTGGAATCGCGTGTGTAATCACGCCTTGAGCCCTCCTTAGCCGTTTTGAAATAGTATTTCGAAAACGGAATCGACAATTCGTTCGCCTGCGTAATATAAGACGGCGAATAAAATTTCAATACGACCCCGTTTCACGTGACCCTTTGCGGTCAATTCGGCGGGCGCGAAGCCAACGATCATGGGGAGAGCATCATGACAGACACGAAATTGGTCAAGGACAAGGTCGCCCTCGTTACCGGCGCTGGGCGCGGGGTCGGTGCGGATATCGCCAAGATGTTGGCGGCCCACGGCGCCAAGGTTATCGTTAATGACCTTGGCGGCACGGCCGAGGGCGAAGGCAACGATCAGATGCCAGCCATGGAGACGGTGAAGGAAATCCGCGACGCCGGCGGCGAAGCGGAAGCCAATTTTGACTCGGTCGCCGACAACAAGGCGGCGCACGGTATGATCGAACAGGCCATGGATAGCTTTGGAGCCATTGACATCGTCGTCAACAACGCCGGCAACCTGCGCGATGTAATTTTCCACAAGATGACGGAAGATGACTGGGATGCGGTCATCGGGGTCCACCTGAAGGGCAGCTTCAATACGGCCAACGCCGCCGCGCCTCACTTCCGCAAGCAGGAATCGGGTTGTTTCGTGCACATGACGTCGACATCCGGCCTCGTCGGCAACTTCGGACAGGCCAACTACGCGGCAGCAAAACTTGGCATCGTCGGGCTTTCGAAGTCGCTGGCCTTGGACATGTCACGTTTCGGCGTGCGATCAAACTGCATCTCACCATTTGCTTGGAGCCGGCTGATCGGCACTATCCCCATCGCGGATGAGACCCAGGCGGCGCGGGTCGAGAAGATTAAGGCCATGACGCCAAACAAGATCGCGCCCGTGGCCGTGGCGCTTTGCTCAGACCAGGCCAAGGATGTGACTGGTCAGATCTTCGCGGTGCGCAACAACGAAATCTTCCTCATGGGTCAATCACGGCCACTCCGCGGCATGCAACGGACGGAGGGTTGGACACCGGAAACGGTTCTTGAGCACGCCTTCCCGGCCCTTGAAACCATGTTCTTCCCGCTGCATCGCAGCCAGGACATCTTTAGCTGGGATCCAGTCTAATGTCTGATTTGGTCATTAATTATGACAAACTCAAAAACTGGTCCTTCGATCCGGTCGAGCAGACCTACACGACGAAGGATTCCATCCTCTACGCACTCGGGCTCGGCTTCGGCTCTAGCCCCTTGGATGAAGGCGACTTACACTTCACCTTCGAAGAGGAAGGCTTCTCGGCAGTACCGACCATGGCCGCCGTATTGGGCACGCCCGGCTTCTGGGTTCGCGACCCGAAAACGGGCGTTGACTGGAAGCAAGTTCTGCACGGCGAGCAAAGCATCGAGTTGCACAAGCCCCTACCGGCGGAGGCAACCATCATTGCTCAGAATTCTGTGCAGGAAGTCATAGACAAGGGTGAAGGTCGAGGCGCCTTGATCTACACGAAGCGGGAAATTTCTGACAAGGCGAGCGAAGAGCTTCTGGCCACCTGTGTCTCCACCACCTTCGCACGGTCCAACGGCGGTTTCGGTGGCCCACCTATCGAACAGCCGAAACCTCACGCACTTCCCGACCGGAATCCCGATGAGGTCTGTGATATCGCAACGCTGCCTCAAGCTGCGTTGATCTATCGCCTATCAGGCGATCCAAACCCGCTACACGCATCACCGACGGTAGCCAAGACGGCTGGCTTCGAGGCGCCTATTCTGCACGGACTTTGCACACTTGGGGTCGCGGGACGCGCCGTTCTCAAGACCTACTGCGACAATGATCCGGCGCGCTTCAGATCCTTGAGGCTCCGGTTCTCTGCGCCGGTTTATCCGGGCGAGACCGTTCGGACGGAAATGTGGAAAGACGCCAACAACGTCTCCTTCCGCGCGAAGATCATTGAGCGCGACGCGGTTGTCCTCAACAACGGGTTGGTAGAGATCGCCGACTAAACTGGCAATCGGGTCGAGGGTGCAAACGCATGTCAGACTCCGAAGATAAGCTTGGGTTCTTGTTCCACGATGTGGCGCGGTTTCGCTCGATCGTCTTCGACGACTTCATGCAGGCCTACGACCTGACCCGAGCCCAATGGTGGGCATTAGCGAACCTCTATCGCCATGACGGGTTGACCCAGCGGGACCTAGCCGAACGCCTGGAGATTGGCGCAGTGACCGTAAGCGGCCTGATTGACCGGCTGGAAGCCCAAGGCTGGGTAAAGCGGCGCGATGACCCGGCCGACCGCCGCGTTAAAAGGGTCTGGCTAACTCGGCGGGCTGAAGACATACGGCCTTCCATGTCGAAGAACGTTACCAAAATCAACCGGACTTCCACCAGGGGGTTGAGCAAGGACCAGATTGACTCTTTGGTGAGCATGCTGAGGGTAGTCCGCTCGAACCTGCTCGATGAGCTGAACGGTGTTGCGCAAAAACAAATTACGGAGAGAAGGAAGAATGGGACCGCTTAAAGGAATCAAAGTTGTTGAATTGGCCGGTATCGGGCCGGGGCCATTCTGCGCGATGATGCTGGGCGACATGGGGGCCGACGTCGTCCGCATTGACCGCATCGGCGGGCACCCTATGAATACGCAGCCGCGAAAGAACCCACATTACCGTTCGCGCCGCTCGGTGGCCATAAATCTGAAATCGCCGGAAGGGGTCGAAGCAGCCCTGAAACTCATCGACGAGGCTGACGCACTGGTCGAGGGGTTTCGGCCCGGCGTCATGGAACGCCTTGGTCTTGGGCCGGACGTTTGTTTGGAACGCAATTCGAAATTGGTCTATGGCCGAATGACTGGATGGGGACAAGAAGGGCCGCTGAGTATGTCCGCCGGTCACGACATCAACTATTTGGCTATTACAGGCGCGCTACATGCAATCGGCACTAAAGAATCTGGCCCAGTGCCGCCCTTGAACATGGTCGCCGATTACGGCGGTGGTGGCATTTTCCTGGCCTACGGAATTCTGGCGGGGATCATCTCCGCTAAAACTACAGGAAAGGGCCAAGTCGTGGACGCGGCTATGACTGACGGGGTACCTCTGCTGTTGGGTGGCGCACACGCAAGGCTGGCCATGGGGTTATGGCGCGACGAGCGCGAAGCCAACATCTTAGACGGCGGCGCCTACTTCTACGGAACCTACGAATGTTCCGACGGCGAATGGATTTCAATCGGTCCAATCGAGCCAGAATTTCACCAACTGATGTTGGAGAAGTTAGAGTTAACCAAAGCGCCGGAGTTCAAGGACCAAAACAACCCCGACACCTGGCCCGCCGCCCGAACCAAGTTGCGCGAGATCTTCAAGACCAAGCCGCAGAAGCACTGGTGCGACCTGATGGAGAACACGGACGTCTGTTTCGGTCCTGTACTCAGCCTGTTAGACGCCCAAAACCACCCTCACAACAAGGCCCGCGGCACCTTCATTAATATCGCCGATACTATGCAGGGCGCGCCAGCCCCCCGCTTCTCAGGAACGCCGGCGGACACGCCAACGCAACCGCCGCTGGCCGGCGAGCACAACCATGAGGTCCTTTCCGAGTGGGGATTCGACGATACAACTATCACCGCCTTAAAGGACTCTGGCGCCATCTAGGGAGAACATCGAAACATGAGTGTAGGAATTCACGAATTCGGCGGTTACGTGCCAATCCAGCGA
>DFRF01000006.1:0-3057 GCA_002378125.1 Rhodospirillaceae bacterium UBA3470 | reverse complement strand
AACGCCTGGTTCAACCCGGCGCTGCGTGGGCTCGGCAAGGGAGAGCGATCGATCTGCAACTGGGACGAGGACTCGGTCACCATGGCCGTGGAAGCGGCACGCGACGCGCTGGGCGGCACGGGGTCGGGTAGTATCGACGCTGTCTACTTTGCGTCCACGACCCTTCCATTTCAGGACCGTCAGAATGCCGGCATAATTGCAGAAGCGCTACACCTGGGCTCGGAACTGCTGACCATGGACGTTGCGGGATCGCAACGCGCCGGCACAACGGCGCTGACCGCGGCGCTAAAGGCCGCCGCGTCCGGCGATCGGATCATCGTCGCCGCCAGCGAGAAGCGCCGCACCAAGGCTGCCAGCCCCATCGAATTGACCGCCGGCGACGGTGCCGGCGCTCTGGTCATCGCCGAGGGTGACGGCGCGGCAAAACTTCTAGGACGGGCCACCCACGCGGTGGACTTCGTCGACCACTACCGAGGACAAGACGAAGCTTTCGACTATGTTTGGGAAGAACGCTGGATCCGCGACGAAGGCTACAACAAGATAGTCCCCGCCGCGGTCAACGCCGCCTTAGCCAACGCGGGGATCGAAGCCGGGGACGTCAACCATTTCATCTTCCCCGTCGCTGCAGGCCGAGTAGCCGGTGGCTTAGCGAAGAAGCTTGGCATTCCCGACGCTGCCGTCCGCGATAACCTGCAAGGCACCGTAGGCGAAGCTGGCTCCGCGCACGCCATCGTCATGCTTGTGCACGCGCTGGAAAAGGCAAAGCGCGGCGATATCATCTTGGTTACCAGCTTCGGCCAAGGCTGTGACGCCCTGCTCTTCGGCGTCACTGACGCCGTCAACGACGCGAAGCCGGCGACTGGCATTTCCGGTTCCATCACGCGTCGCCGTGAAGAAGAGAACTATAACCGCTTCCTTGGCATCAACAACCTAGTCAATATGGAACAGGGACTGCGCGCCGAAGTTGACAAACAAACCGGCATGACGACCCTGTTCCGCAACAAGGAAATGATCCTCAGTTTGGTTGGCGGCAAGTGCTCCGAATGCGGGACGCTGCAGTATCCAAAAAGCAACGTCTGCGCCAATCCGAACTGCGGCGCCGTTGGCAGCCAGGAAGATCAGCCCTTTGCTGACATGCCGGCAAAACTGAACTCCTTCACCGCCGACAGCCTAACCTTCTCCCCAGACCCGCCCGCCTATTACGGTATGGTCCAGTTCGAGGACGGCGGGCGCGGCATGTTAGACTTAACCGACGTCGATCCAAACAGCGAATTAGAGGTGGGCCAACCCTTGCGAATGGTCTTCAGGATCAAGGAATTTGACACGAAACGCGGGTTCCGCCGATATTTCTGGAAAGCGACGCCCGACACGGAACAGGAAGGAGCTTAATCATGGCTAGCGGAATTAAAGATAAAGTCGCCATTCTCGGTATGGGGTGCTCGAAATTCGGTGAGCGCTGGAACGATAATGCCGAGGATCTGATGCTCGAAGCCTTCACCGAAGCACTGGAGGATGCAGGCATCGAGAAAAGCCAGATCGACGCCGCCTGGTTCGCCACAGCCATCGAAGAACAACACGTTGGCAAGTCGGGCATTCCGCTCGCCATGGCGTTGCGCCTACCATACATCCCAGTGACGCGGGTAGAAAACTACTGCGCATCTGGCTCCGAAGCTTTCCGAGGTGCGGTCTATGCCGTTGCCTCCGGCGCGGCGGATATCGCGCTCGCCGTTGGTGTCGAAAAGCTCAAGGACACTGGCTACGGCGGCCTGCCGCAACGTTCCCGTGGCGCCTTGAACGACCAGTTTTGGTCCAACAATTCTGCGCCCGGCTCCTTCGCCCAGTTGGCCAGTGCCTACCAGGCCAAGCACGGTGTCGACAAGAACGACCTGAAGCGGGCCATGGCGCATATCTCCGTAAAAAGCCACGCCAACGGCGCCAAGAACCCGAAGGCGCACCTGCAGAAGGCCATCGACGAGGATCGCGTGATGAGCGCGCCCATGATCGCCGAACCGCTTGGCCTCTTTGACTGCTGCGGCGTGTCGGACGGATCGGCCTGCGCCATCGTGACGACGCCGGAGATCGCCAAATCCTTGGGCAAGACAGACCTGATTACCGTCAAGGCCCTGCAGCTTTCGGTCTCTAACGGCACCGAAGCGCAGCACAACTCATGGGACGGCAGCTATTTCATGACGACCCAGACGGCGGCCAAGAAGGCCTACGAGGAAGCGGGCATCAAGAACCCCCGCAAAGACCTCTCTATGTTCGAGGTGCATGACTGCTTCTCTGTCACCGAGTTAGTGACCATGGAGGATCTGTTTATCTCGCCTGAAGGCGGCGCCATCAACGACATCATGGACGGCTTCTATGATTCCAACGGCTCCATTCCTTGTCAGATTGACGGCGGGCTGAAATGCTTCGGTCACCCCATTGGGGCGTCCGGACTCCGAATGCTATACGAAATGTATTTGCAGATGTTAGGCCGGGCCGGAGCGCGTCAGCGAGAGGATAACCCCGTGTTCGGCCTCACCCACAACCTCGGCGGTTTTCCACACCAAAATGTCGCCGCTGTTTGCGTCGTCGGACAGGATGGCGCCTAAATTGCCACAAAGAGACGGAGTGATCCCCAATGTTTTATGAGCCAAAGGATGGCCACGGCCTGCCGAAGAATCCCTTCAACAGCCTAGTCATCCCCCGGCCTATCGGGTGGATTAGCTCTGTCGACGGCCAGGGCAACGTCAACCTCGCTCCCTATTCATTTTTCAACGGGGTCAGCTATCGCCCACCAACGGTGATGTTCGCGTCCGGCAATGGCGAAGTGGAAGACGACGGCATGAAGGATAGCGTGCGTAACATCATTGAAACGGGCGAGTTTGTTCACAATTTTGTCACCTGGGATGTGCGCGATGCCATGAACCTCTCCTCCGCGACCACCTCGAAAGACGTGGACGAACTAGCCGCGGCTGAATTGACGCCGATCCCCTCAATACTGGTAAAGGCGCCCCGAGTCGCAGAATCGCCGATACACTTCGAATGCAAGCTAGTCCATCACCTGGACCT
>DFRF01000194.1 GCA_002378125.1 Rhodospirillaceae bacterium UBA3470 | reverse complement strand
TAAAGGTGATAAGCGCCGCCATGAACGCATTGTCTAGGTGTGCCGGCAGCGGTTCCCGCTCGGTAACCCAGTTGTAAATATCGTTGTCACTTTCGCGCAATAACGCCTCAAAGGCGTCGAGATCGGCCTCGGAGAGCGACTCCATAACTTCGACGGCATAACAGCCAAGCAGGAAGTCGTTCTCCTTCCAGCCGCAGCGCTGGCTTTGGAACAAAAGTTTCTTGCGCCGTGGATCCATGGACTTGAGATAGCTTTGCCTTAGGTTGCGCGCGGCATAGGATATAAGTACTTTTAGCCCCTTTGTCAGCATCCAAACCATGCGTCCGAAAATTCTTTATACCCTATTTCGATCCGTCACTGCGTTGAGAGGCGTTGGCCCGCGAATTGGCGCGCTTATTGAGAGACGTACGGGACCAAGCATTGTGCATCTCCTCTGGCACCTACCATCGGGTCTCATTGATCGGCGCCATGCACCAAAAATTTCCGAGGCCCTGCCCAGTACGGTCGCGACCATTACCGTACGCGTCGACCAGCATCGCAAGCCCCCTCACAAGCGGATGCCCTATAAGGTTCTGTGTTCGGACGAAACGGGCAGTCTAAGCCTCGTGTTCTTCCATGCTCATGAGGACTACTTGCGCAAGATTTTACCGGAGGGCGAAACCCGCGTGGTAAGCGGCCAGATTGAGGTCTTCGGTGACGAGATACAGATGTCCCATCCCGACCATGTCGTGCAGGAGGCCGACATCGCTTCCATCATGACCATCGAACCCCTCTATCCCTTAACAACAGGCCTCACCATGAGGGTTCTCAGCCGGGCCATCGAGGATGCCCTAAAAGACGTACCGGAGCTCCCCGAATGGGCCGATACCGCCTATGTCACCAAACAAAAGTGGCCGTCATGGCGTGACGCCGTGTTGGCCTCGCACGCGCCCCAGGGACTCCGTGAATTGGAACCGTCAGCACCAGCCAGATGCCGGCTGGCCTACGACGAATTGCTCAGCAACCAGGTTGCTCTCGCGGTCATTCGCACACACATCCGCCGAGCGAAGGGCCGACCGTTGCGGGGTACTGGCGCGCTGGTGCAGCGGGTTACCAAGACCCTGCCTTTCGATCTCACAAATGCACAGAAAACAGCGATTGGCGAAATCCGAGACGATCTGGCGGCGGACGCACGTATGCTGCGCCTCCTCCAGGGCGACGTCGGCAGCGGTAAGACACTGGTCGCGGTAATGGCGATGCTGACGGCCGTCGAAGCTGGCGCTCAGGCGGTTCTCATGGCGCCGACGGAAATCCTGGCCCGACAACACCTGGCCACAGTCACGCCGCTAGCCAAGGCCGCTGGTCTGCAGGTCGCGGTTCTGACCGGGCGGGAGCGCGGAAAGAACCGGGCGAATGCGCTCGAAGCCCTAATGGAAGGACGAGCCCAGATCGCTGTCGGCACGCACGCATTATTCCAGGACGACGTAGAATACAAGAACCTCGCACTAGCCGTGATCGATGAACAACATCGGTTCGGTGTCCATCAGCGCCTATCGCTTGCTGCCAAGGGCAACGCCGTAGACACCCTGGTAATGACGGCAACGCCCATTCCTCGGACCCTAATGTTAACGGCCTACGGCGATATGGACACCTCGCGCCTGATGGAGAAACCGCCGGGCCGCAAACCAGTGGATACCCGGGTCCTGCCGGTTGAACGCCTGGAGCAGGTCGTCGACGCGTGCCACCGGGCACTGAATGCCGGTGACAAAGTCTTTTGGGTATGCCCCCTGATCGAGGAGTCAGAGAAGTTGGACGTCGCCGCCGCAGAGGATCGCCGAGTTGCACTAGCATCTCGGTTCGGTGATCGCGTCGGCTTGGTCCACGGTCGCATGAAGGGCCCTGAAAAAGACAAGGCCATGGCGGCCTTCGTCATTGGAAATGTCGACATCCTGGTAGCTACCACGGCCATTGAAGTTGGTGTCGATGTGCCCGCGGCTACTGTCATGGTGATTGAACACTCGGAACGCTTCGGCCTAGCTCAACTTCACCAACTGCGCGGCCGCATTGGTCGGGGCGACAAGCCGGCGACGTGCCTTTTGATGTATGGGTCTCCACTCACCGAGACGGCGCGGTCACGACTGTCCATCATGCGTGAAACCGATGACGGTTTTCTCATTGCAGAAGAAGACTTGAAGCTTCGCGGCGCCGGTGAACTACTGGGGACACGCCAAAGCGGCATTCCCGAATTCCTTCTAGCGGATCTGCAAAGTCATGCAGACTTGCTGGCCGCGGCCCGCGACGACGCGGCACTTATCCTGGACAAGGATCCCGACCTGATCTCGGAACGCGGTCAGGCCGTCCGCACTCTTCTCTATCTGTTTGAACGCGATGCCGTGGTCAAAAACTTGCGCTCGGGTTAAATCGTCAGGCCTCTTCCTTTTTGGGGTCGGCGCGAACCGCCGCTTGTTTATCACCTGGACGACTGCCCTTCGGAATTAATACCGGCGCGCGATCATTTTCGCGGAGCACATCCAAGGTTTCATAAGTGTGCGCAGATGTCAGCTTCACCGACTTCTCGGCTTCGGGCCGACGGTCTGGCGGCGTGACAATTCCGCCGGAGATCACCATCTTGATGGCTTCCTCAACACTCATATTGAGGGGGATCAAATCCTTCTTGGGCACGAACAGCAGAAATCCTGATGTTGGGTTCGGTGTCGTCGGCAGGAAGATATTGGTGCATTCCTCTTCCGTTACATTCTGTACCTCACCTTCTGTCCGGCCTGTAATAAATGCAATCGCCCAGATACCCCGCCGGGGGTACTCCACCAAGACGGCTTCTCGGAAAGCGTTGGATTGCTGCGCCAGGACCGTCTCCAAGATCTGCTTCACGGCACTGTAGACATTTCGGATCACGGGCATACGCCCGAGAATTTGTTCGCTGGCCCGTGTCCAAAGACGGCCGAAGAATCCAGCTGTTGCTGCGCCGATCAGGATCAGGAAAATAATCAACACCAGTAGACCCAACCCCGGTAACGCAAACGGCAGATAGCTCTCCGGATTGTATCTCGCGGGTATCAACGGCGTAACGCGATCGTCGACAAACCCGATGAATATCCAGGCCAAGTATAAAGTTATCGAGATAGGCGCAACGACCAAGATACCGGTCATCAGATAGGCACGCACACGCTGTGCAAAGCTCAGTGCTTTTTTTCGTTGTTGTGATTTAGGCGCTTGGCTAGAGCCGCCCCCCAATAGCTCTTCGTTCATTTTAATATTTAGCCCTTTCCCGACCATTACGCGGCGCAGATTGGCAGAGGTGGGATGTAGCGACCTCTTCGATTGTGCTTCTAAATTCGGACTAAGGCCTGAATTAGGCTACTACGATTTGATATAGGAAACATATTTGGGCCAGCCAACTTCCAGCGAAAGTCAGTGTCCGACCAAATGGTATTCCCAGCGTGTAAACGATGTAATGAGCAACACGAAACCAGAAAAACGCTAACGCAGCAGATGCCGTCACGTCGTTATTCACATTAGTCAAGTGGGCGACTATGACCAATGCAGCAAACGGCGCAAGGTTCTCAATCGCGTTATAGTGCGCACGCTTTGCCCGGGCAGCCCAATCTGGAAGAGGCTCACCATCCCCCCGATAAGTAAGCGCTTCCATCAATCCGACGTTGACAATGTGGGCAAGGATATATGGCAGCCACATAAAGATCGTTAAGCCAACGAGCCACACTAATACCTCAAGTTCATTAGTCATTGCATATTTCCTCCGATAATTTTCAACCGCCCAAACAACAAACAAGTAGGTCTTATTCGCCGACCTGGCACCTCAAAGTGCTCAATGCAGCGCCATTAACCACTTGCTCGTAATATCGCGGTTATTGTCGGCTAAAATCTTTAGCAATCCACGAATAAACGGGTCTGCCCGATTCAATTTCTCGTCGAACATTTGACGGGTCACGCAGATAATTGTCGTAGTCTTTGTCGCCCGAGCATTCGCCATCCGCGGCTGATTGTCGATTAGCGCCATCTCTCCAAAAATACCGTCCTTGCCGACGGTTCCAAGAACTTGTTCGTGATCATCGATGATCATGAAGATTTCAACTTCGCCTTCTTCAACTACGTAAGCGAGTCGGCCTTCATCACCTTCTTTGAAAATATGATCGCCTGCCCCATACTTCTGGCGTTGTAATATCAGTTGGTCCATGTTCTTCAACCTCAGGACAATTTACTTTTGTCGACCCGATCTCTTACTGGTGGCGAAGATTTAAATTCGGATCATATCTCACTTGGAATTCGGACGCTTTTAATACAAGTTCGGACGCTTTTAATACACAAGAATATTCTGAATTCGTAACACATTTATTCTTCATAAGGTCTTGTAGATGAGTGAACGACGTTATCCCACGCGACCGATTGTCGGTGTCGGTACCGTAGTGTTGGACGGCGACATGGTCCTCATGGTCCAACGCGGCAAGCCGCCCCGGCAAGGATCGTGGAGCCTCCCTGGCGGCGCCCAGGAATTGGGCGAGACCGTTCACGAGGCCGCCCGGCGCGAAGTGCGCGAAGAAACTGGCCTAGAGATAGAGATTTTTGGACTAATTGACGTTGTGGATTCTGTGCGCCCCGACGCGGACGATAAGATCGAATATCACTACACGCTTATAGACATGGCAGGCCACGCCGTTGGCGGTACACTGATGGCCGGTGGCGATGCTCAAGACTGCCGATGGTTCACACGGCCCGAGATCGATGCCATGGACATTTGGCCAGAAACTAAGCGGATTATTGCGTTGGCCGCGGATCGATACAGCACGGCCGATACACCGGATAGATAGTCACCTAGTCGGCTTCCTTTGCCAAAGGTACAGGCAACTCCTCTCAAATGGACCGCGCATCATCACCGCCGGCATGGGCGGAATGAACGTTAGGATCAGCAGCGTCGAGAGTGTCATGCCGCCAGAAACCCTCGTCCCATAGCGACGTACCAGGGTCGATCGCGTCACCGCATGGAGAAAATTTTCTATCAATGCGTTGCTATTAAAAGACGTGCCGCCAAACCCATGAAAATAATCCCAGTGATCCGATTAATTACACGCTGGGCGCATTCGGATTTACGCAGGAATTCACCTAGAAACCCGGCAAACCATGCGACGCTGCCAAAGACCATGAAAGTTGTGACGATAAACAGGACACCAAGGGTCATCATCTGCACGCTCAAACTGCCAAGGGCTGGGTCAGCGAATTGCGGCAGAAAGGCGATGAAGAAGATCGCCACCTTGGGGTTGGTAATATTCATCACCACGCCACGACTATAAAGTTTACCACCTGATAGCCCCAAACCTTCTCCCTCCACGGAATTTGGCCTAGTGCGGAACGCACACCAGGCTAAATAAAGAAGGTATCCGGCGCCGATAACCTTTAGAATGGCGAATGCCAACGCGGACGCTACAAAAATGGCAGCGACACCGAAGGCCACGGCAGCCGTGTGTACCGTGAGCCCAGTGCACAAACCCAATGTCACTAGCAACCCCGCATGCCGCCCAT
>DFRF01000076.1:9189-20902 GCA_002378125.1 Rhodospirillaceae bacterium UBA3470 | reverse complement strand
TATACGGTCTTCGATGCGAATGGCGATATTCTGACCTTTTCGGCCCATGCGGCCAGTATACATGGGAACTTCGCCACAATGCAGCTCAATGGCGTCCTGGCTCGAGGTCGAAAGCATGATCTGCGATCCGACCTTCAAGTCGAAGACATCGGCCAATTTCATAATTTGGGTATCAATGACCGCCTCCAGATCGACGTCGGTCATCCAAAGTTCTTCGGCCAAGTGGGTTTCCCAAATAGAATCGCGGCCAAATTTCTCTCCCATGAACATCTGCAAGAGCAGTTCACGAACTGGCTCCAGCGTCGCGTAGGGCAACAGGAGGTCCAACTTCCCCCCACGATCTTCCATATCAATCCGCAGACGCGCCACAATCGCCGCGTTTGACGGTCGGGAAATCGTTGCAAACCTGGGGTTCGTCTCCAATCGGTCGAAACGGAAGGTCACCGGGCTTAACGGCTCAAACGCGGCTCCTAAATCCACCAGCATGACATGGATCATGCGCTCAACAAGGCTGCGTTCGATAGTCGTATAGGGCCGTCCTTCGGGACGATCCTCGGTTGAGCCATGCCGCCCGCCAAGCAGTACGTCGACGATAGAATAGACGAGCGAAGAATCAACCATGATTAGACCGAAGTTATCCCACTCCTCGGCCCTAAACACGCTCAGCATGGGCGGTAGAGGAACGGAGTTTAGATAATCGCCAAAACGAACGGACGTGATGTTGTCCAGGGACACCTCGACGTTGTCGGATGTAAAATTCCGAAGGCTTGTCGACATGAGCCGGACCAACCGGTCGAACACAACCTCCAGCATGGGAAGGCGTTCGTATGACACCAACGCGCTCGAAAGAATCGCCTGCATACCGGTCTTTGGGCTCCCGTCGTCGTCTTTTGTGTCGCCGCCAAGGAGACTGTCGATTTCTTCCTGATTGAGGACACGCGTAGACTCTCGGCCAGCATCACTACCGGCATCTTTATCTTCGCCGCCAACCATGGCCTCCCATTCAGCGGCAAGTTGATCCTGATCACCGCCGCCGCCATCGGCGTCGCCGAGGGGAGCCTCCGTTTCGGCCGCAAGAGCATCTTGTTCAAGTTCGTCGTCGCCGGGTGTCGTCATGGAGTGGAGTTTTCCTTTCGCCCGCGGACCTTAGACCGCTACTGAACCAACATCTCCTTGAAGAGAACGTCCTTGATCTTCGCCGGCGCCGCCGCCACGTTGACCCGGACCAACAACTCTTCTCGTAATCGATACATGCCGGCGGACCCCTTCAAGTCATCAAGCCTGAGTTCGCGCAGATAGGTCTGAAAATTGTCAATGACCCTTGGCATGATAATGTCCATCTTTGCTTTATCGCGTGCGCTTGCTAATTCCAGACTGATCCGAATCTTGAGGAAGCTCGACTTCCGTCCCCCGGTGTTCAGGTTAACGAGGAGTTCCTGCAGGTCGTAGAAAACCGCTCGTCCTGAGGCACAATCGCCTTCCTCGCCTTCCTCGCATTCCTCGCCATCCTCTTCACCTTCCGCGGCGTCCTCGGGCCCAACAATCATTTCAATCACGGGATCCAGTAGCCCCATAAAGTAAGCGCCTGCCACCCCACCTACGATAACAAGAAAGGCCAAAGCGATGATAATGATGATCTTCTTCTTACCGCCGCTACCGGAAGCCTTACCGCCATCGCCCTCGCCCTCGTCACCTACGGCGTCGGCATCGTCTTCTTCTTCGGCCATGCGCGCCTACCGTCTGACCCAATCCACGGGGGTCAAAAATTGTAAACTGAGATCGTAGAAAATTTTCATTAACAACAGATTGAAACCGCTGTTTGTTTAAGTACGCTCAATACTTGGACCAATCCACCCACAACTTATTTCTTCATGATTAGCAAAAACGGCATCGGCGAATCGATTCGTCCTCAGGTTACCAAATCGGGGCTGTTATGAGCAACATAACATCCCTGCGGCTGTTTCCACTTTGACGGCAAATCCTGCCTGGTAGGGATTACTCCTATTCCCATTTGTGCCCGCCTATCATTTGTCTGAATATCCATTAACACACTGAATACAATATAAAATTTTTTTTGGCACAGTGCGTGCATAATCTCGGTCGGGACCGTGTGGAACGGCATTGGGAAGTGGAATTATGGAAACACCGACATTAGTGGCGCTATCGCGTCAGACAACACTAAGACGACAGATGGATATTGTGGCTAACAACATCGCCAACATGAACACCTCTGGCTACAAAGGCGAACGCATGATGTTCGTCGAGCATCTGGTCAAAAGCCGCGGCGGAGAGAGAATTCTTGGCGATAAAGTCTCCTACGTCCGTGACATCGCCACGATGCGCGATTTGAGTAACGGCCCCCTGGAGCAAACCGGCAACCCCCTAGACGTCGCCTTGGAAGAGGAAGGTTACTTCGTAGTTCAGACCGATACGGGAAACAATTACACCCGAAACGGACGGTTCAAACTTGATGAGGATGGCCAGCTTGTGACGACTTCTGGAGACCCGGTGCTCTCTGACGGTGGTCAGCCGTTCTTCTTTGCGCCTGGTGACACCAAGATCTCGGTCGCCCGCGACGGAACGGTTTCCACGCAGAACGGCGTTCTCGGAAAACTCGCTATCGTCAAATTCGACGATGAGCATCGCCTGCGCCCTGGCGCAGGTGGTCTCTATGACACCGAAGAAACGGCAACACCAGTGGAAAATCCAACGGTGGCGCAAGGCATGCTGGAAGGATCAAACGTTCAGCCGGTCATTGAAATGTCCCGAATGATCCAGGTCCATCGCGCTTACGACGCTGTCAAAGGGTTCGTCGAAAAGGAAGATGATCGCATGAAAAAGATGATCCGCGATCTCTCACAAGTTCAAGTCTAATCACGGCCCTATCAAGACGTCGGGACGCATATGAATAAAAGAAAGGACGGGAAAATGAGATCACTTGATATTGCAGCGACGGGCATGCTCGCGCAACAACGCAACGTGGAGGTTGTATCTAACAACCTTGCAAACATGAACACGACAGCCTTCCAGCGCCGACGAACCGAATTTCACGACCTGATCTATCAGGACCTACGCCGGGTCGGCACGACATCATCCGATGCGGGAACGATAGTGCCGACAGGCGTGCAAATCGGACTGGGTGTGAAACTAGCGGCCGTCTACCGAATTCACGAACAAGGCAACCTGGAAGCGACCGACAACACGCTCGATCTTGCGATCCAGGGTAAAGGGTTCTTCCAAATCCTGCTCCCCGACGGTACCACCGCGTATTCCCGAGATGGGACCTTTCAACTCAATGGCACGGGATTGGTGGTGACCCACGATGGCTACCAGGTTCAGCCGGGGATCACCATTCCGTCGAATGCCATCGACGTGACCGTCAACAATTCAGGCCAGGTCCAGGTCAAAATCGAAGGCCAGACAGCGCTTTCCACGGTCGGACAGCTCCAAATTGCCACCTTCCTGAATGATGCCGGCTTGGAGGCGATCGGTGACAACCTATACAAGGAGACGCCGGCTTCCGGCGCTGCGACGACCGGTAACCCCGCGTCCACGGGCTTCGGCTCTATCCTGCAAGGGTTCTTGGAAACCTCCAATGTCAATGCCGTGGAGGAGATTTCAAATCTGATCTCCGCTCAGCGTGCATACGAAATGAACTCGAAGGTCATTCAGACCTCGGACGAAATGCTCGGTACGCTTACGGCGCTGAGGTAAGGAAAAACGTCATGCGCGTGCTCATACTCACCTTGGCCGTAACACTAATATCAACGGCAGTGGTCGCAAATTCAAAAGCGCCCGCCATTACTCCGGTCATGTTGAACAGCGCCTTGAAGGTAAATGCCAAGGTTATCCGGCTCGGCGATTTGTTCACCAACACCGGCGATCAGTCCAGTGTCGCCGTGGCCTATGCGCCAGAACCAGGCAAGCGGGCTAGCTTTGACGCCCGCTGGCTCTATAGGGTTGCCCGAGCCTATCGCCTGGAATGGCGCCCTATCAATGATCGGGTACGCGCCGTTGTCACCCGTATCAGTCAGGTCATCGGCCGCGACGAGATCAAGGGCGCGCTCCGCGACGCTCTGATGGATGACGGGATCGGCCCGGACGCTGACATCGAGTTCTCCAACCGCCTAATGAAACTGCACGTGCCCGGCGGCTCACTTGTTGGCGTCGCGGTGGACGATATCGACTTCGACCCTCGGAGCCGACGATTCAGTGCCGTCATATCGGCGCCAGCTGGTTCGCCGGACGCCCGACAGTTCCAAATCCGAGGACGCATCTATAAGACCGTCGAAGTGCCGGTCCTAGTCCGGCGCATCCTGGCGGGCGAGGTCATCAAGGCCAGTGATCTGAAATGGATCAAGGTCCGGGCTCGGCGCATGCAACCGAATACCGTGATAGCGGAAGCGGACATCGTTGGCATGACACCGCGTCGCGGTTTACGGCCGGGATATCCCGTCCTGCTTTCATCGATCCACCGTCCAATCATCGTCGCCAAAGGCAGTCTAGTCACCATGTTTCTGCAAGCGCCAAAGATGATTCTGACAGCTCAAGGGAAGGCCCTGGAGAATGGCAGTGACGGCGATGTTATTCGAATCAGCAATACCCAAAGTAAGAAAGTCGTCGAAGCGGAAATCATTGGCCACGGCAAGGTGGCTGTGCGCGCAACCGCCCAGTTGGCCATGAATTGAGGCTGTGCTTCGGTACGTCGAAAACGAGGATTAGGCAATGACAAAAATTACGGGAAATAAGTTGGCCAAGATTGCAATCTCCTATCTTTTGATCTTCGTCGTAGCTGGGATTGTGAGCGGTTGCAACATCGTCTCCCGCCTTTCCGAAGTCGGGGACGGTCCAAAGCTCACAAACATTCAAAACCCGGTCGCCAAGCCGGACTACAAGCCAGTTAGTCTACCCATGCCGACGCCGCATGTTGCCGAAGCCAACCCAAACTCCCTTTGGCGTGCCGGCGCGCGGGCGTTCTTCAAGGATCATCGCGCCAAGGAAGTCGGTGATATCATCACCGTATCCATGTCGCTCAGTGATAGCGCCAAGTTTTCGAACAAGACCGAACGGGCTCGCAAGGATAGCGAGGACCACGATCTCAACGATCTACTCGGCTTTGAAGACGAACTCACCAAATTTCTGCCGCAGGGCATCGATGCGCCCGGCCAGATTGCCAATTTCGCCACCGAACATTCCACCTCCGGCGACGGCAAGGTAGACCGCTCGGAGGTTTTGAGCTTAACCTTCGCCGCGGTCGTCACTCAGATTCTTCCCAACGGCTCTCTCGTGATCATGGGACGTCAGGAAATTCGGGTGAATTCCGAACTTCGTGAACTGGTGGTCTCTGGCGTGGTCCGGCCCAGCGACATTGAGTCCAACAATACCATTTCCCATGAGAAGATCGCGGAACTGCGGGTCGCTTACGGTGGGCGCGGCACCTTGAGCGAACTGCAGCAACCCCGTTGGGGAATGCAAATTTGGGATATCTTGTTCCCGTTCTAGGCCGTAAACTTCCGAGCCTAGCACCTTTACGGCCGGTGGTCTTCCACCGGCCGTCTTTTTTATCCCCGAACGGCATAGCAGCTATCCGCTGTATAGTCGTGGAAACATCCTAACTCCAAGGACGCTCGGACGAAAAATTTAGTTTCGAGGGATGGATAAGCTGTAAGAAGCCAAGAACTAACCGGGTCATATTACAGACAGACCCTATTCTTGCCCCCTAAAATCGCTTAGATTTCGAGGTCGACCGAAGCTCCTCGGGTGTCACCGTTCTGTGCGGCTTCTGACGCATTTCCACGAGGCCTTGAATCCAAATTAGCAGCGCTGGGGTCACTACTCGACAACACCTTCGCCCGAGCAGCTTCTCTCTGAGCTTCCGCCTGCGCGCGCTCCGCTGCCGCTTCCGCCTCACGGCGGTCCTGCGAACTCTTCAGCGCCTCCTCGAATTCTTTCTGCTGCTTAATGGCCACCTGAAAGGCCACGGAGCTCGCATCCGAGGGCGCTCGATTTTGCGTCAACTGGGTCGCGTTAATAAACATTCTGTCTACCTAAAACGCACCTTTGCGTAACACGTGGTTCTCGTATCAAACCAGTTATTATATCAAATCAAGATAAACAACAAGAAAAAAAAGAGAAAACAGCAAAAAAAGTTCCTGTAAAAAAATAACGCCCCTGCCGAAAATACAAAAAATCAATACATAACAATGCTTTAAATGGTCACGAATGCTAAAAGCACCCTCTGAGCTGCAATCAATCCATATCACCATTTTTAGAGGCAAGCGCAGAAAATGCCGCCCTATCAGGCCTTAGAGACAGGTTTTTTGAACTTAGAGACAGGTTTTTTGAACAAAGCCCGAAAAGTGCGTCAATCGTCTCGGTGGGTTCGCTCCATGCGCTCGTGTCTCTCCTGCGCTTCCAAACTCATAGTCGCGATCGGCCGCGCCTGCAGGCGCGGCAAGCTGATCGGCTCCATAGTTTCTTCACAATAACCGTAGGACCCATCTTCGATACGTTCCAAGGCCTCGTCAATTTTAGCGATAAGCTTGCGGGCACGGTCGCGGGTCCGCAATTCCAAGGAACGCTCCGTTTCCACCGAGGCTCGATCTGCAATATCGGCCTCCACGATGCCACCTTCTTGGAGCTGCTGCAGCGTGGTATTGGATTCTTCAACAAGTTCGGCTCGCCACACGAGTAACTTCTGACGAAAAAACTCCGACATTTGCGGGTTCATGAAGTCTTCAGCGTCGGAAGGCATGTAATCCGGCGGCAAAGTCACATTCATTATGTCGAACACTCCCAATAGCAGATTTGAAGCGCCGCGAATATAGGTGCGACAACGGGTTGTCGCAAGTGCATTTTTTGACTCTGATATCACAACATAATTATTTGATATTTTTGATGTTTTAAGGAGAAAGCCTGACCTCAGACCAAATCGCTTTTAGGCCGGCGACTGTATTTTGCAATCTCAACCTCGGCGCGCAGTTCAATCTCTTGAATGATCTCATCGAGTCTTGGGTCCTTACTCTGCTGGCGTTTCTGTCGAAGCCGATGCGCCAAATCAGCAAGCTTCTCCTTCGGGAAGCGACCCGCCAGAATCCCGAGCCGTAGTTCATCTAGCCGATCCAGTATGTCGTCCGCAAAATCAGTGAGCCGACGGCGTTGTGAGGCGTCATCGAGGGCATCGCCGACGTCTTGTGCCGCCAATACTGCATCAGCCGCGGAGACGGCTGTGGCGTCAGGCGCAGCTGCGGCACCTGACGCATCTTGTGTTTTACGCAAATCATCAGCGAAGGTCCCGCTGTCACCAACAGATTTTGACTTGCGTTTCGCCGAAGATGTTTCTTGGGTGCCGCCGACTTTCGTAACTTTCATGGCTCTCGCCTGACTGTTGCCGTGGTTTCGCCCGGTTGACGCAGCGTCGTGCCGCCGAATCTACCG
The DNA here is from genome assembly GCA_002378125.1 of Rhodospirillaceae bacterium UBA3470. Classification (GTDB taxonomy): domain Bacteria; phylum Pseudomonadota; class Alphaproteobacteria; order Rhodospirillales; family Casp-alpha2; genus UBA3470. The sequence continues at coordinate 13,465 of DFRF01000076.1, read as the reverse complement.
AATTCCAAACTATAGACAATCGCACGATGAACGTCAGCGATTTCCTCGCGCCATGCGATCAGATGACCGCATCAATCGCGCCGCGCAAACCTGTTCAAAACTGCGTTCATCATTATGACCGGCAGAATTCCAACAGCAACAATGATGAGTGCGGGAAGCGCCGCTTCCTCAAGCAGTTCATCCTTCGCGAATTGATAGACGTAAGTCGGTAGGGTTTCGAAGTTGAAAGGCCGCAGTAGCAAAGTCATCGGCAGTTCCTTCATCACATCCACGAAAACGAGCAGCCCGCCCGCCACGAAGGATAGTCTGATCAACGGCAGGATGACCCGGCGCATGCCGTAACCCAACCCGTGGCCAAGCAGAAGGTTCGCGTTCATCATATTTGGTGGGAGACGCTCAAGACCTGCGGCAACTGCGCCATAACCCACCGCTTGAAACCGGATGATGCAGGCTAAGACGATCAAGGTTACTCCACTAGTCAACCACCCTTGATAGGTGATCCCGAACAAGCCATTCACCAATAGACCGATACCATCGTCGATGACGCCGCCCGCCGTTACGACACCGATCGCAAGTATCGTACCCGGAAAGGCGTACCCCACCGAAGCCACGGCTGTCGTACGCCGCAAAACGACGCCCCCCTGGAACATCCCGACAAGCCCCAGGAACGCCGCCGCCGCCATGACCAGTAAGGCAACGACGCCGGCCAACAGAACGGAGTTGGCCGCCGCGTTGGCCCAGGCGTAATCAAAGGCCAGGGAATAACCCTTAAGTACGAAGGACCCGAGCACAGCTACTGGTCCGACGAACCCGATCAAGATTGGCGCACCGCAAATCATCCAACACCGCACGGCCTGCAGGCCTTCGGCCCGCTTAGCACGCAAGGGCACGGCGCGGCGCGTCGTGTCCGTGAACCTGCGGCGCGCTCGGGCAACCAATTCGAGGGTCAAGAGGGCGATCACAAACAGGAAGGCAAAGGCCGCGATCTGCGCCGCCGCCGTCAAGCTGTTCATTCCGAGCCATACGTTGAAGATGCCGAGCGTCAGGGTCTCGATGGCGAAATACTCGACTGTGCCAAAATCGGAAATCGTTTCCATCAACGCCAGCGCAAGACCGGCGGCAATGGCTGGGCGCGCCAGGGGCAAGCCAATTTTCCAGAACAAACTTCGGTTGGCCAGCATGCCGACCTCATAAAGCGAGGCTGGCGTGAGCAAAAATGCCGTTCGGGCCATCACGTAAACGTAGGGATACAACACCGCGCCCATAACCAACATCGCCCCGCCCATCGATCGTATCTCAGGAAACCAGTAATCGCGCGCGCTTTGCCACCCGAACTGTTCGCGCAGCATTTTCTGAACCGGCCCGGCGTACTCGAGAAAGTCCGTATAGGTATAGGCAATCAAATAGGCCGGCACCGCTGCCGGCAACAGGAGCATCCACTGGAACCATTGGCGCCCAATAAAGTCATAACGCACCACGGTCCAAGCCGCCGATACCCCGAAGACAAGGCACACAACTCCAACGCCAACCATCAGAATTAGCGTGTTGGCGACGTAGCGCGGTAGAACCGTTTCGAATAGATGTCTCCACAGGCCGCCGCTATCACCGGCAGCGGCACCAAATACGGCCAGTATCGGCCCCAGAAGGATGGCGGCAATGACCACCGCCGCGAAGACCCATGGATTGAACTCAAGGCGTCGCCTGGCGGCTACCAAAGGTGCCGTAGCCGCTACCATCCGGCCCGGTCGATAACCCGCTGCGCTACGGGCGCCAGTTCGGCGACGCGGGCAATCGGCATGCGGTCTTCTATAAATACGCCCCAAGATTTGAGTTCCTCGGATAAAGGAACATCCGGATTCACGGGGTATTCGAAGTTGACGGCCGCATAAAGGTCTTGAGCAGTCTTCATCGTCAGGAATTCCAGGAACTTCTTCGCTTCCGCCTTGTTCTTGGAATGCTTGGCGATGCCACCACCGGAAATGTTGACGTGCGTACCACGGTCTTTCTGATTAGGAAAGATCAGGGTCACGGCCTTAGCCCAATCGCGCTGCTCAGGCTTCTTGGCGTGCTTGAGCTTGCCAAAGTAGTAGTTGTTGATGATCGCGATATCGCACTGGCCTTCATAAATGGCCTTGACCTGCGCCCGGTCATTGCCTTGCGGCCGACGTGCGAGGTTTTCAACTACGCCTTTTGACCAGGCTTCCGCCGCCTTTACACCGACCGCATGGATCATGGAGGCCACCAAGGCCCGATTGTAGACATGGCTGCCTGGACGGGAACAAAGGCGGCCCTTCCACTTCGGATCTGCCAGGGCTTCGTAGCGTTGGATCCCGACTGCGTCCTTAGCCCGTTTTGAAACGGCAATAATCCGTGCGCGCTTCGAAAACGCAAACCACTTATTGCCCGGGTCACGCAGGTGCGCGGGAACATTCTTGTTCAAGACTTCGGAGTTCACGGTCGCCAGAAGATCCTTATCGGCATAGACGAAAAGCCGAGCGATGTCGACAGTCAGGATCACGTCGGCGGGGCTTCGCGCGCCCTCAGCTTGTAACCGCTGCGCAAGACCTTTCGAGGCGTAAACAATATTGATCGTCGTACCTGTCTTCTTTTTATATGCATCCAAGAAAGGCTGGATCAGGAATGGCTGGCGGTGCGAATAAATATTTAGCTCCGCAGCCTGAGCCGGCGCACTAAATGCAGAAATACTGAGCACAAAAGCCATCGTACCCGTCAGCGATGGGCGGCGAATCAATTGGGTCATCTTTGTGGTCATTTTTTGAATGTCCTTGATCAGCGGGCGCAAAATAATGAGAAACACCTCGTCAAAGGGACTGAGGAAGACCCCTCTCATGCCGTGGGCGTCGACCCCAGTTTCACGAACCCCGAAACGAAGGCGCTGACGGCCTTGGGCCAAGCACAGGCTGCCGCCCATCCAATCCCAAATGGCCAAAACAGCGCCGAAGTTCCGATCGTGATGTCGTGCGTCCATGGAATGGTGAATTTGGTGCTGGGCGGGTGAGATAAATATACGCTCAAGAACGGGGCCATAAGTAATCCATACATGGGAATGGCGCAAGTTCGAGCCCGCCACGTTGAAGGCAAAGAGAAACACATTGGCGCCTAGGACCGTCACCAGGTCCGCGCGGCTACCAAAAAAGTAGAGGAAACCTCCGATTGCAACAGCATGCACAAGAATACCGCGGAGCGAGAAAATCAGAGCTTCTACCGGATGCGTCCGATAGACCGTGAAAGGCGTCAATGTTTCTGCAGAATGGTGGACCCGGTGGAAGGCCCATAAGACCGGCCATCGGTGCAAGGCCCGATGCACGAAGTATTTGGTTACGTCGTCCATCAGGAAGAGGGCACAGGAAAACAGCGAAGCGATCGCCCAGTCAGGCGCATCAGGAAGGAGGATCACACGCCCGTCGAGCCAGACGTGAAGGCTTTCGAACAGCGCCGTCGCCAAAGCCAGCTTGGTGATCAGCCGTGGCGCGACGCCCATCATCAGGAATTGATTGATCAGGAGGATTTTATAGTCGGCCAAGGCGGAACGAGAGAGCCATACCTTCCGCGACAGGACGCCAGCAACCGCCTTACTAAGGTCGGTACGAGACGCGTAAATCTGTACGGCTATTGCGAGCACAAACGCAATACCGAGATAACCGAAGAAAACCCGTTTTTGCGGGTTCACAAACGGATCAGTGAGATCGCGTACATACTCGAGAAATAGTCCGTCCATGCCTTTATCCAGAAAGGCTGCGACGGCCCTCCCCTTTGGCGGGCCGTCGCATAGTTCGGTTGTTTAGTCGTTTTCGGCGCTGTTGCCGGCTCCCAGTTGCTTAGCAATGTCGGCCAGATCACCGGCGATGGCTTTGTTCTTCGCCTTCACGCCGAACTTGTCTTCAAGCAGGCGCTGGGCTTTCGCCATGTGCAGCATGTATTCGCCCCAACTGGCTTCATCGCGCACATAGTTGCCCTTGCTGTCGATGTCTACGACCTGGCTAGAGTTCAGCATCACCGGACCGAAACCAATCAGGCGGTTCAGCTTGGCGGCGGTTTCACCCAGATTGTCCTTTCCTGTCTGCAGCGCCAATGCAAAGCCCTTCAACTCACCCCAGTGCTTTAAGTACTTTTTCAAAGCTTTAGAAGTGTCACCCTTAGCGTCCATGATCACTTTCAACTTTGCCATGTCATTGTAGACCGACCCAGCGTACTTGTAGGTGGCCTCGGCAAGAACCTTCTGCCAGTTCGTGCCTATGACGGCAGCGTAATTCTT
>DFRF01000076.1:3150-8788 GCA_002378125.1 Rhodospirillaceae bacterium UBA3470 | reverse complement strand
AGGAAGGCGCGGGTGATTGTGTGTAGATAGTCCGTGCCGTTGCTTTTACCGTAGACGGAGGCATCGAAGCCGGCCGCATAGTAACCGGGGCCGAAGGTCATTTCCGTTTTTAAATCGACCTTGCCGTCTTTGTTAAAGTCCGCTGCTGGAAATCCTTCCTTACGCCGTTTGGCGATGTTGTAAACATCCTTTGGCATAAGCTTCAGCGTGTGTGCTGGTACGCCGAAGTATCCGAAAGCCTCATCCCACGAGTGCTCCTTACCGGTATAGGGCGCGCCTTTTTTATAAGGTTTGTCGTTCGGCTTTTTGTTGGCCTCCAGCTTTTCATCGAGGTAGTTGTCGACGGCCTGATTGTAGGATACCGCCCCCATAATGAATTTGGAAATCAGCTGGCCATAGTCATAGCCGTTAGCGTAGTCGTAGCCCTTATTGGCGCTCGACGCTTTGTCGATCCAAAACTCGACCAGTTCTACGCCCGTCATGCCGTTCGGCATGCCGGTGATGGTGCCTTTGTATGTCTTACCAACGAGGTTCTTGCCTTTCGAGATTTCTTCGACCTTTGTCTGCTTGATCACGAAAGGGCCCTTGGTCACCGGCGCCATAATCGCGTGGCCTTCCTTGGAGCCTTTAAAGTATTTCATCATCTCGGCTTTGAGTGCCGCGTTCGGCGAGCCGTTCCCCTTATAGGCCAGTTTCTTCAATGTATCGTGAAGGAGATGCCGGGCGATCTGACCAGTGTAGCCCGTAGAACTGGTTTTTGAGCCGTCATAACCCTTCACGGTCACTGGGAATTTACCGTAGACGGCGTCGTCGGCCATCGCAGCGCCAGAAACCATCGCGAAAGAAAGGGCGGATAGAACCAAGGTAAGTATTTTTGACATCGGAAACCCCCGATTGAGTTAAAATCCAGGAGATTGCGAACCTGCAAAAGATTCTCATTCTCTATGCAAGTGATAATCATTATCAGATTAATCAACCCTCTGTCACGCATCATTTATGATTTTTTTTCAAGCCGTGGTTCATGCTCTTCCCCGTAGTCCAAACTCGACATTTTATCGAAGGGTGCCTGTTCATGTTTCTGGACATTCGATTGACGGCAGTTACCGTATCCGATACGAGGGCTCCTTAGGGGTAATTGCCAACCGCCGACGCATTTGAACCTTTCGGAGAATCAGAGCCGTGCGTTTAAGCGATGAGTTTCAGCCCAAATTCAAGCTGCCGGGCGGCTGTCACGTAACAACGACCTTCACCCTGACACCACAGTTGCACCAAACCTCATTTGGTTTCTAAAGGTGGGGATATCGCTGATGATCGGTGGTCTGCACGTCAACAACCTCTCCCATGCCTTTGGCGACGAAATGGTGGTCAACGGCGTCTCGGTATTCGTGGCGCCGGGCGAAGTCGTGTGCCTGCTGGGTCCATCCGGCTGCGGGAAGACGACATTGCTGCGGGTCGCGGCCGGGTTGGAACGATTACAGAAGGGACAGGTTCGCATTGGTGAGACCATGGTCGACGACGGTGCCACGGGCCTTCATGTGCCGCCCGACCAACGCGGTGTCGGCCTCATGTTTCAAGATTACGCCCTATTTCCGCATCTCAGCGTCCGCGAAAACATTCGCTTTGGGGTCGGCGCCGACACGCAGGCGCGCCGGGCGTGGGCTGAGACGGCTTTGGGGCAGATGGGCCTCAGCCGCCATGGCGACAGCTATCCACACACCCTTTCAGGCGGACAGCAACAACGGGTCGCATTGTTGCGGGCCTTGGCGACGGAGCCTTCAGTCCTGCTCTTGGATGAGCCCTTTTCGGGCCTTGACGTCGCGCGACGCGCCGCCGTCCGAGGCCAGTCCCTAGACATGCTTCGCGATACTGGCGTCGCCACTTTGCTGGTTACCCATGATCCCGAAGAAGCCATGTTCATGGCCGATCGGATTCTGGTGATGAACAATGGCCGCGTGGTTCAGGACGGCTCGCCAGAGCAAACATATTTTCAACCGGATACGGAATTTGTCGCGGACCTGTTCGGCACTGTAAACAGATTGACGGGCACGGTTGTCGACGGCGCCCTGGCGACGGCCATTGGAACCTTTGATGCCAGAGATCTAGAGGACGGAAGGGTGGCCCAGGTACTAGTAAGGCCGGAAGCCTTCCGCCTTGCCGTTGTCGGTGAGACACCCGCGCCGCGTCCAGGCGACGCGCCGTACCGGCCCACGTCCGCGGCAGCCCCAACGTCGGACCCAGGCGTCGCCGTTACCGGCGCACGTTCCCTGGGCCGCGCCTCCTTGGTTTCCTTCGTAGTACCTACCGATAACGGCGACACGAAACTGGAAGCGCGTGTTCCTGGTGTTTTTCTGCCAGAACCGGGAAGCAGGGTCACCGTGAACGTCAACGCCAACCAAGCCCACGTATTTCCTGTCGACGATGACGTCTAACGCTTCAGTGGCATGGTCTCGTCGGCCAGCCAACCTATGCCACGGAGATCAGAGCGTTGGCGAGGGAACTTCAACCCACATTGCGGACTGGAGGAAGCGTTCATAGCAATCCACCGAAAACGGGCGCGCGCCTTCCAGCTATTTCATCTGATCAAGAAATCCTAGCGCCGCGCCAGCGCCATCACAAAAATCGTCGCGATAAAAGTCTTCGATGTTCTGGACATCGGCCTAGACCATCTGGTCCATACGGGTTTAGCCGGCCTTGGGGACCTTGCATATTCATCGTCGCCTCCTTAGTCCTCGCGGCGAAGCTTCGCGTAGTCGGCAGGACGCTTCTCCAGGAATGCGGAAATACCCTCAATGGATTCAGGGTCCGTCTGCGAGGCAATCATTAAGTCCCTTTCCATGTCGAGTTGTTTGGATAGGGAGTTTTCCTGGGCGGCACGGCACAGATCCTTCACACGCGCCATGGACCGGGCTGGGCCTTTTGCCAAACGCGCGCCCCATGCCGCAGCCTCTTCCAGCACTGTGCCAGCCGGGACTACCCGGTTCACCAAGCCAGCATCCAACAATCGGACCGCGTCAACTTTATCTCCAGTAAGGCACATTTCCGTCATCAATTGGCGCGGCAATGCTTGCGCAAGCAACGCCGTGGCGCCACCATCCGGCGACAAACCGATTTTCACGTATGAGACTGAAAAATAAGCATTTTCAGCCATGACAATCAAATCGCACGCCGCCGCTAAGGAAACGCCAGCCCCGGCCGCACCGCCTTCGACGGCGGCGATGATAGGTTTCGAGCATTCGGCCATGGCCTTAATCATGGCGTGCAGGCGATTGATGGAGTCGCGTCGCTCCAGTTCGGGCGTAGTCGCGAACTTCTTTAATCGGTTCAGATCCCCGCCGGCACAAAAAAACTTGCCACCGCCGGTGAGCACGATGGCGCCGATTGTCTGGTCCTTATCTGCCGTGGCGAGGGTGTCGGCGAAGCCGGTGTAAAAGTCCGCGTTCAGGGCATTGCGGGTTTCCGGGAAATCGTTGGTGACAATCATGACGTCGCCTTGGCGTTCGATCTCGATTGTTGCAGGCATACCCTTCTCCTAATTGGTCGTATTTTATGTCTATAGGCTATTCCTAGTTGGCAAGCGAAACGGCATCCCCTGCCACCAACCGACCAATATCCAGCACGCCCACTTCACGACAGGCGTCACCCGGTGTACGAGCCAGGCAGAAAAGATGATGGCATCGCCCTGCTCCATGTCGGCGGTTTGGACAAACCGGTCGGCGCCACACTACAACTTCGCGCATCCTTAAACGGCAAATATTCGGCATCCCCGAGAGTGTTCGGAAAGACGTCCGATTTTAGATTTACCGCCATCGTGAGGAAAGATCAGACCGGCAAAATCTTCTCGGCGACCATTTCAAAGGAATGATTTTTCCAAACACTTCCAGCGCACCACAAAAATTAACGTTTAAAAACAGAGCATTATAAATACACGAAAACTGGCATCCGGTTTGCTTAGAGAGGTGACGCAATAGGTCCGCATAACATCCGGGTACGGAAGCGGATCGCCTAGAACGTGGAGACACCCGATGGGTTATAATCTCTTCCAACCGGCGACGCTGGGCATGAAAACGCAGGCCCACGCCCTGACCACGATCGGCAACAACGTCGCCAACGTGAACACCGGCGGCTACAAGCGTACGGATACTCGCTTCGAGACGATGATCTCACAGACCTTGTCGAACCAAACGGACCTGGGCGGTATCAAGCCTAAGGATTTTCAGCGTATCGACAACCAGGGCTTCTTGAGCGCGTCAGATCGGGATTTGGACATAGCCATTAGCGGTGACGGCTTCTTTTACGTTAGTCCCACGATCACCGTCTCAGATGAAATCTTCTTCACCCGCAACGGCAGCTTCGAGGTGGGATTAGCGGATGCTCAGACCTCAACTGTGACCAGAGAGGACGGCACCAGCATGACCGTCAACAACGGCTATCTGATGGATAGAAACGGCTACTTCGTGCTGGGTGAAGCCGTGAACGAGACGGACGGTACGTTCTCCACCGGGAGCATGGAGCCGATCCGCATCGACGAATGGGCGTACATCAATACCAATACTCCAACTTCGACAGCGTCGATTGGGCTCAATTTACCTACCACCAACGAAAACATTAGCGACCACCTGGGCACTGTGTTGAGCGCCTTATCGGGCACCAATAACGACAATCTTCATACATATGACATCGAAATCGTCGATTCGAATGGCGCTAAAAAGTCGGCGCAATTAAATTTCACCAATCAATCGAACAATGTCTGGCAGGTATCAGCAACCACCGATCGAAACTCATCGCCTCAGGCCGACACCATCAATTTTGGTGGCACCGCAGAGGCTAACGATACATATGCCGTCACGGTCGACATTGGTGGCACGGCGACGACGGTGAATTATACCTCCACAGGCACCGAGGGCAGCTTGTCGGGAATTCGCGATGCTATCGTCACTACAATAAATGCGGATGCGACAATCGCCGCAAGCGTGACCGCGGCAGCGGGCAAAAACAATGGCGAAATCACCCTGACCGCTAATGCAGCCGGGACTTCCTTTACCACATCGGCCAGTGCAACGGATGGATCAATCGCGCAAAAGGATACGATTTCCATCGCGGGAACCGTGGAAGCCGGTGACGTCTACGAATTCACGCTGGCGAGTACAGACAACAATATTTCGACCCAGACCATTTCCTACACGGTGACAGGCGCGGAGGGAAGTTTATCCGCTATCCGTGACAATATTGTCGCCGCCTTCGAAGCAAATGGGCCGGCCAACGCCACTGTGGCAGCGGCCGCTGGCCCGGCTGCCGTCGCACAAAAGGATACGATTTCCATTGCGGGAACCGTGGAAGCCGGTGACGTCTACGAATTCACGCTGGCGAGTACGGACATTTCGACCCAGACCATTTCCTATACGGTGACAGGCGCAGAGGGAAGTTTGTCCGCTATCCGTGACAATATTATCGCCGCCTTCGGAGCAAACGGGCCGGCCAACGCCACTGTGACAGCGGTCGCTGGCGCGGCTGCCGGAGAGTTCACATTGACTGCAAGAACAGCGGGAAAGTCATTCACTGCTACGGCGTCGACCCCGACCACGGGCGCGACAGAAGACAACACCGCCACCCTCGCAAACACAACGGCAAACGTCACAGG
>DFRF01000076.1:2700-2849 GCA_002378125.1 Rhodospirillaceae bacterium UBA3470 | reverse complement strand
AACACAACGGCAAACGTCACAGGCGGAGATTTCACATTGACTGCACGAACAGCAGGAAAGTCATTCACTGCTACGGCATCGACCCCGACAACGGGCGCGACAGTGGACAACACCGCCACCGTCGTAAACACAACGGCAAACGTCACAGG
>DFRF01000076.1:0-2391 GCA_002378125.1 Rhodospirillaceae bacterium UBA3470 | reverse complement strand
AACACAACGGCAAACGTCACAGGCACGGCAGACAATACGGCCACCGTTGCTGCCAACACCTCCCATCAGACCTCCGTCGTACAGACGCTGAACTTCGACGGCAACGGCAGGGTCTCAGGCACCGCTCCCGTGACCATGAACTTTTCGCTGACGTTCGCCGATGCCGCGACCGCAACATTCGCCCTGAACGTCGATAACATGACACAGTTCGGCTCCGGTTTCCTGGTCGACTACTATAATCACAACGGGCTGGCGTCGGCCCATATGAGGAGCGTCAACTTCGATGATACGGGGCGGGTCATAGGTAGCTTTACCGATGGCACGACACGCGCAATCTACAAACTGCCGCTGGCGGTCTTCCAGAACCCCAACCAACTGGAGATGCTGAACGGCATGGTGTTCAAGGAGACCTCCGATTCCGGCTCCCCGGAGGAGATTTTTGCCGACACCAGCCAAAGGGCCACTTTCGTACCCCTCGCGTTCGAGATCTCTAACGTCGATCTGACGACGGAATTCACCCGAATGATCATGGTGCAGAAGGCCTATAACTCGTCGGCCACCGTCTTCCGCACCGTCGACGAAATGGTGCAGACCGGCCGTGACCTCAAAGCGTAGGCGGCAAATCTTACCCAGTGGGTAGAAAAATTGCCGAAATTCAACATTCTGAGGCCAGAGTTAAAAAGAAAAATATTGAATATCAGTATCTTAACGAACCACTGAACTGGCATGAAATTCGCAATAATCCAGACATAACAAACGCATGGCGCAGTCGGATAACAAAAAATGGCCAAGACGGGAATAGAATTCATGAAGCGCACGGCCTTAAGACTGATGGCCCTGGTTTTTGCCGGTTTCGCACTGAGCATGCTGCCGACACCAGCGGACGCGGCATCCCGGCTCAAGGATATCGTGGAGTTCGAAGGGGTGCGCGATAACATGCTGGTCGGGTATGGCCTTGTGGTCGGCCTAAACAACACCGGCGACACCCTAAAAACTGGGCATTTCACTAAACAAAGCCTTCAATCCATGCTCAACCGCATGGGCGTCAAGCCGACAGACGACGGACTGGATTCGAAAAACGTCGCCGCGGTGATGGTCACTGCAGCCCTGCCCGCCTTCGCCCGTCAAGGCGGCCGCATCGATGTCACAGTCAGCGCACTGGGCGATTCCAGCAGCCTGCTCGGCGGTACGCTTCTGGTGACCCCGCTGCTGGGCGCCGACGGCGAGGTTTACGCCGTCGCGCAAGGTCAATTAGCGGTTGGCGGGTTCCAAGCGGCCGGCAACGCTGAAACCGTCACCAAGGGCGTACCCACCAGCGGCCGCATCGCCAACGGCGCCATCATCGAGCGCGAAGTCAACTTCACCATCGGCAACCTAAACAACGTCAAGCTGACGCTCCGTAATCCCGATTTCACAACGGCCCGGCGCATTGCCCAGGCGGTCAACGCGTTCCTGGGCACCAACGCCGCACGCCCCAGCGATCCGACGACAGTCCGCATTCAAGTGCCGAACGGCTATGACGGCAACGTGGTCGGTTTACTGACGGATATCGAGCAACTGCGGGTCAAGCCAGACCAAACCGCGAAAGTCATCATTGACGAACAATCCGGCGTTATTGTCATGGGTGAGAACGTCCGGATCAGCTCCGTCGCCATCGCCCAAGGATCGCTTACCATCCGGGTCACCGAGGCCAAGCAAGTCTCGCAACCGGGCCCCTTCGCCGAAGTCGGGACGACGGCGACCACGGACCGCACTAATGTCGAGGTGGATGAGGGTGAAGAGCATCGTCTCACCGTGCTGAAGCCTGGCGTCACTTTGCAGGAATTGGTAAACGGCTTGAACGCGCTCGGGATTGGTCCACGCGACATGATCACCATCTTGCAGGCGGTGAAAGCTTCTGGCGCCCTTCAAGCCGATATCGAGGTGATGTAATGGCGAACCTCATGGACATCGGCGCCGCGCATCAGGCTTACGGCAACACGGCGAAACTGCCGAACATGCACGCCGCGCAAACGCACCAACAGGCACGCAAGATTGCCGAAGATTTCGAAGCGGTGTTTCTGACCCAGATGCTCCAGCCCATGTTCGACGGCATCAAACCCGAAGCCCCCTTCGGCGGCGGCAACTCGGAAGCTATGTGGCGCGGTATGCAGATTGAGGAATATGGCAAGGCCATAACTAAGGCCGGTGGCATCGGTATCGCCGATTCCGTGTACCGGGAAATTATCAAGCTTCAGGAGATCAATTGATATGGATTCGAACAACCGACTAAACGACCTGATTGTGATCTCGGGACGCTTAGCGGAACTCCTGCAGCGCGAGAATGAGGCCCTGCGCCTGCGCCGCAAGAAGGATGTGCATTCGCTACTTGATGAAAAGGCCACGCTCAGC
>DFRF01000169.1:10057-10201 GCA_002378125.1 Rhodospirillaceae bacterium UBA3470 | reverse complement strand
TCACACCGGCGATGCAGGTTATATTGACGATGACGGTGACCTTCGGATTATCGATCGGTCTAAGGATGTTGGTAAGTTAAATGACGGAACCATGTTCGCACCGAATTTCATCGAGAATAAGATGAAGTTCTTCCCGCACATCCG
>DFRF01000169.1:0-9703 GCA_002378125.1 Rhodospirillaceae bacterium UBA3470 | reverse complement strand
AAAGGACTACGTGGCCGCTTTCATCAACATCGATGTGGACTCGGTCGGCAACTGGGCCGAGCGCCATAATCTTCCTTATTCCGGTTATACGGATTTGGCCGGCCAGCAACCCATCTACGATTTGATCCAGGATTGCGTGGAACAGGTCAACGCGGACTTGGCCTCCGATCCTAACCTGAGTGGTTCTCAAATTCGCCGCTTCCTGATTTTGCATAAGCAACTGGACGCGGATGACGGTGAATTGACCCGGACCCGGAAGGTGCGGCGCAACATTGTTTCAGAGCGGTATCAGGATCTGATCGACGCGCTCTATTCGAATAAAACCAACTGCGAAGTGGAAGCGACCGTGACTTTCGAGGATGGGCGGACCGACACGGTCCGCGCCGATCTGCAGATCAGAGACGCCAAAACGACGGACGCGGGCCCGGCCGCGGCGGCCGCCGAATAAGCTACAAGGAGACGCCAAAACATGGCCCCCAACGATACCGCCGCCTCTCCCAATATCGCGCCCGGCGTGACAACGCCAGACGGGCGTACAATTGGAGATGAGATTCTGAATGTAGAAGATGTCAGTCTCGCCTTTGGCGGGGTCAAAGCCCTAAGTAACGTAAGCTTCAACGTCTTCGAGGGTGAAGTCCGGGCCATCATTGGTCCAAACGGCGCTGGTAAAAGTTCAATGCTGAATTGTATCAATGGCTTTTATAAACCGACGGAAGGGACGATCACCTTTAAAGGGCAGTCCCATGCCGCCATGGAAACCTACGAAGCCGCCAACCAGGGGATCGCTCGGACCTTCCAAAATATCGCATTGTTCCGCGGCATGACTACGCTGGATAACATCATGACGGGCCGAAACTTGCAGATGAAAACGAACTTCATTATGCAGGCGTTATACTACGGGCCGGCTGTTAAGGAAGAGTTAGAAAACCGCGAAGTCGTCGAACGTGTCATCGACTTCCTGGAAATTGAATCAATCCGGAAAACCGTCGTCGGACGGCTTCCGTATGGTCTGCAAAAACGTGTCGAACTAGCTCGAGCCCTGGCATCCGAGCCGGACATGCTGTTGCTGGACGAACCCATGGCCGGTATGAACCACGAGGAAAAAGAGGACATGTGCCGTTACATCCTCGACGTAAACGATGAATTCGGCACGACCATCGTCCTGATCGAACACGACATGAGCGTGGTCATGGATATTTCCGACCGCGTCGTGGTCCTGGATTACGGACAAAAAATCGCTGACGGCACCCCAGACGAGGTGCGCGGCAATCAGCGGGTCATCGACGCCTATCTTGGCGTCCAACACGATTAATAAGGAGCGCACGGCACCATGGAAGTCTTCAACACATTCTTCATTGCGCCCTTCGCGGACATGATCGGCAGTCCGATATTCCTTTTGGAAGTGGTGATTGGAGGGATTCTCGCCGGCATCATGTATTCCTTGGTGGCGCTCGGCTTCGTTTTGATCTACAAGGCCTCCGGCGTTTTCAACTTCGCTCAGGGTGCGATGGTGCTGTTCGCGGCGCTGACCCTGGTCGGGTTAATGGAGCACTCCGTGCCCCTAGTCCTAGCAATCCTTGTCACGCTCGCCGTCATGATCGGATGTGCATACCTAATCGAACGCTGGCTGCTGCGGCCCTTGGTCAACCAAGCACAGATCATTCTGTTCATGGCAACCATTGGCCTCAATTTCGTTTTCGAAGGCGGTGGTCAGATCGTTTGGGGATCAAACGTCAAGAAACTAGACGTCGGAATTCCGGAAAAATCCTTTGAAGTGGGTGGCGTCCTGCTCAACACTTTCGATTTGACGGCCGCTCTAGTCGCAGCAGTTTTGGTTGGCTTTTTGGCCATTTTCTTCCAGAAGACTTCTGTTGGCCGCGCGCTCCGGGCGGTCGCGGACGATCACCAAGCAGCACTCGCGGTTGGTATCCCCCTGAAGACCATCTGGGTCATCGTCTGGTCGGTCGCGGGCTTCGTTGCGCTGGTTGCAGGAATCATGTGGGGTGGCAAGGCGGGCGTGAGTTTCTCGCTAGCCTTGATCGCGCTTAAAGCGTTACCCGTTTTGATCCTTGGTGGGTTTGAATCGGTGCCGGGCGCCATTATCGGCGGCCTCTTAATCGGAATTTTCGAGAAAGTTTCTGAAGTCTACTGGGGCCCCGCCTTCGGCGGCGCCATAGAGGGGTGGTTTGCCTACATGGCCGCCCTAGTGTTCCTAATGTTCAGACCACAAGGTCTGTTCGGCGAAAAGATTATCGAGAGGGTGTGAGCGCATGTTCTATCGCGAGGCAGGTCAGTTCAAATCGAGCTACCAGGCCGATCAGGCCATCTTCCCAATCGTCCAGGACCGCTGGTTCATGGCGTTGGTCATCGCCGTGGCCTTCGTCTTCATTCCTTTTTTCGCCGACGAATATTGGCATCAAGCGGTAATCATCCCATTCTTGATCATGTCTCTGGCGGCCATCGGCCTGAATATCCTTACGGGGTATGCCGGCTTGGTCAGCCTGGGCACTGGTGCGTTTATGGCCGTCGGCGGCTATGCCACCTACAAAATATCGACCGCCTTTCCTGAATTGAACATCATCATCGTTTTCTTTCTCGCCGGCGGGATCACCGCAGCAGTGGGCATGGTATTCGGGGCGCCAAGCCTTCGGATTAAAGGCTTCTATCTCGCGGTGGCCACCCTGGCGGCCCAGTTTTTCATTCTTTGGTGCTTCAACAAAGTAGAATGGTTCTTCAACTATTCTCCGTCGGGCACCATCACGGCACCGCCCCGGGAGGTCTTCGGTATTCTGATTTCGGGACCCGAGGCCGAGCCCTTGGCCCGCTACTATACCTGCTTGATTTTTCTCTGTGTGTTTGCCTTGGCCGCTAAGAACATGGTACGCGGACACGTGGGTCGCTCGTGGATGGCGATCCGGGACATGGATATCGCCGCTGAAATCATTGGCATCCGCCCCCTGCAGACTAAACTCTCAGCCTTTGGCATTTCCTCCTTCTACTGCGGGATCGCCGGCGCTCTTTACGTCTTCTGTTGGCTTGGCAGCGTGGAAACGGAGGCCTTCGATATCTTGAACGTCTCATTCCCCGTATTGTTCATGGTTATCATTGGCGGGCTGGGGTCGATCCTGGGCTCCATTCTTGGTGCGGCATTTGTGACATTGCTACCCATTTTCCTTACCAATGCGCCGCCAATGGTCGGTCTGGTGATCGCGGCCGATTTGGCGAAGCATGTTGAGGAAATCATCTTTGGCCTCCTCATCATGTTCTTCTTGATCGTCGAGCCCCACGGCCTGAACCGGCTATGGCAGATCGCCAAGGAGAAGATTAGGCAGTGGCCATTTCCATACTGATGACACATGAGGCATACTGTTTTCGACATGACGAATTTGAACTGCATTGGGAATTTACCGGTCGCATGCTATGTTTGCGGTTCAAAATAGAGAGACCGGAATAAGGTCGCTTCACGAATAGGGAGATAAGTTAAATGAAAATACGTCATCTATTACTCGCAGCCGCCGGCATCGTCGTCGGGGTTACAGGGGTTACGGAAGCCAAACGGGCATATGCCGACGACCTCTTCTTCCCCGTCATGGTCTATCGTACCGGTCCGTATGCCCCGAGTGGCATTCCGATCGCCAACGCCATTCAAGACTTCGTCGCGCTCATCAACAAGCGTGATGGCGGCATCGAAGGCAATAGGATTGTCTCCGAAGAATGCGAAACCAAGTACAACACCAAAGTCGGCGTTGAGTGCTACGAAAAGCTCAAGAAAAAGCACGGTGGCGCCATGTTCGTGAACCCGAACTCCACGGGCCTCACCTACCAGCTGATCCCGAAAGCTGCCGTGGACAAGATTACCATTCTGTCCAGTGGTTATGGCCGTACAGCCGCTGCTGACGGTCGCGTGTTCCCTTGGGTCTTCAACTTCCCGAGCACTTACTGGAGCCAGGCTTCGGCGTTCGTTAACTATGTTGGCCAAGAGATCGGTGGTCTCGACAAACTGAGCGGTCAGCACATCGCGCATGTGCACCACAATTCAGCCTACGGCAAAGAAGCCAACCCGACCTTGCAGACCCTTTCGAAAAAGTACGGATTCAAGCTAACCCTGTTGGCTGTTGACCATCCTGGTCAAGAGCAGAAAGCCACTTGGCTACAGGTGCGTCGTAAGCGCCCTGACTGGGTGTTCATGTCGGGCTGGGGCGTGATGAACCAGGTCGCCATCAAGGAGGCCAATGGCATAGGCTATCCAATGGACAAATTCGTGGGTAACTGGTGGTCAGGTTCCGACGCAGACGTGATCCCAGCGGGCGATGGCTCCATCGGCTACAAGTCCACCAACATGCATGCGGCTGGCACCAACTATCCGGTGTTCAAAGACATTATCAAGTATGTGTATGGTGGCGACGCGGCGAAAGCCAAAGCCAACAACGTGGGTGAAGTGCTCTACAACCGCATGATCAACACCTACACCTTCGCTACAGAAGCCGTGCGTGACGCCGTGAAAGCAGCGGGCGGCAAGCGACCGAATGGTGATCAGGTTCGCGCAGCATTCGAGGGCCTCAACATGACCAAAGAGCGCCTTGCTGCGCGTGGCATCGGTGGGTTCACATGGCCGCTAAAGGTCTCCTGCAAAAACCACGAAGGCGACGCCCCTGGCGTGTTCATCCAGCAGTGGGATGGCAAGCAATGGAAGCTGATCTCCGACTTCATTCCGGCCATGAGCGACGTCGTTCGTCCAATGGTCGAGAAGGCGGCGGCGGCCTACGCCAAGGAAAACAATATCACGCCGCGGAGTTGCTAAGTAGCATGTCCGGTCAAACGGCAGAAACGACTGAGTTGGGGGCGGCGGAAGCCGCCCCCCTTCTCAACGTGAACAACGTTGAGGTCATTTACGATCACGTGATCCTCGTGTTGAAAGGTGTGTCGCTGCAATTGCAGAAGGGCGGTATTACAGCACTGCTGGGCGCCAACGGCGCTGGAAAGACGACGACGCTGAAAGCAATTTCAAACCTGCTACGCGCGGAACGCGGTGAGGTGACGAAAGGCTCCATCGAAGTCGATGGTGAACGCGTCGATCAAATGACGCCTAACGAACTGGTCAAGCGCGGCGTCATCCAAGTCATGGAGGGCCGTCATTGCTTCGAGCATTTGACCGTCGAAGAGAACTTGTTGACCGGCGCCTACACGCGCCGCGATGGCCGCACCGCCATCGCCGAGTCTCTTGAAAAGGTTTATCATTACTTTCCGCGTCTGAAAGAACGACGAACGGCCCAAGCCGGCTACACCTCGGGCGGGGAACAACAAATGACTGCCATTGGCCGAGCCCTCATGGCCAACCCGCATACTATTTTATTGGACGAACCCTCTATGGGATTGGCGCCACAGTTGGTGGAAGAAATTTTTGAAATCGTTCGAGATTTGAACACAAAGGAACAGGTGAGCATCCTGTTGGCAGAACAAAACACAATGGTCGCGCTCCGGTTCGCTGAATACGGCTATATCCTGGAAAATGGGCGAGTGGTCATGGACGGTGACGCTAAATCGCTCCGGGAGAATGAAGACGTTAAGGAATTTTATCTGGGCCTTAGCACCGGCGGGCGCAAAAGCTTTCGCGAGGTTAAGCACTATCGCCGCCGCAAGCGCTGGCTCTAAGGGATAATCCCTTGGCGAACGGTGAATTCTACGACGATCTGGAAAGCCGTAATCCGGAAGAGCGCGAACAGGCGCTTTTCAAAGCCTTGCCTGGTCAAATTGCCCACGCCAAGGACAAGGCGCCCTATTTTGCGGCACTTCTAACCGACATCAATCCCGATGAAATCACCTCACGTAGTGCCCTCGCACAATTGCCGGTGACGCGGAAATCCGATCTCATTGAACTGCAGGCCAAATCGAGACCGCTCGGCGGATTAAATGCGTTACCACCAGGTAAGATGCGGCACATCTTCCAGTCGCCCGGTCCCATCTATGACGTAGACGGTTTTGGTGACGATTGGTGGGGCACGGCGCGCGCCCTTTACGCCGCCGGTATTAGGACAGGTGATATAGTTCACAATACTTTCGCATACCATTTCACTCCCGCCGGGTTGATGATGGAGACGGGTGCCGCCGCGATTGGATGCGCGGTCGTACCGGCCGGTATTGGCAATACGGAACTTCAAGTACATGCCATCTCAGATATAGGCTGCAATGCCTATACGGGGACCCCTTCTTTCTTAAAGATCATTCTTGAAAAAGCCGATGAGTTGGGTCGCGATATTTCTTCACTCACCAAAGCCTTGGTCGGGGCGGAGCCGCTTCCGCCGGCGCTTCGCAAAGATATTGAGGACAGGGGCGTCAATTGCCAGCAGATCTATGCCTCGGCTGATCTCGGAAACCTTGGTTATGAATCTCCGGCGCGCGAAGGTCTCATTGTCGACGAGGGCGTGTTCGTGGAGATCGTTCGGCCCGGCACCAATGATCCCGTCAACGACGGGGAAGTCGGGGAAATTGTCGCTACGTGTTTCCGTCACGAGTACCCCTTAATCCGTTTTGGTACGGGCGATCTCTCGCGGATCATTCCAGGCGCGAGCCCATGCGGACGGACCAATACGCGCCTGCAAGGATGGATGGGGCGCGCCGACCAGACCACCAAGGTCAAAGGCATGTTCGTGCACCCGGTCCAGATCGCCAAGATCGTGGCCCGCCACCCGGAAGTGCTTAAGGCCCGCCTAGTGGTCGACAGTCGCGACACAACCGACGTCATGAACCTATCGTGCGAAGTTGACGACCCAAACGTGGCCGCCGACGATGCCAAAAGGCTGGCCGAGGAAATTACGGAAACCATCCAATCGGTATGCAAACTGCGTGGCGAGGTCTCTTTTGTGGCGCCAGGCAGTCTTCCCAACGACGGAAAGGTCATCGACGACATTCGCGATCACAGTGCATGAATGCCTCAAGGTTGAGCATAATTTCGCCACATTTTGGTTCGATACTCTCCATCGTTAACCCTCCTCGTTTTCGCTAGAGACACCCCCTCTCTGGTTACCTTACCGGCATCCCCTTGCCGATCCTAGCGGCCGGGCCTCCCCAACCCGGCCGCAGTTTTTTTCCTTGCCGCTGGAACATAGGCGGTGCTTCTTTTTTCCGGGCGCTTGCGCTAGGGTCCGAAAATATCCCGAGAACAGGGCGTTGTGAGGCCTATGCCGAGTTTTTCAGGTCAAGGGTTGGGGTGTTTCCGTGGAGGCCGTCTGGTCTTCGAAAACCTGGCGTTTGCGCTGCAGCCCGGTAACGCTTTGGTTCTGCGTGGGCCCAATGGCAGCGGAAAATCCACTCTGCTGCGGCTCATGGCCGGTCTCATCCAGCCATTGGAAGGCCAAATTAAATGGTCCGATTCCGATGCAGGCATCACGGATGACCCTGATCTTCACTATGGCCGGACGCACTATGTGGGGCATGCGGACGCAGTAAAACCGGTCCTGACCGTCACGGAGAACGTGACGTTCTGGGCCCGGTTGCGCTCACCACAGTCGGATGTGGCTGGCGCCATCGACAAACTTGGGATCGCCCCTCTGGCAGACATACCGGGTCAGTTCCTGTCTGCCGGTCAGAAACGGCGGGTTAATCTGGCCCGTATTCTTGCTGTGCCGGCCAATCTATGGCTTTTGGACGAACCGGCCACCGCCCTTGATGTCGATGCCATTGCAGCGCTCTGCGACGCCATCGCCGAGCACCGCGCAGCGGGGGGCATGGTTGTGGCATCCACCCATCAAAACCTGGCCTTGACCGACCACGCCGTGTTGCATCTCAGTGATTACATCACCGAGGACCCGGCACTTGTCTAGTTTCATAGCCATCCTTAGCCGCGACCTAAATTTAGCCTACCGGCAAGGCATGGACAGCGTCATGGTCGTGATGTTTTTCGTCATCGCCGTCGTGTTATTCCCCTTCGGCGTAGGGCCAGAAGCGAATATTCTCGCCCGCATCGCTGCCGGGGTCATTTGGGTGGCGGCTCTTTTGGCCTCCATGCTGTCTTTGGAGCGCCTGTTCGATGCGGATTATGAGGACGGAAGTTTAGAGATCCTAATCCTGCAACCAATCACGCTGGAGATTGCCGTCGCCGCTAAGGTGACGGCCCATTGGCTGACCACCGGCCTTCCTCTCATCATTGCGGCCCCGGTCCTGGCTATCCTCCTGAACCTTCCCGCCGATGGCTTTGCGGTATTGATATCGGCTCTGGCGTTAGGCACGCCAAGCTTGAGCCTGATTGGGGCCATTGGTGCCGCCTTGATACTCGGGGCCCGGCGCGGCGGTGTTTTGCTCTCCTTGCTGGTCTTACCTTTATACATTCCGGTTCTGATCTTCGGCGTGAGCGCCGTCGACGCCGGATTAGGCGGATTTCCGTTCAAATCCCACCTTCTCGCCCTGGGCGGGTTGTTGCTGGCCACGCTCGCTTTGTGCCCATGGGTATCGGCAAGTGCGCTAAAGCAAGCGCTTCGATCATGACCCTCGCACACCACGCATCGATAATTGACTTGCGCCGAGGTCTCTTTCAACCACATTTCGTATTGCGATATCGTTGTGTGTCCGGCCCCTGGCTACCTGAGGAGAAAATGGTCCTATGATTCATCGGTTTGCAAATCCGACACGATTTGTGCGCCTGGCCGACGTGATCCAGCCCTGGGCCGCGGGTATGACGTTTCTGTTTTTCGTGACCGGATTGTATTTCGGTCTTTTCGCGTCGCCCGCCGACTACCAACAAGGCGAAACGGTCCGGATCATGTACATCCACGTACCGGCGGCCTGGATGGCGCTCTTTTGCTATACGGCCATGGCCGCCGCCTGTGGAACCGCATTGATCTGGAAGCATCCGTTGGCTGACCTTGCGGCCCGGGCCACGGCACCTATTGGCGCCTGCTTCACACTTCTGGCGCTGGTGACCGGCTCACTGTGGGGGCAGCCTATGTGGGGAACCTGGTGGGTTTGGGACGCACGGCTGACGTCGGTGCTAATCCTGTTCTTCCTGTATCTAGGCTACATGGCCCTAAACAACGCTTTTGACGACGCCGAACGGGGGTTCAAGGCCTCGGCAATTTTAGCATTGGTCGGTTTTGTAAACGTTCCGATCATTAAGTTCTCCGTCGACTGGTGGAACACTCTTCACCAACCGGCCAGCGTTCTGAAGGCCGGCGGGCCAGCCATTCATGCCAGCATGCTGACCCCGTTAATTCTCATGGCCCTAGCCTTCAAGGCCTATTACCTGTGGGTTTTGCTGATCCGTATGCGCGGAGAGATCAACGCCATGAAAGTTCGCGCGCTCCGCATGCGCCAGGTGCAGCAGGCCGACATGGCTGACAAGGTAGCTGCCGGGAAGGTGGGCTAAGATGGCGGCTTTTTTCGATATGGGGGGATACGGCGGCTTCGTTTGGCCGGCCTACGCTATCGTCGCCTTCGTTATGGTGGGACTGTGGACCATGAGCCGGCGGTTTCAACGCACGTCCAGCGACGAGCTCGCAGCCCTAAACCCCAGGACCCGCCGTCGCCAACAGGAACCCAACGATGAAACGTAAACACAAACGGCTGACTTTCGTGATGATTGGCTTGCTGCTGTTGGGGTCGTCGGCGGCGCTGATCCTCATAGCGTTCGAGGACAATATAGTGTTCTTCTACAGCCCCACGGAATTGGTCGATAAGAAACCCGACCCGGCCCAACGGCTCCGCATCGGTG
>DFRF01000105.1 GCA_002378125.1 Rhodospirillaceae bacterium UBA3470 | reverse complement strand
GTTTGACCAAGAGGCCATCGACCTGAACGGACATTTGGTTGCGGATGACGGAGTGGTTATTTATGACGCTTCCGATGGTCCGCTGGACCGGACTTCGCTGGCCGAAGCGGTAAAGGTGATTGAGGTGCCGTTCGGTCGATACGCGGTCCGTGACCTTCGCCGGGACTTGTTCAAGAACAGCCTGAGTTTTGGCCTCATTTCTCGACTGCTTGGCATTGCGCAGGATGAAGCCCAAGATTGCTTAACCCATGTCTTGCGCCGGTTGCCACCACGTCTCTTGGAGCCGAATGTGCGTGCATTCCGTTTCGGATTGGATTTCGCCGATGAGGTGGGCCTTGGTCTGGGCCAGGGACCTTGGTGCGTCGATCGTGTGGCACGTGAAGAGCAGTTGTTGATCAACGGTAATGATGCCCTCGCGTTCGGGTTTATGGCGGCCGGAGGTCGGTTTTATGCCGGTTATCCAATCACACCGGCCACCGAAATACTGGAGTTCCTGCAAAAACATCTCCCGGCGCGTGGTGGAATTGCGCTTCAGGCCGAGGATGAGCTGGCTGCCGTCAATATGGCGATTGGGGCAGCCATGACAGGGACGCGCGCGATGACAGGTTCGTCAAGTCCAGGATATTCCTTAATGCAGGAAGGCATTGTCCATGCGGGTTCCGCTGAAATTCCATTGGTGATCGTCGATAGCCAGCGCTCGGGGCCTTCGACCGGAATGCCCACGAAGCCTGAGCAAAGTGATCTCGACATGATGGTCTTTGGGGGCAATGGTGAGTTCCCGAGGATTGTACTAGCGCCGGGTGGGCCCAAAGACTGCTTTGACCTTGCGGTTACCGCGACAAATCTCGCGCAGCGCCTTCAATGTCCGGTTATCATCGCTCTCGACCAAGCCGTTGCCCAAGATGCTCGAACAATCCCCTACTTCGATTTGGAGGCAGTAGAAGCCGAGCCAGGCGTCAGGCTTGATGCGGCGGGTCTAAGCAAGATGACTGCGTATGGACGTTATCAGATCACGGATAGCGGGGTGTCACCCTGGGCCGTACCTGGTACGCCGGGGGGGATGAACCTGATTACCGGAAACGAACGAAACGAATGGGGCCTAGTGAGTACCAAGCCAGATGTCCGTCAAGCCATGGCTGAGAAGCGGATGCGTAAAATCGCCGCACTGGGTGATGATCTACCTCTTGGTCAGCGTTTTGGTGACGACGGTGCCGAAGTTGGGATCCTGGGGATCGGCATGCAGACAGGCGTTATGGATGAAGCAGTAGCGCGATTGCAAGTTTTGGGCATTGCCGTCGCCGGTCTGCAGCCACGAACGCTTTGGCCTGTTCCCCAGGAAACATTGGCGTTCATTGCGAAACGACGCCGGGTTGTCGTTGTTGAACATAACGTGGAAGGGCAATTGCGCCGTTTGCTCATGGGGGCTGGCGCTAACGGTGACCGGTTGGGGAGTGTCAGGAAGTATAACGGGGCGCCGTTTGGGCCGGGTGAATTGGTGGCGGAGCTCTTGTCCGATCCAGCGTTTGCCGACAATGTTGCCGAAATGGGAATTGTCGCATGACGCGAACCTTCGATCATACGAACACAATTTGGTGTGCTGGCTGCGGACACTTCGGTGTTCGCAACACCCTCGTTTCGGCACTGCGAGACCTGGAAGTGCCGCCGCATGAAACCATGGTGTTGGCCGGGATTGGATGTTCCGGCACCATCCAAAACAATGTGGAAGCCTATGGCTATCACGCCCTACACGGGCGCGTCCTGCCCGCGGCGCTAGGCGTGGCGCTGACCAACCCGCATTTGACAATTATCGCGGCCGGCGGCGATGGGGATGGTTATGCGATCGGTGCGGGACATTTGGTCCATACGTTTAAACGCAATCCGGCGATGGTGTATTTGCTTATGAATAACGCCGTGTATGGATTGACGAAGGGACAGGATTCGCCAACGGCAACGCCGTCCCATGAGACCGCCGAACAGGGGATGGACGGCATATCGTTGGGCCTTGCATTGCCAGGGACGACATTTTTGGCAAGGGCCTTCACGGGAGCTCCGGAACAAATGGACCGTCTGATGCGCGCGGCATTGATTCATTCGCAACAGCGACGGGGGTTCGCGTTCCTTGAGATTCTTTCGCCTTGCGTCACCTATAATGACACATATGCCGATTGGGCCGGACGCGTGGTCGATCTTGAAGCCGACGATCATTACGATCGGTTCGACCGCGCTAAGGCGTTCGGCCGGGTCCATGAAGTTTCCGAAGGGGGGGGCATTCCGACAGGCTTGATCTTTGAGGGCGCCAGAACGGATATGGCGACAAGGATTATGGTAAAGGGGGCGGTCGCACCAGCTCATCAGCCGACCGATGTTGACGCGCATCTGGATGGTTATCGCGACTTGATGGCAGAATACGCTGTCTAAAATGAAGGTCGTTCCAGAAACTTATGATTGATGTAAATGATAAAGCACCGTCGGTTCTCGCTCTAAGCGGTGGCATCGGCGGCGCGAAATTAGTGCTGGGGCTATACCACGAACTGGCGCCATGGCGTCTGGCGATCGCGCTCAACACAGGTGATGACCTTGAGCATATGGGACTGCATGTATCGCCGGACGTGGATACGGTCATGTACACGCTCGCCGGCGAGAGCAATCAGCATCTAGGGTGGGGCCGGGCCAGTGAGACCTGGTCTTTCATGGAGCAGACAAAGAGGATCGGCGGACCGGCATGGTTCAATCTGGGGGATGGTGATATGGCCTTGCACGTTCGGCGGACCGAGCTGCTGAATAACGGTGCTAAACTGAGTGATATCACCGCGCAGTTTTTTGCGGCCTTCGGAGTTCAAGCTCATGGGTGGCCGATGAGTGATCAATCGGTTCGGACGATAGTCGAGACGGTGGACGGTCGTCGGTTGCCGTTTCAAAATTATTTCGTCGAAGAGCGCTGTGAGCCGCGAATTTCTGGTTTCATCTATGATGGCGCAACCGGAGCACAGCCATCGTCTTCAATAATTGATACTTTAGCTAATCCGGATTTGCAGGCTGTTGTAATGTGTCCATCGAACCCATTCGTAAGTATCGAACCGATTCTGTCTGTTCCTCGTGTCCGTGCTGCCCTGGCGGCCTGTGCGGCACCGGTGATCGCGGTCAGCCCGCTCGTAGGTGGCGCGGCGGTGAAGGGACCGTTGGCGAAAATGTATAAGGAATTAGGTCTGAAACCTGGCAATGCACAAATCCTTCGCCATTATAACGACTTCGCCGACGGATTTGTGATCGATCATGCGGACGCTGCTGAACAGTTAGAATTAGGACTTCCTGTTTTGGTAACGAAAACCGTAATGTCAAATCTCGACGATCGAATCGACCTTGCGCGATCGGTCCTCGATTTTGCCAAAAAGTTGGCTGCCGCAAAGAAGCCGCGGCAAATGAGAAGTGGAGGCTAGGGGACCATCAATCAGCCGATCACTATGTTTGCCGTGGAAGACGTCCCCGCCATTACCCAGGGCTACGACGTGGCCGGTTTGGTTTGCGGGGCAGCGCCTCAAACAGGTGATATTGTCGTGATCGCCCAGAAAATCATCTCTAAAGCGGAAGGGCGGATCGTCAAGCTCAGCTCGGTTGAGGTCTCAGATGATGCGCATGCCGCGGCGCAACAAACCGGGAAGGACCCTCGAGTCGTTGAATTGGTATTGCGCGAATCTGCCCGCGTCTTACGCGCTCAACCAGGATTGATGATCGTCGAACACCGTTTGGGTTTCGTGATGGCGAATGCGGGTATTGATGCATCAAATACTGGCGCTCCAGATCAAGTGATCCTTCTGCCTGAGGATCCCGATTCTTCGGCCGCCGCGATACGAAACGATATACGTGAGCGTCTCGGCGTCGATATAGGTGTGATCATTTCTGATTCTTGGGGCAGGCCATGGCGACTGGGAACGGTAGGTTTTGCCATCGGAGTATCCGGGGTGCCGGCATTGGTTAATATGTGCGGTCATCCGGATTTGGATGGGCGTCCGCTTCAAGCGACGTCCATTGCGTTGGCGGATGAATTGGCATCTGCCGCTTCGCTCTTAATGGGACAGGCGAACGAGGGCCAACCTATGGTTATCATTCGTGGGCATTCCTTTTCTGGTGACGGTGGATCTGCGGCCAACTTATTGCGACCGCCAGCGGAGGATCTGTTTCGAGAAGGAAAATCGGCGGCATGAGTAAGTTTGGCACATGGGCGGTTGTCCCGGTCAAATCATTCGCGACGTCAAAGTCGCGTCTGGCAGACCTTTGGGATTCGAATGATCGGGCGGCGCTCTCGGCTGCCATGTTGCGCGACGTGTTGGGCGCGCTATGCGCGGTGTCTGATTTGGCGGGGATTAGCGTTGTAAGTGCTGATCCGAAGGTCGCACGGATTGCACAGGAATTTGGTGCGGAAGCCATCCATGACACGGCGGAGATTGGTCCGAGCGTCGCCGTCGCCGCTGTCGCGCGGTCGCTGGCGCATCAGGGTGCACGTACAATGTTGGCGGTTATGGGTGACGTGCCTTTGATCAATGCCCAGGACGTGGTTCAGATACTGGATTGTGCCAACGGGGACGCATCGATGGCGTTCGTGCCGGCAAGGGACGGCATTGGATGCAACGCGGCGCTAATATCTCCACCAGATCTCATGCCATTGACTTTTGATGGGCGTAGTTTGGCGCGTTTGAGAGCTTTGGCGGGGTCTCACGTGGAGATCGCGCATGTCTTGGATTTACCTGATGTGGCACTGGATATCGATGACTGGACTGACGTGGTCGAATTCTTTTGTCGCAAAGGCCCTCCATCACACACCCGCGCCTTTGTTGAGGCCGTGTTTCCGGGCAGTGCTGAATTTGGGTTGGCTTCATGAACAAAGTGGTTGATCAATGCAGGTTGTCGCCAAGCGTCGACCGTATTTCCCAGAAGGCAGCTTTCAATCTGGTGGATGCAAATTCGGCCGCGATCAATGATATGATGGCCCATGCCGCGGAAGTTCGAGACGCTGGCCACGGTGCCTATGTCACGTACTCACGAAACGTCTTTGTTCCGTTGACCCATCTATGCCGTGACGTCTGCCATTATTGCACCTTTGCCCAGACGCCGAAGCCGGGTCGGACACCGTTTCTCAGCGTTGCTGAGGTCCTATCGCGGGTGAGCGCTGCTGCCAGAGCTGGATGCACCGAAGTTTTGTTCACGCTCGGCGACAAGCCCGAACGCCGGTATCCGTCCGCCCGCAATGCGCTTCATGAACTCGGACACAACAGTACGATTTCCTATCTTACTGACGTTGCCGACCGGGTGCAGCGGGAGACTGGGCTTCTCGTACATGTGAATCCGGGTGTCATGAGTGCGGAGGAGATGGCCCTACTGCGAACCGTATCTGTGTCGCAGGGGCTTATGCTAGAAAGCGCCGCAGACCGTTTGTGTGACCAAGGTGGCCCCCATTATGGCTCCCCGGATAAGGTTCCGTCGCGGCGAATTGAAACCATTCGTCAGGCTGGTGTCTTGCGCATACCTTTCACCACTGGTCTCCTTGTCGGGATTGGAGAGACGCGGTCTGAGCGTATCGACGCCCTGTTGAAGATTCGCAATCTTCACGATGCGCATGGACACATTCAGGAACTGATAATCCAGAACTTCAAGCCGAAGCCGGATACCCGAATGTCGGAAGCGTTGGCGGCGCCGCTGGACGAGCTCCTCTGGACCATAGCCATGGCGCGATTGTTGTTTGGTCCAAAAATGAATATTCAAGCTCCACCGAACCTGACATCCGAAGACCACAGCCGGTTGATCAAAGCGGGAATCAACGACTGGGGTGGGGTATCTCCTGTGACGCCCGATTTCGTAAATCCGGAAGCGCCGTGGCCCGAAATTGATGCGCTTCGGACAATCAGTGCAAGGGCCGGAAAGGTGCTAGTCGAGCGGTTGGCTGCCTATCCGGATTTTGTTCGCGATGCCGACATCTGGATCGAACCTGAACTACAGGGTTCCGTTCTGGCTCTTCAGGATGGCGAGGGCTTTGCCCGTGAAGAGAAATGGTTCGCCGGCGGTGAAATTCCAATAGCACGCCGAAACGCACCCGTGAGCAGTGTGGATGCGGATCGCGAAACCTTGCGCATTCTTGCACGCGCTCAGGACGGCCAAGAACTCAGTGTTGAAAATGTTTGCCATCTGTTATCGGCCCGTGGCCCCATCGCCGATCGGGTTTGCGAGGTCGCCAATGAATTGCGGCAGGCAGTCGTGGGCGACACTGTCTCTTACGTGGTCAATCGCAATATTAACTACACCAACATCTGCACGTACCACTGCGCCTTTTGTGCCTTCTCGAAAGGGCGCGCACGCGATGCCTTCCGCGATCCGCCTTATTTGAGATCAACGGAAGAAGTCGTGCGCATGGCCACGGAGGCGGTGGCGCGGGACGCAACCGAAGTTTGCCTGCAAGGTGGCATCCATCCGTCATTTAACGGCGAAACGTATCTTGAATTCGCCAAGGCTATCCATCGGGTCCGTCCAGGTGTGCATATCCATGGCTTTTCGCCCTTGGAGGTTTGGCACGGCGCCACAAGTATGGATATGTCGATTTCGGCGTACCTGTCGCAGTTGAAGGATGTCGGTTTGCGAAGCCTTCCAGGCACGGCAGCGGAAATTCTTGATGATGAAGTGCGGGCCATCATCTGTCCTGACAAGCTATCGACGGACCTGTGGCTGGACATCATGGAAACGGCCCATGGCCTTGGTTTACCAACAACTTCGACGATAATGTTCGGACATGTGGAAGCCTCCCACCATATCGCCCGTCACCTGTTGCGGTTGCGCCGGCTACAGGAACGTACAGGTGGATTTACGGAGTTCGTGCCCTTGCCCTTCGTTCACATGGAGGCGCCGATTTTTTTGAAGAGCCGAGCGCGCCGTGGCCCAACCCTTCGCGAGGCGATATTGATCCATGCCGTGTCACGCCTAGTGTTGCACCCCCATATCACCAACATCCAGACTTCTTGGGTCAAGATGGGGATCGAGGGCGCGAAAATGTGTTTGAACGCCGGTGCCAATGACCTCGGCGGCACTTTGATGAACGAGAGTATTTCCCGTGCCGCCGGCGCTACTCATGGTCAGGAGCTCGGGCCCGAGGAGATCAGAAAGTTCATCAGCTCAATTGGTCGCGCGCCCCAACAACGAACCACCGGATATCTTGCTTGCCCCGGCGAAGCAGAAAATATGGGGGCAGTAGGATGACACGTCCAGGTGGTTGAATTGGTCCAAAATCTTGCTGGTTCGGCAACCTCGCGCTATCAGAAGCGATGTTCTTTTGGCTGTCGAAGATTTTGTGGTTCCTTGTTCATCCGTTGAACCTCTTATTTATCGGAATTTGTGCGATTGCCATTTGTTTCTTGTTCAGTTGGAACCGGAGCGCACGAGCCATTTCCTACTCTATGGCGATCGTTTGCATCGCCATTGCGACATTGCCTATCGGAGTTTCCGTCGTGCAGGAATTAGAGAATCGATTTCCCGCGAACCCGGCATTGCCCGCCGAGATTGAGGGGATTGTGGTTTTGGGTGGCGTTCTCAATGCAAAGATGACAAGGGTGCGCGGCGGGTTGTCGATCAACGACGCGGTAGAGCGTATCTCCGAAGTCAAAGTGCTTCTGGAACACAGTCCCCAGGCTCGGATCGTTTTCAGCGGGGGATCAGGGAATCCATTAGACCAAGAAAACAAAGAGGCCCACGTCGCGCCCGACGCTTTTCGGCGGTTCGCCATTGATCCGGATCGCGTGCTATTCGAAGATCAGTCGCGAAACACATTTGAGAACGCCAAATTTACCTTTGATATTATCAAACCAAAAAGGGATGAGAATTGGATTTTGATTACCTCCGCCTTCCATATGCCGAGAAGCGTTGGAGCATTTCGCAAGGCCGGATGGCATGTCATACCGTATCCGGTGGATTTCGTGACGACAGGTGATATGACGTTTCGCCCAAGCTTCAATTTCATGGGCGGCGTCTCCGCATTTTCGAGAGCCCTGCATGAGTGCCTGGGGTTGTTGTTCTACTGGTTGACGGATCGATCTGAGTCTTTATTTCCGGCTCCCGGCCAGTAATTGTTAACGGTTACGTGGCATCTTCTCGTCAGAGAATGATCGGGAAGTATCACATGAAACCTATATATCGAAAATTGTTTGGCACTGGGGTTCTGGCCCTGGTCATAGGCAACAGCTTGCCTGGAATGGCAAAACCCGTTGCACCGCCTCCGCCGTTTCCGACGTGGCTACAGGCTCTGATGGCGGAGGCGGAGGCAAGGGGCGTTGGAAAGACAACCCTCGAGCATGCTTTAAGAGGGGTAAAGCCGATACCAAGGGTCATTGAATTGGACCGCCGCCAGCCAGAATTCACGCTGACCCTCGGCAGCTACTTCAAGAAAGCCATCTCTGCGGAGAGAATAGTGAAGGGCAAGAAGATGCTTAAAAAGCACGCGCCGTTATTGCGTCGCGTATTTGAACGCTATGGCGTACAGCCTCGGTTTTTGGTCGCGTTCTGGGGATTGGAGAGCAACTATGGTCAGTATACTGGCGTTTTCCCGGTTGTCGGCGCCTTGGTCACCTTGGCTCACGACCGTCGGCGTGCCGCGTTCTTTCGCCAGCAACTCTTGGCTGTTCTACAATTGATCGACAAAGGCCATTTCCCTCCAGCCGTCAGAGGGTCCTGGGCGGGTGCGATGGGTAATCATCAATTTATTCCAACAACTTATAGAGATTTTGCCGTCGATTTTGATCGTGACGGAAAGCGCGACCTTTGGAACAGTCTACCGGATATTTTCGCGTCTGCTGCCAACTATCTCAGTAAATCCGGATGGCAAAAAGACCGCACGTGGGGACGGGAAGTTCAGTTGCCACGGTCTTTTGATGTCGGGTTGTCGGGACTGGAAATTCAAAAATCCTTGGCGGAATGGAATATTCTGGGTGTGCGGCAGGTAAATGGGAAACCTCTGCCTGATGTGGTGGTTGATGATGCATCAATTTTACTGCCAGCAGGTTATCGTGGCCCAGCATTTCTGGTTTATAAAAATTACCGCACAACAATGATATGGAATCGATCTCACCTCTACGCTCTTGCGGTTGGGCATCTCTCTGATCGATTAGTTGGTAAAGGCAAATTACGCGCGGAGCTGGGGGATATTAACCCACTTTCCCGGCATGATATCCTCGATTTGCAGCGTCGATTGAACGCTTTGGGGTTCAACGCAGGAAAACCTGATGGCCGAGTCGGACCGATGACGTCAAAAGCCATTAAAAAGTATCAGCGTAGGCATAGCCTTCCTGCTGATGGGTTCCCGAACTCTCAGCTTATTGAACACATAAAAAACAGTCGTGAGTTATCAGACAACCACAAGATCCAGTGATTTGACTTGTTTTCTGTAATAGATATAGGTCACACTTAGACAGTATTTTAGATGGGTAAGGTTATGTTTCGGCGCGCCAGAGTGATGCGAGTATGGATGGTTACGGCGATTATGGTAATCGTTAGCTCTTGTGCGGAGACCCAACTGGCGATCCATTCCGTAAAGCGTGTTGCCGATGTTGTGGAAGAGGAGTCTCACGCTCGCTACAAGGTCGGTAATCCTTACCAGATTGGTGGCCATTGGTACTACCCCAAGGAAGATTATGAATTCGACGAGACTGGAATTGCGTCCTGGTAGGGCTCAAAATTTCATGGCCGTAAGACTGCTAACGGTGAAATCTACGATATGAACGCGCTTACTGCTGCGCATCGCACTTTACCCATGCCAAGTTATGTTCGTGTGACTAATTTGGAAAACGGTCGAAGCCTCGTGGTGAAAGTCAATGATCGTGGGCCTTTTGCGAAAGGCCGGATCATCGACATATCTCGCCGGGGGTCCCAGTTGCTTGGATTTCATAAGCAAGGAACCGCGAAAGTACGGGTACAGATTCTTGCGGACAAGAGCCGGGCTTTGGCGGTTCAGATGAAGAACAAGTCCGAATTGCAAAAGGTTGGTTCGCCGATAACAGTTACGCGTTTGCCCAAGGCGAAGGTAGATGCGGTGTCACTTCCTCCTCCACCGGGTGCCAAGACATCCGCTCGTCAAGTAAGTATCCCTGTTTCAGCAAAGCAGCAGGCCTATGCCTCAACCATCCCCGCACCCGAGCGGGTGACAGTGAGAACGCCAGCTTTGAGGCAAGCTGTAACAGGCAAGGTGACACTAACGAACGTTGAAGCCTCCAACATTTTTGTTCAGGCAGGCGCGTTTGGCGAGTATGCCAATGCGAACCGCGTTCAAGCTCGTTTGGCATCCATTGGATCGGTTAAAATTTCAAGTGTGCTGATCAACGGTCGTGATCATTATCGGGTTAGGGTGGGGCCGCTTGCCAGCGTCGCAGACGCAGATCGGATACTGAAATCTGTGACGCGTGTTGGGTTCACATCAGCACGCATCATCGTTGAATGATCATCAACCCGGAGAGATCTGGAAAATGATTAAGAAGCAGTCATGTACCGCGTTTCCTATCCGCGTCTTGGCGTCGGCGTTGGCTATGGTTGCAGGACTGGCGTGGCCAGCCGCGGCGGAGACCCCCGCTAAGTCCGCTGTAGTCATCGAGGTTGCTACGGGAAAGGTCCTTCTCGACAAGAACGCCGATGTTCCCATGGCCCCGGCGTCCATGAGCAAGCTGATGACGCTGTATCTGTTATTCGAACGGCTGAAAGATGGATCATTGTCCCTAGACGATACGTTTCGTATCAGCGAAAACGCCTGGCGGAAGGGTGGTGTCAAGAGCGGCAGTTCCACCATGTTTCTGCCACCGCGAAAGCGGGTTAAGATCGAGGACCTACTCCGAGGCATCATTGTCCAGTCGGGAAATGATGCCTGCATTGTTGTGGCCGAAGCCCTATCCGGTAGCGAGGAAGCCTTTGCTGCGGAGATGACCGAACGTGGTCGGGAGATTGGTCTGCAGAATTCGAACTTTCGGAATTCCACCGGTTGGCCGCACCCCGAGCATCGAATGACCCCTCGTGACCTGGCCACATTATCGGCTGCCCTCATTAAGAGGTTTCCCGAGTTCTACCATTACTTCAAAGAGGCGGAATTTACCTACGGTGGCATTAGCCAGGTGAACCGGAATCCGTTGCTTTACAAGGAAATAGGCGTAGACGGCTTGAAGACAGGATACACTCGTGAATCGGGTTATGGGCTTGCAGCCTCGGCACTTCGTGGAGAACGACGGATTATCTTGGTCGTCAATGGCCTCGAGTCTAAGAGAGCCAGAAGTCGGGAAACGGAACGCCTCATAGAATGGGCCTTTCGGGAGTTCAATAACTACGCCTTGTTCAAGGCTGGCGAACAGCTCGACGAAGCGCATGTGTGGCTGGGCACGAGCGGCCGGGTGCCGTTGATCATCAAGGAAGATGTGACATTAACGTTTCCGCGCAAGCATCGGCGAAAGATGAAAGTGAAGCTGATCTACGATAGCCCCATTCCAGCGCCTATAAAAAGGGGAACGGAAGTTGGAAAGGTTGTCGTGAGCCTTCCTGGGCAGGCCGATCTCACAGTACCAGTTTTGGCCGGCGCCGACGTAGAGCAATTGGGATTGTTTGGCCGCGTATGGTCGGCCGTGTCAACAATTCTCCTCGGTGAAGCAGGCTCCTGACCACGTCATGGCGGAGGGCCGGTTTATTACCTTTGAAGGAGGGGAGGGGGCTGGAAAGTCGACCCAGCTTCAGCGGCTCGGCGACTCCTTGAGCCGGACGGGCGTTGACGTGGTGCGATCCCGTGAACCAGGCGGGTCGCCGGCGGCGGAGGAAATTCGCAAAATGTTGGTGTCCGGAGAAATCCAGCGTTGGATCCCGGAGACTGAATTGTTACTCCATACTGCGGCTCGAGTGGAGCATGTGGCGTCGGTGGTGAAACCGGCATTGGTGCGAGGCTCGTGGGTGGTGTGTGATCGGTTTCATGATTCTACGTTGGCCTATCAAGGTTACGGCCAAGGACTCGGAACGGACATGGTCGATCATCTTCACCGTTTGCTGTTTGGTGCGTTCCAGCCGGACTTGACCCTTATCTTTGATCTGCCAGTGGACATGGGGCTAGGGCGCACGCAGCGCCGGGGTGGCGACGAGGATCGATATGAGCGTATGGAGCTGGAATTTCATGAGCGCCTTCGCAATGGATTTCTGGAAATCGCAAAACGTTATCCGGATCGATGTGCAGTTGTTGACGCTGCAAAAGACGAAAACGACGTGTACGACGACGTGATAGCGTGCGTTAATGCTCGCTTTTCCCTTGACCTGGACTGACGTGATCGCAATATGAGCGACGATGTGCCGTATGGCGCCGATTCAAGACCTGTTTCCAATACTGAGCTTTTCGGGCATCCGGATGCCGAACGTCTTTTGCGGCAGGCATTTGAAGCGAACAGGTTGCACCATGCTTGGATGATTTCGGGGCCGCGAGGGATTGGCAAGGCCACCCTGGCGTACCGGTTCGCAAAGTACGTTCTGGCAAACACACTGGCTGATGCGGGCTTGTTTGGCACCGCCGCATTTCCTGATGAGCGAAGCGATTTGCATCTTCCCTTGGACCATCCCGTGTTCCAGCGGGTCGTCGCCGGTGGCCATGGGGATTTGTTGGTCATTGAGCGGTCTGAAAATGACCGCGGCACGAGACGTTCGAAGATTGTGGTCGAAGACGTACGACGGACGCAGAATTTCTTTCACATGACAGCTGGGGAAGGGGGGTGGCGCATTGTCATTGTCGATAGCGCCGATGAAATGAATGTCAACGCCGCCAATGCTCTGTTGAAGGTGTTAGAGGAGCCGCCGCCGCGGGCATTGTTATTGCTGGTCAGTCACAATCCCGGCCAGCTTTTACCAACCATCCGTTCGCGTTGCCAACAAATCCGTCTGGAGCCCTTGGCCGCAACAATGGTTGCAGACTGGTTGTCGCAGCACGTACCGGAGGCATCGTCCCAGGATCTGCAGACTATTACCGTCCTTGCGGATGGAAGTATCGGGCGGGCCCTGGGGCTTTTGGAATGCGGTGGGATCTCAGTTTTTACCGAAGTTATGACCTTGTTCGAGGGCGCGCCACAGATCGATGGGAACGCGCTCCACGCGTTTGCTGCGAAATGCGCGGGCAAAAAGGGGACGGACACGTTCGCGATGGCTGACGAGATGATTCGCTGGGTTTTGATGCGGACGATCAAGTACGCCTCTGGCGACAGGACTGGTGAATTTACTGACCGGGAACAGGCCCTGTATGACCGTTTGGCTGGTGTCGTCGGCCTTGATCGATGGCTTGAGGTGTGGGACAAGGTGGACGAACTCCTCGCCAGCACGGATCGAGTAAATTTGGATCGTAAGCAGGTGATTTTAAACACTTTTTCATGCGTCTCTCAGGCGGCCAGCGCTCGCTAGACGCGGGGCTCGGAAATGTCGAACCGATACTACGTCACGACACCCATCTACTACGTGAACGACGCGCCGCATATCGGCCATGCCTATACGACGCTAGCGTGTGATGTGCTGGCGCGCTTCAAGCGCCTTGACGGTTATGACGTGAAGTTTCTGACCGGTACGGACGAACATGGCCAGAAGGTGGAAAAATCTGCATTGGCAGCCGGTATCGAGCCGCAACAGTTTACCGACAACGTTTCTAAGAATTTCCGCGACCTGGCGGACTTTATGAATTACACCCATGATGACTTCATCCGTACGACGGAGCCTCGGCATAAGGCCGCCTGCCAGGCCATTTGGAAACGCCTTTTTGATGCCAGTGAAATTTATTTAGGTAGCTACGCCGGCTGGTATGCCGTTCGTGATGAAGCTTTTTATAATGAGGGCGAACTCACCAAGGGCCCTGACGGCAAACGGATTGCACCCTCGGGGGCGGAAGTCGAGTGGATTGAGGAGCCGAGTTATTTCTTCCGTTTGTCGGCCTGGGAAGACCGTCTTCTTAAATTTTATGACGACAATCCCGATTTCATCATGCCTCGCACCCGGCGCAATGAAGTTGTCAGTTTCGTCAAAGGCGGGCTCCAGGACCTGTCGGTCTCCCGGACGGCATTCAAATGGGGCGTGCCTGTGCCGGACGATGATGCGCATATCGTTTACGTCTGGCTAGATGCCTTGACGAATTACATCACAGCCGTCGGATTTCCGGAAACGGAGGTAGATGACTACGCTCGTTATTGGCCGGCAAATCTGCATATGGTTGGTAAGGACATATTGCGCTTCCATGCCGTCTATTGGCCAGCCTTCCTGATGGCCGCGGGTCTGGAGCCTCCAAAGCGCGTTTTTGCCCACGGTTGGTGGACCAACGAAGGACAGAAGATTTCCAAATCGCTGGGCAATGTCATAGATCCAATCGAGTTAGTCAATAAATACGGCCTCGATCAGGTCCGCTACTTTCTCCTCCGCGAGGTGCCTTTCGGCAACGATGGTGATTTTTCGCACCAGGCAATGGTCAATCGCATGAATGGCGAGCTTGCCAACGACTATGGCAATTTGGCCCAGCGCGTGTTGGCCATGATCGCCAAGAATTGCGAAGGCCAGGTACCGGCGCCGGGTCCGTTCACGGCGGATGATGACAATTTGTTAGCGCAGGCCTCGGCCCTAGAGGGGGCGCTCCGTGAGCGAATGGAGGTGCAGGCGTTCCATGAGGCCCTGGAGGCCATCTGGACGGTGGTTCGCGCCGCCAATGCATATGTCGACGCGCAGGCGCCGTGGAAGCTTCGTAAAGAGGATCCGCCGCGCATGGCGACTGTCCTGTATGTGCTTGCCGATACCATCCGCCAACTCGCCATCTTGACCCAACCCTTCATGCCGGATGCGTCCGCGAAGCTTTTAGATCAATTGGGTATTGGCGACGAACAGCGGGCGATCGCCAGCCTGTCTCTGCGACTGACGCCCGGCTCGGTGCTACAGGCTCCGGAAGGCGTGTTCCCACGGTTTCAAGAGGACGATTAAGTCCTTATATTGCGTGTCGTATCAATGCGGGTAGATGCCTGAATAGGGGGCCAACGCGAATGCTTGTCGACAGTCACTGCCATCTGGATTTTCCGGAGTTTTCGGATGAGCTGGACCTGGTCGTCGCCAGAGCAGGTGAGGCCGGTGTCTTGCACATGCTGACCATTTGCACGCGAGTAACGAAATTTCAGCAGGTCCGCGAAGTTGCAGGCCGATATAAGAACATGTGGTGCTCCGTTGGGATCCATCCCCATAACACGGACGACGAGCCGGAAGTTTCGTCAGATGATCTGATGACCCTTGCCGACGACCCAAAAGTCATCGCTTTTGGTGAAACAGGCCTGGATTTCTATTACGATCATAGTTCGCGGGCTCAACAGGAGCGTAGTTTTCGTGCCCATATTAGTGCGTCGCGCCGCCTTGGACTTCCGGTGATCGTCCATACCCGGGACGCTGATGAC
>DFRF01000088.1 GCA_002378125.1 Rhodospirillaceae bacterium UBA3470 | reverse complement strand
CATAGAGCACCTCCGCATGGAGAATTCGCTTCATCCTCAATGAAATGGACCCGGCGGGCATCAGCCAAGCTCCGTTCGCCCCGGCTCTTAGCGCCTCAGGTTGAGGGTTTGCCCTTTTCCGACATGGCAATACCTCCCAAAACCAAGATCATAGCCAGACCGTGGTACAGTTCGAACGGCTCGCTCAAAACCACCACCGCTAGGATCGCCGCGAACACAGGCACCAGATTGACGAAGACCCCCGCCCGACCAGGCCCGATGATGCCGACACCCAACATGAAAAACACCTGCGCCAGGAAAGACGGGAACAGCGCCACTAGCACGATCACACCCCATCCGAAAGCCGTAGGCCATTGAAACTCATCTAACATAATTTCCGTGACCACCAGTGGCACGGAGGTGATAAGGGCGACGATCGCCATCAACCCGAACAGTCCAAGCGGCGACACTGCTGGCCGGTTACGCAGCACCACCGTATATCCCGCATAGAACAAACAGGCCACGAACATAAGAGCATCCCCAGGGTTGATGGCGAAGGCGACGAATTGACCCAAATCACCTCGGATGGCCACAACCACCACCCCGGCCATGGTGATCAGAACGCCAACGATCTGCAGCCATGTCACCGGCGTGCGATACAGAAAGAATGCACCGGCTATGACGATGCCGGGAATGGCGCCCTGCAGGATGCCAATATTGATAGCCGTGGTATGATGGGCTGCTATGTAGAACAAGCCATTGAATGCGGTAAAGCCAAATATGGCTGAACCGATCACCCAGCCAATCCGCGACTTCAGCACCGGCCAGTCCCGCTTGAGGTGATCGCGGGTGAACACCAGAACCAAAATCACGACTAAAAGCCACCGAAAAACCACGACCGCCATGGGCGACGCTTCCCCCACCGCCAGCCGGCCAAAAATCGCATTCGCCCCCCAGCACATGGCCGTGGTCGCCAAAAACAGATAGGCTCTCCCAGCCGAAGCTGGCGGCGGCGTTGCGGGCGTTGACATGGGTTTGGGGCTTTCTTCCAAAATTCCAACGAATATACTCGGAGCAGATGACCCCAAAACTCAAGTCAAATTGGTTCAAGACAGAGAGTTGTGCCGTGTCCAACCAACAGGTCAGCTTCATCTGGAGCGGACTACCAAATTTTGTGGCGACATTCGGAGGGCCTATTTGACCCCAGATCAAACGAGTAATCTTTGATCAATTGAACCCGAGACCCGTCATCGGGCTCTGTCAGAGGCACCAGGAGTGCCCAGGCTCACAGAACGGCGTCATCCTGATCCAAAAAAAGGCTATTTAGACGTCTAGAACCGGCGACTTCTCGACCACGGTGTGGACCTCGACAAAAAATCCACGGAAAACCCTGACTTCGACATCTATCTTTGTTTTATCCACAACCCGGACGCCTATCAGATCGAAATCTAGCAACTGAGGAGCCCAAGCTGGCCACAAGGTCGGCCAAAATAGATCTCCCGTAGACCCATTTTACCGCCTTTCCCTTGCCCACTAGGAGCCCGGACGGGTACATTCCGCCCATGTCCTTTAAAGACATCCAGACACGCATCCAGGCTACGGCGGAAGACCTATTGCAAGGCACAGACCCCTTGTTGGCGGTATCCATCGTCGCGACCGTCGCTGCGATTCTGTCTCTCTTGCTCTACGTGAGCCAGAGCCGCCGCGCGAACCACCTAGAAATGGAAACCCGTCGCCTGACCGCCGTGGCAACACGGGCCCGGGAGATCCTAGCGACCACGCCGGACGGTCTGTTTCTGTGGGATCACATTCTCGGCGGCATCACCTGTTCGCGCCGCTTGGCCGTGCTACTGGGCCTAGAGAACGGCATTCACGCCCGCTACGACGATATCCGGGCCTGCTTCAATGGCGAATCCCTGAAGGCCCTGGAACGCAGCATTTCTTCGTTACGTGGCAACGGCACGCCCTTCGGCATCCTGCTAATTTATGGCCAGCGAACCCTGGAAGCCGTCGGCGCGCGCGCCGAGACGGAGGCCGGCGAACCGGTGGCCGATATCGTCTGGGTCCGCGACGTCACCGACATCGCTACTGGCGCACACAACATCGACGCAGTCCAACCGCCGCAACTGGAACCCGCCAATTCCTCCGGCCTGGATGATAGACATCTATCGGCTCTGCTGGACGCCATGCCCATACCCATTTGGCTGCGTGATTCTTCTCTGCGCATTGCCTTCATCAACCGCGCCGCAGAAGACGTAGTCGACCCCGATCCTCGCTTGGCGGAGGCCGCGCGGTCACGGGGTGAGGGCTATACGGAACGGCGGCTTCTGGATGTCGGCGGTGTCGCCCAGTTGTTGGACGTGACGGAAATCGCCCTTGGCGCCTCGGGCGAAGCGCTCGCCAATGGCGAAAAACCGGGCGGCTCCATTGGTTTCGCCATCGACCGGTCCGAGCGGGAAGAAGCGGAGGCGGACCTAAAGCACCAGACCCTGACCCGCGACGCGGCTCTACAGACGCTGGGGAACGCCATCGTCATCTTCGATGCAGACCGGCGGCTCGACTTCGCCAACAACGCATATGCCAATCTGTTCGGCATCGACAGCGGCTGGCTAACTGGCAAGCCCGTATTTGGCGACATCCTGGACCGCCAACGAGAGGCCCGCACCTTGCCGGAAGTGGCAGACTTCCAGGTCTTCAAGGCGGAGCTAGGTGCGCATTTCGGAAACCTCAAAAAACCAATAAGCGAGCTCATGCACCTACCCGACGGCCGTACGCTCCGACAGACCATCGCACCACACGCGGACGGTGGCCTGATCTTCGCCTTCGATGACGTTTCCCAGCAGTTGGGCCTAGAACGGTCCATGAAGGAAGCCGGCGCCGTGCAGCGCGAGACCTTGGATAATCTGAACGAAGGTGTGGCCGTGTTTGGCTCTGATGGCCGGTTGAAGTTGTTCAACCCGGTCTACGCCCGCTTGTGGGAATTGGACCCGGGCCTGCTAGGAGAGGATCCGCATGTTTCTCAGGTCATCGACCGGACCCGCGCCTTGTACAACCCGCCCGACGACGAGGAAACTTGGACGGATGAGGCCTGGCGTCAGCATCGCGATTTGCTGACCGCGCAGATATTGTCGCGGACCGCCAGTTCGGGACAGATACGGCTCACCAACGGCACTGTGGTCAACCACGCCAATGTCCCTTTGCCGGACGGCGCCATACTGCTGTCCTATCTCGACGTCACCGACAGCGCACGGGTCGAGGCCGCGCTCCGCGAACGAGCCGAGGCATTCCAGGAAGCAAACCGGCTTAAGACGGAGTTCATCGCTAATGTTTCCTATGAAGTCCGCACCCCCTTAAACACGGTAATTGGCTTCGCCGACATGCTATCTCAGAACCTTTTCGGCGCGCTCAATGCCCGCCAGTCCGAGTACGCGAAAGGCATCCTTAACACTTCGAAGAGCCTGGTCTCGATCCTCGGGGATATTCTTGATCTCGCGTCCATCGAGGCCGGCCGACTGGAACTGGATAAGGATACCTTCGATACCCATGCATTCCTGGTGTCCAGCCTGAACCTCGTGCAAGAGAGCGCCCGGCGGAAGAACCAACGCTTGGATTTCGACTGCCCAACGGATATCGGTTGGATGATTGGCGACGAAAAACGGCTGAAGCAGGTCCTGTTCAATCTCCTTAGCAACGCCGTCAACTTCACCCCACCACAAGGGGAAATCCGGTTGAAGGCGCGCCGTCGCGGCGCCGAGATGGAAATCTCCGTGCGCGATTCTGGGATCGGCATAACGGCCGAAGGCCGAGAGCGCTTGTTCCGACCGTTTGAGCAAGGCGACGGCCGGCCCGTCGGTGACGGCCATAACGCGGGAACCTCGGGCACGGGGCTGGGCCTTTCCATTGCACGCAACTTCATCGATTTGCACGGCGGCACCTTGGACCTCCGGTCCCAGCCAGGCCGCGGCACTACGGTGACCTGTCACCTTCCTACGGGCAACGTTGGCGGATCGAGTGCGACACTGGCTCAGCCAGGGGTAGGACTCGAGCCAAAACCCAAGCCCAAGCCAAATTTAGAACCAAACCACAACGCGCAGATAGCGGCAGAGAAAAAACAAATTGATGTCGAGGTTCTTCTGAGCGATGACGATGACGAAGGGTTGTTGGATTGATACCGCTCAGCGGAGCCGCCCGATGATTGAAGCTGACAACAGTTTGAACTTGACATTGGTTGACGAAGCCGCGACTGAGGCGCTAGCCGTCCGCCTGTCTAGAGCTGTCGGTCCGGGCGACGTTATCGCCCTGTTCGGCGATCTGGGCATGGGAAAATCAGTTTTCGCTCGCGGATTTATCCGCGCCTATGCGGGTATTGATGAAGACATTCCCAGTCCCACCTTCACGCTTGTGCAGGTTTACGCGGCAGATGCGGCCCCCGTCTTCCATTTCGATCTTTACCGCTTGACGGCACCCGAAGAGGTCCTCGAACTGGGTATCGAAGAGGCCTTTGCGGAGGGTATTTCCCTAATTGAATGGCCAGACCGCCTGGGCGCTTGGATGCCGGCAAACCGGCTGGAAATCCACCTGGCAGCTTGTGGCCGAGAATCCGCTCGCAAGGCTTGCCTAATGGGCTTTGGG
Source organism: Rhodospirillaceae bacterium UBA3470 (assembly GCA_002378125.1). Taxonomy (GTDB): domain Bacteria; phylum Pseudomonadota; class Alphaproteobacteria; order Rhodospirillales; family Casp-alpha2; genus UBA3470. The sequence goes on along the minus strand of DFRF01000088.1, from coordinate 6,130 downwards.
TATTGGCAGGCGCGGTTAATCGATGGGATCGGTGACGGAGCCATGCATGTCTGATCGCGAAGATCAGATCAACACATTTTTGCAGGCCAATGGATGGGATCCGAGAGCCCGCCGTCCGTTGGCCGACGATGCGTCCTTTCGCCGATATGAACGGTTGCGTGAGGGACCGCGGACGGCAGTCCTAATGGACGCGCCGCCACCCCAGGAAGATATCCAGTCCTTCGTATCCATGGCTCGACACCTGGCTGCTCTTGGCTATTCGGCGCCCCGCATAATAGCGGAGAATCTGAAACACGGATTACTAATCATCGAAGACCTGGGCGATCATACCTATACACGCGTCCTGTCTGAGACGCCAGAGCGCGAAGCTGACATGTACGCTATGGCGGTCGATCTGTTGATCGACTTGCATGGACGACCGACCGCCGAGAGCCTGCCGCCAGGCCTTGCACCCTATGACCTGGAATTGCTGAACCAGGAGACCCTGCTGCTTCCCGACTGGTTTATGCCAGCAATTACGGGCGCGCCAACACCGGCGCCGGTCCGCGCCAGTTACCTGGCCGCCTGGCGCGACAGCCTGACGCAGGCGGCCTGCCACCCGCCGACCCTTGTGCTGCGAGATTTTCATGTCGACAACCTCATGTGGCTTGCCGATCGCAACGGAACCCGGGCCTGCGGCCTGCTCGACTTCCAGGACGCGGTTGCCGGACCGGCTGCCTATGATCTCATGTCACTCCTTGAGGATGCGCGACGCGACATCCCACCCGATCTTATCGCGAACATGATAGGGCGCTACTTCTCGGCCTTCCCCAATCTCAACCGAGACGCTTTCCGGACAGTCTTCGCCATTCTAGCGGCGCAACGGCACGCCAAGGTGATCGGTATCTTCACGCGGCTCTGCGTGCGGGATGCAAAATCTGCCTATCTATTGCATATTCCCCGGGTCTGGAGATTGCTGGACGCAAGTTTGAAACACCCAGCCCTTGATGCCGTTGCGGCCTGGTTTGCTGAACACGTGCCGCCAAACCTCAGGATCACGCCACCGAACCCGACGAGACAGTCATGAATACCAAGAACAATAACAAGACAGCAAAGACAGCCAATGTTCCTCGACGCGCCATGATCCTGGCCGCCGGCCACGGTATACGCATGCGGCCAATCACCGACAAGACGCCGAAGCCGATGATAAAGGTAGACGGTAAGCCGTTATTGACCCACGCCCTGCAGCGCCTGGAAGCCATGGGCGTCACAGACGTGGTCATCAATACGCATCACCTCGCCGACAAGATTAAGCGCCACTATAATTGCTACGATGGCGCCACCCTGCATTTCTCGCACGAAAAAAACCTTTTAGAAACGGGCGGCGGCGTGAAAAATGCCCTGTCCATGCTGGGCGATGAGCCGTTCTTCGTAGTTAATGGTGATGCCTTCTGGCTAAACGGCCCGACCGATACCCTTGCGCGCCTGGCCATGCAATGGGCGCCCGACAAGATGGATGCCCTCTTGATGCTTCATTCGACGGTTGACGCCTATGGGTACAACGGCCTGGGTGATTTCCAATGCGAGGCCGATGGAAAACTTATTCGCCGTGTCGAACAGGAAGTAGCGCCATGGCTATTCGCTGGTGTGCAGATCCTCAATCCAAAGGTCCTCAGGAATGCGCCCGAGGGTTCGTTTTCCCTCAATTGGGTCTATGATCGAGCGTTGGAGGCAGATCGCCTGTTCGGCATGGTCCATGATGGGGAATGGTTCCACATCGGCACACCCGACGGCCTGGACGAGGCGGAGTCCTATATGCAAACGACCTTCGCCGAAACCAAACACCGATAAGCCCGTTGCAAGACGATCTGGCCAAACCCAAAGTCTACACAATTCCCGCAAGCCTGCCGTTCGTCGATAGCCTGGCTTCTGGAATCCGCGCCCAGGTCGGCGACACCCCGGACGCGCTGTCCGCTGCCACGATTTTGCTGCCTACGCGCCGCGCCTGCCGGGCCCTGCGCGATGCGTTCTTGCGCAACAGCGGCGGCACGCCCGTTCTGCTGCCGCGCCTGCTGCCGCTGGGTGATTTGGATGAGGATGAGCTTCTCATCGGCGCATCGGGGCTCATGGGTACGGACGCCGGTTTTGGCGGCGAGGCGGTCATGTCGATACCGCCGGCGATACACGGAATGCGACGCCAGCTGCTGTTGACCCGCCTGATACTGGCGCAACCGAACACCGCAACCACCCCCGACCAAGCCGCGCGCCTGGCCCATGAACTAGCCCGACTTCTTGACCAGGTGCACACCGAACGCAGTAATTTTGATCGCCTGCAGGACCTAGTCCCGGAGGACTTCGCCAGCCATTGGCAGATGACCCTAGATTTCCTCAGGGTGATCACCGACGTCTGGCCTGATCTTTTGGCCGCCGAAGGGAGCGTCGATCCGGCTGATCGCCGCAACCGGCTGTTAGAGACCCGGGCGCGGCTGTGGTCTAAAACGCCGCCCCGCGACATTGTGATCGCGGCCGGATCCACCGGTTCCATACCTGCGACGGCGAATTTGCTATCAGTGATTTCGCGCCTGCCCCGAGGCGGGGTCATCCTGCCAGGCCTCGATCTGGCGACTGAAGACGCAATCTGGCAGCTTCTGGATCCACCTCATCCGCAGTTCGGGATGGCGCAACTCCTTAAACAGATGGGCGTTGCACGCGAAGAGGTCACGCATTGGCCATGCCTCAGCGCGAAACCGGCCAACAGCCGCGAGCAATTAGTCAACGCGGCCCTCGCCCCGGCATCCACCCCACCATCAGCGCCAACTTCCCTATCCCTTGATGATGCGCTGGACGGCATTCATCGGATCGATTGCCCCGGCCCCCGCGAGGAAGCGACGGCGATCGCCCTGGCCATGCGCGAGGCTCTAGAAACCCCAGGCCGTAAGGCCGCCCTGGTCACACCGGATCGGAGCTTGGCACGTCGGGTGACGGCCGAGCTGAAGCGATGGCGAATCGACGTCGATGATTCTGCCGGCCTTCCATTGGCTCAGACACCAACAGGGGCGTTCTTGCGTCTGACCGCCGACGTCGTAGCCGAAGACCTAGCGCCCATCGCCGTACTCGCCCTATTGAAACACCCCCTCGCCGCTGCCGGCTATGCGCCGGACATGCTGCGGCGCCTGGCGCGTCGGCTGGAGACATCAACCCTGCGCGGGCCCCGGCCGAGCCCCGGTATTGCCGGCCTCCTAGATGCCTTGCCCGAAGGAGAGCCAGATCTCAAAGTCTTCGTCGAACGCCTTTCCGAAGCCCTGAATCCTATGTTGGCAATTCCTCCAGAAGATGAACTTCCGCTCGTCGCAATAACGCGTAATCTTGTTAATTGCGCGGAAGCCTTGGCCGCCACCGACAGAATATCTGGACGCGAACGCTTGTGGGCCGGCGAGGCCGGTGAACAGGCGGCTAGGTTCATCGCTGAGATTCTTGAATGGGGCGACGCCGTGGACTTACCACTGCCCCGCTTCGCGGCATTCTTCGAAACGCTTATGGGTGGGCGTGTGGTGCGGCCGCGCTACGGCGCCCATCCCCGTCTTGCCATCTGGGGGCCTTTGGAGGCGCGGTTGCAAAGTGCTGACCTTTTAATCCTTGGTGGCCTTAACGAAGGCACCTGGCCGGCAGAAACCCCTGCCAGCCCCTGGATGAGTCGCCCTATGACGGCGGAATTAGGCCTCCCACTTCCGGAACGCCGGGTCGGTCTATCGGCCCATGATTTCGTCCAGGGCCTGAATGCCCGTGCAGTCATGTTGACCCGGGCGGAACGAGTCAATGGGACGCCAACCGTGCCTTGCCGATGGCTGCGGCGCATCGACAATCTACTAGCCCGGCACGGGCGGGCCGCCAGTTTGGCGCGGAGGACGCCATGGCTGGATTGGGTGAATGCCTTGGATCGGCCCGCGGTCACAGTAAACGTCGCAGCACCGCGGCCCACCCCGCCCACAGAAGCGCGCCCCACACAACTTTCCGTCACCCAGGTGGAGAGCCTCATTCGAGATCCCTACGCGATCTATGCCAGGCATATCCTAGGACTCCGGCCGTTGGACCCGATCGACGCCGATCCGGGTGCCGCCGATCGGGGCACAATTATACACGGCGTATTGGATGAATTCATTACGGCCCATCCAAAAAATTTGCCCCCCAACGCTGAGCAAGCCTTACTGGATATCGGCCACCAGCATTTCGAATCTCATATGTCTCGGCCGGGCATACGAGCTTTCTGGTGGCCACGGTTTCAGCGCATCGCGGCGTGGTTCATTGATAACGAACGCCGACGCCGAGATGCCGGCTGGCGCACAGTTGCCACCGAAGTGGACGGCGTACGCATCTTCGACGGTCTGCAAACGTCGTTCACCCTCAAGGCACGGGCCGACCGGATTGATGCTCGGCCGGACGTGGGACTTGCCATCATCGACTACAAGACCGGCCAACTACCAACGGACAAACAGGTGACCGCGGGCCTGACGCCACAGTTGCCGTTGGAGGCCGCCATCGCCAACTCCGGCGGCTTCGCGGTCGCACGGGGTTATATGGTCGCCAACTTGACCTATATCCGCTTGTCCGGAGGACGCTATCCGGGCCAGGAACGTGTCGTCAATCTGGACCTGGAAACCACGGTGGCTGACGCTGTAAAAGGCCTGACCCGTCTGATCCACAAGTACGAGGACCCAAATACGCCTTACTTGTCACAGCCCCGTCCAATGTTCGCGGGCCGGTTTGGAACCTACGATCATCTGGCGCGTCTCCGGGAATGGTACGGGCGGAGAGGTAAGTCATGAGCACCGCGCCAAAAGCAGCCACGGGGACGAGCGCCCAGGTCCTCGCCGCCGATCCAGGACAATCCGTATGGGTTTCGGCCAACGCTGGCACGGGCAAGACACGCGTCCTGATCGACCGGATCACCCGCCTTCTGCTAGCCGGGACCCGGCCAGAACGGATTCTTTGCCTGACTTTCACCAAGGCCGCCGCCGCCGAGATGGCGAACCGCCTGAACGATCGTCTGGGAAATTTGGCCGCCGCAGAGGCCGGCTTGCTGGATGATAAGTTGCGAGCCCTCCTGGATCGGCCGGCCACGGACGATGAGCGAACCCGCGCGCGCCGCCTGTTCGCCGAAACCATGGACGCGCCCGACGGACTGAAGATCCGAACCATCCACGCATTTTGTGAGTCTTTATTGGGACGGTTCCCCCTTGAGGCAAACGTGGTGCCGAACTTCCAGGTCATCGACGAACGCCACGCGGCTGAGCTACGGGTGGAAACACGTGATGCGCTCCTGCGTCGGTCGCTCAGGCGGGACTCGGCAGTTTTGGCCCGCGCCATGGTTCACTTGGCCGGTCTGGTGGATGAAAATGGGTTCGCCGACGCCATGGCGGAGATGGATGCCGCGCGGGGCCGCTTGGGCGCCTTAATTGCTAGGCACGGTAGCCTGGATGCGGTCATCGCCGCCGGACGCCGGGCCGTTGGACTAAGGCAGGAAGAGACCGAACGCGACGTGATTGCCGCCGCTGTTTGCGACGACGCCTTCAACGCCACTGCCCTGAAGGCCGCCTGCGGGACATTAGCGGAAGGATCACCGAAGGATCAGGAACGGGCCAGCCTGCTCACGACATGGCTTACCGTCGATCCTTCCGTCCGCGCGACGATGTTAATTAATCAATACCTGCCGGTATTCCTGACCCAGAAACGCGCGCCGCGCGCCGCTAAGGGTCTCATCACCAAGAAACAGGCCGAAGCCGATCCGTCTGCGCTGGATGCCCTTTTGGTCGAACAAACCCGGATTTACGGTGTCAGCGAGACCCTGAAAACGGTTGCAATCGCCGACAACACGGCCGCAGTGCTGACCATTGGCCATGCGCTATTGGAGTCCTATGAACGGCTTAAGAGTATTCGCGGCCTTCTCGACTACGATGACTTGATAACTAAGGCTGCCGCCCTGCTCTCCAACAAAGGCGGTGTCTCATGGGTGCATTACAAGTTAGACGGCGGCATCGACCACATATTGGTAGACGAAGCCCAGGACACTAGCCCGGCCCAATGGCGGGTCATCGCTCAGTTGGCTGGTGACTTCTTTGCGGGATCGAGCCGCATGTATCCAGTGGCCGGGGCT
>DFRF01000098.1 GCA_002378125.1 Rhodospirillaceae bacterium UBA3470 | reverse complement strand
GAGGCCTCGTCCGCAATGTTTGCCAACGTGTCAGCCGGAACCTACATCACAGTGGCCAGTACGACGAACAATAATGGCACTTACACGGTGGACAGCGTGTCGTCGGATGGGCGAACCATTACGGTCCGCACTGAAATGCTCACGGATGAAAGCAACTCTCCCGACGTAGTCATCACCTACCCGGACCCAAAAAATCCAAAGATTACTCTTTCATTATCAGATGCCACGTTAGGGGACATGACATTCTCACGCTCAGGCAGCACGCTCACGGCGTCGAGAGCCAACAGCCTATCGAGCATTCCAGTTGGTTCAACGTTTACGGTTTCGAATTCCGCAAAGAACAATGGCTCCTACACAGTTTCCGCTAATACCGGCACGGCTATTACGATTGAGAGCAAGAAGCTGACGGACGAGGGTACCACTTCCTCCAACTCAGCCGCGGCTACATTCTTTGATTATGTCAGTGACACGCACGTTAAGTTTAATGCTAACGGCACAATTCAAGTGGTTAAAAACGATTCGTCGACGGCCGTGCCTGGCGTCTTCAATGGGCTCGCTGTGGGTAATAAACTCGCAATCACAGGAACTGGCACTGGAAACGATCAAACGGTAACAATCAATGCAATTAGCGCCGACGGCTCCACAATTACTGTCAGTGAAACAGTTACCGCACAGACTGATACCGACGGGGTCACTTTCACAGGCGCCAACTCAGTCAACTTCGCTTATTCATCTCATACAAAGCTGGTATTCACAGACAACGGCACCGGCGACGTAGATACCATTCAGGTGCAAACCAACCCCGGTGGCGCCGCCGTGGCAGACGTTTTTGATAACTTGTCCGTGGGGCAATCCTTCACAGTCACCGCCGGCACCAACGCTGGCACCTACACAATTGGAGCAAAATCTGCCGACGGCTCGACCGTCACCCTTACAGGCGCGACACTAACCAATGAAACGAACGTCACGGGCGCCGAGATCGAGGTCTATTCCGTCGCCGGTAACTTATCCGCAACGTCTTATTTTAGAGGTGACCAACGTACCTTGAACCACCGAGTCGACGATGACCGGACACTGGATTTCGATATCTTTGCCGCCCACCCCGCGTTTGAAAAGGCGATCAGAGGCATCAGCATAGTTTTGCAGGGCAAATTCGGCACAGAAGGCGGTTTGGACCAGAACCAGGATCGCTCCAGTCAAGCCGAATACCTTTTGGAGGCGTCTTTGGAGCGGACGGTCGCCGGTACCGCACCTTTCGGCGCAGAGAGCGTTGGTAGCCTTGAGCAGATGCAAATTGATCTGGGTTTCGACCGGGTGCTGATCAACGACACGAACAAAGTGCACGAAGATCTCATCGGGTTCTTCAAATCAGAGATCATAGATCTAGAGAACATCGATATGACCGAGACTTTGACTAATCTGCTGGACGAACAGCGCGCGCTGGAAGCTTCCTTCCAGATCTTCGCTCGTGTCCGGGAATTGAGCCTGACCAACTTCATCTAAGGATCCGCTTCAACCAACGCGCAGGCACGAAATTTGAAAAGTTTCACGCGCTAAGATTAAGGAGTTACGCCTATGTACGCAGAAAACAGAGCCAACTTGAACACCTCATCTGATGCGCGTAATGTGGAAGTAGTTGCTTCCCAGTGGTCCATGGAGCAAGCGGGCGGTAACGCCGTCGCGGCAGCGGGAGAGAACATGAACCAAGACACTTACAATCAGTACAAGAAATCGTCTTACGAACAGATTCCTGAACCCGGCAACCCGACGTACACCGAAGCGTGGGCGCTGGTCGAAGCGGCCCGGCGGATGGCCTTGCCACTCGAATATGGTGACTTTAACGACGAGCAAAACAAGGCTCGCGTTCGCGATTCCTTGCGGCTGAATTGGCGGCTGTGGACGATTTTTCAGACCGAATTAAGCCTAGAGGACGGCCCCGTGCCAACGGAAATCAGGGAAAGCATGCTGAGCCTCTGCAATTTCGTCGACAAGCACACGGTGGACACCATCAATGTGCCGACGCCAGAGAAGATTGCGACCCTCATTGAGATCAATCGCAACATAGCTAACGGCCTGTTGACGTCGCTGCAAAATGCGCTCGATTCCGCCGAAGCCGCTCAGCATAGCGAGGAACAGGCGGAAAGCAGTGTGCCCGCCGAGGTGCCAACGTCCATCGACACTGACGCCTGATCCCCTTCGCCTGACGGCAAGGAATAAGTAGGGTGCTTCGGCGCCCTTCTTTATTGACTTATACCGTTTAGCTCACGGCGTCTAAGGGCCGTCTTCGTGAGCGACTTCATCCAGTTCCTGCTGCAAGGTACTCAGAATTTCTGCTTCGTGCTTTATTAGGTCCTGGGTCGTTTTCAAGGCCTTGTACAATTGCCCCTTATCTACCGACGCCTGAATGCCATCGGCAATGGCCTTCGCGCTTGGACACGCCTCCAGATACTCATCCAGGAGGTTTACGTAGCCCTCAATGTAGTCGCCACGATTTTGCGGAAAAATATAGGCGCATTGGAGGGCGAAATAGATCCGCGACGCTGGCGTAGTGCTGTCCTCGGCTGAAAGGACTTCCTTGCCTCGCAAAATGGCCGCCTGATTGTGGATGGAGATCGTGGAATTGGAACCCAAGTTCTCAATCACCGCGCCATTAATGATGATCTTGTCACCGGCCTTGAAGTCGATCGAAAGGGGCACAATCAGGCCTTCAGCTAATTTCGGTTCATGATGAAGGGTTTAACATGTCTGACATACTAAGTCACGAGTACTTGACCACGCCATAAATTGCAAAAAAGGTTTACCCCGCTCGCGGAACGGCGGATCATGTCTGAAACGTTCTTCCAAAGTATCGGAATTCAACGCGAATATGCCCGAACTCCAAATTGTCGACGATCCTGAACGCGTGGAGGCGGCCTTTCGCACTGCCGATGAGAGAGACTTTCCGGACTGGAATAGCCATCCGCTGAGCGGCCAATTCTCCCGAAACCTCTATGCCGCGATCAATCGTGAGAAACCTAGGCACAAACTTTGCGCATTCTGCGTCGTGGACGGCGACAAGCCGGTCTTGATGGTGCCGGCCACCTATCGGGGCGGAACTGTTTCCATGTTTGGGCTCCCCATGGCTTTAGCCGCCCAACGTGGCCTTGGCGCGAAGCGGCGCAAACGGGTGTTCGCGATGGCCTTCGAATATCTGGCGGCGGTGGATGTGGCAGCGTCCTCTGATGTTGCACTGATCAACGGTTGTTTCGGATCGAATCCCCAGACTGCGGCCGATTTAGCCTGCATTGATCGGCTGGCGGCACCGCAAACTCATATCCATGCAGTCATCGATACAACCCAGGGCGAGAAAGCCGTTCACCGCGACGTGCGCGCCAGTTACCGGTCGCTAATTAACTGGGGACGCGCGCAATTGCAGATGCGCTACGTCAACGCAAAAAATCCGGATCGCGGGTTATTTGATGAGATGCCTGCCTTTCATGCGCACATCTCCGGCGCCGGCGCCCACGGCAACAAGTATTGGGAGGTTTACTGGAATGAGATTGTCGCCGGTCGGGGCGAGGCATCTCTCGGATTTTTGGCTGACGGCACGCTTGCGGCGGGAACAGCCGTGATCGACGCCGGCGGCATCAGCTACTACGCATCCGGGGTATACGATCGAGAGAAATTCGACAAGCCGTTGGCGCACTATCCCGTCTACGATTCGATCTTACGCGCCGGCCAGCGAGGTGCCATTCTCTACGATTTGGGCGAAGTCTTTCCGGCGGACACGACCGATGATAAAGAAGTTCAGATTGGCTTTTTCAAAAAAGGTTTTACCGGCGCTTTCCACCTGAGAACATCCTGGTTAGTTCCCTTATCATCTTGACCAGAATGACCAGCGACGTGGAACCGGCTCACACCGAACCGGCGCGACCCCGCGCGCCTTCCAATAGCCCTTCGGAAATCTGAAGATTGATGTTG
>DFRF01000058.1 GCA_002378125.1 Rhodospirillaceae bacterium UBA3470 | reverse complement strand
CTTTCCGTCACCTCGGCGGTATTGGGCTTGGTCACCCTTTGGCTAGACCGGCCAGGCGCGTCGCATTCAGAGTTCATTCTCGCCTTGGTGCCGTTGGTGTTTAGTAGTGTCGTTTGGTGGCGACTGTATGAGTTATGTACGTCGAGGGAGTGGGATCACGGGACCCTACCTGCACGGCCCAAGTACTTCGACTTTGTATCCTTTAATTAGCCTATGCACCTGGCGGAGATGAAAGGCCAGAGCCTGCGGAATTTGGGTTTCATTGTTTTTGATAAGGAGACTAACGGGCTTTGGTTATCAAAGAGCGATGAAATTATGTCCATCGCGAGCATCAGGGTCGACCAAGGCGTCATAGATTAAGGGCGACACCTATTGCGGGGCGCAGCAGGCGCTGGGGTCGGGTTTTGGCTCTACGAGCAGCAACAACGCGGCCGCGCAGTGAGAATTTCGGGTAAAGCCTCTCATCGGTATTGACTAAAACTGGGCGATCGATTCTAGTGTCATTGTTTGGTTGCCACAGGCCTAAGGCTGAGGCAGTAAAAGGGAACCCGGTGCGTCGTACCCATCAGGGAACAAATCCGGGGCTGTACCCGCATCTGTGTGCGGTAGGGGTGCTTAACAAACGCCACTGGGGATGCCATTGCGGACAACCCTGGGAAGGCGGGCACATTCAACCCGATAACCGTGAGCCAGAATACCTACCAGGCATGTTGAAACTCTGAACTAGGGCGGGTGTCCCTAAGGGAGATGACAATGCCTTCACATGATGTTCCGGCCGTACGCCGTTCCGAATGTAACTTTACAACTACCAGTACACTGCACCACCTGATTATCGTTGGTATAACTTGTACTGGGCTTTGGGCAATCATCGTCGCGACACTCGGCGTCTGAACGCGCCAAGGCATTATGACCCAGCCCTTATTGCTTTCGGCCGACGCGCTCGCGCTCGGGTATCGGGATTTGACTGTTGTTAAAGACGTTACGTTCGAATTGGCGCGTGGAGACGTGCTCGCGGTTGTCGGCCACAACGGTTCGGGAAAATCGACCCTGATTCGCACGCTACTTGGTGGGTTGCCGCCGCTTGCGGGTGCGTTAAACTGGCCACTTGCGCGGCCGGAAACCGTCGCCTATCTCGGTCAGCGGACGGACTTTGACGATCGGTTCCCCATTCGGGTCCGTGACCTGGCCGCCATGGGTGCCTGGCGGGGCTTAGGGTTTCTTCATAAAATTGACGGCGAATGCCAGGCTCGTATTGAATCGGCACTCGATCGCACGGGTACGGCGGAAATTGCTGACATGCCCCTGTACAAACTTTCCGCAGGGCAACTTCAGCGTGCACTATTTGCGCGTACCATGGTGCAAGACGCCCCCCTGATCCTTTTGGATGAGCCCTTCACAGCGATCGACCAGACAACGGAGGCGGCCTTGTTAACCCTGATCGATAGCTGGGCCGCCGAAGGGCGGGCCGTGATTATGGTGCTTCACGATCTGTCTGCCGTTCTCCAGCATTGCAATTCGGCGCTGCTGTTGGGTCAGGGAAGGGCGCTGTTTGGAAATCCGCAGGAAACCTTAACGCCCCATAATCTGATTGGGCATGCCTACCTGTCTCGGAGCCAGGCCACTTGGATCAAGACCATGTACCGTGGCCAGGAGGCCGGTCATGTTTGAGTGGTTTGAGTATGCCTTCATGGTCCGGGCCCTGGTGGCGACTAGCGTCATGAGCTTCGCCATCGCGCCGGTGGGTGCTTTCTTGGTGTTGCGGCGCCTGTCCCTAGCCGGCGAAGCCATGGCGCACGCCATCGTGCCGGGCATTGTCATCGCCTTCGTCCTCTCGGGTCTGTCGGTAGTCTCTATGGTTATCGGTGGATTGACCGCAGGGATCGCCGTCGCCGCGCTGACCAGTTTGCTTGCACGTATGACCATTATCCGCGAGGACGCAAGCCTCGCGTCACTCTATTTGATCGCGCTGGCGCTTGGTATCTTCGTCCTTTCGGCCGCAGGCTCGGCCGTTCCGCTCAAAAGTTTCTTGTTCGGCTCGATCCTGGGCATCGACAACGAGACGTTGGTGTTGATCGGGGTCACTGCGACAATCACGTTGGTTAGCTTCGCCATCATCCTTCGGCCCTTGATCACTAATACCATCGACCCCCTCTTCCATGAGAGTCAGACGAAGTACCCAGGCCTCGCGACCCAGTGGTTTATGTTTCTGGTGGTACTCAATCTTCTAGGCGCTTTTAAGGCGCTCGGCACCCTGATGGCGGTGGGACTGATGATTCTGCCGGCCACCGCCGCGCGTTACTGGGCATCTACGATCACCAGCTATCTACTCACGACCTTTGGGTTTGCGTTGCTTAGCTGTTGGATAGGCTTGATCGTTTCGTTCCATCTTCCAGATGTGCCGTCCGGTCCGGCCATCGTCCTGGTGGCGGCGGTGTTTTTCTTAATCAGCCTAATTTTCGCGCCACAGGGCTTTCATCCCGCGGCTTGGCTCAACCCTGCTTGCCGGTGGCAGCAATCCGACGGCGATACCAATGTAAATTCGGAAACAGGAGAAAAGATCCATGAGAAGACTTTTTAACGTTGTGTTGGTTCTTGGTCTGGTGCTGACTGCCCTGCCGGCAACAGCCCAGGACAAGCTAAAGATCGTTGCCAGCTTCTCCATCCTTGGTGACATGGTCCGTCAGGTGACAGGTGAGTTGGCCAGCGTGACGACCATTGTTGGCCCCGATGCGGACGCCCATGTCTACATGCCGAACGCAAGCGACGCCAAGGCGGTGGCCAATGCCGATGTGATCTTTCTCAATGGCCTGGGCTTTGAGACTTGGTCCGACACTCTGATCAAGACGTCGGGTACCAAGGCCGAGGTGTTTCTTGCGACCACGGGCATCTCGCCACTCAAGGTGGAAGGTGAGATCGATCCACACGCCTGGAACGCACTCACCAACGGCGTCATCTACGTAACTAACATCGCCGATGGCTTGGCCAGTGCCGATCCGAAGAACGCCGCGACCTACAAGGCAAACGCCAAGGCCTATTCGGCGCGGCTCATGGCGCTACACACCCGCGCCACGGCTGAGCTCAACAAGCTCCCGGAAGGAGCGCGTACGGTTGTCACCGCCCATGACGCCTTCGGTTACCTTGCGAAAGCCTATGGCTTAAATTTCCTGGCGCCGGTGGGCATCGATACGGATGCCGAACCCTCTGCCAAGGCTCTGACTAAGCTGATCGATCATCTGAAGAAAGTAGGTGCTGGTGCCCTATTCGTGGAAAACATCAGTAGCCCGACGTTGGTTCACCAGATCGCGCGGGAAACCGGTATCAAGATCGGTGGGCGGTTGTTCTCAGATGCGCTGTCGGAGCGTGGCGGTCCGGCGACCAGCTACGAAAAAATGTTTGAACACAACTTGGGTACATTGATCGCTGCTTTGCAAAAAAGCAGCTGAGGTCTCTGCAGCTTGTGGACACCGCGCCGGCATCGGGGCCCGTGCTCTGGAAGATTGGCCTGAACAAGTTCTCCTGTTAAGGAGCGAGCACCGCATGCGCCTCCTCCTCGTCTTTTAGGACGGACAACTGTTTAAAGAGTGTCACACATGTGCTCGACTACTTTGAACGCGCTTGACTGGCAGGCCGTCAAGGCCGTGCGCCATGTTCGCAGGCTAGTTCAAATCATGTGTTTGAAGATGTCCGCTCTATGGCGTAGCTAACAGGGGCATATCAAAAGAAAATTCTATCTATGGCTTCAATCCTCCTCCTCGGTTTTTTTATTGGCATGCAGCATGCTCTCGAAGCAGACCATATCGCAGCCGTCGCGAGCATCGCTGCCAGGCGAAGCTCGGTCCGCCGGATTGTCTACCACGGCGTCGTGTGGGGCATCGGCCATACGATCACGCTGATGATGTTTGCCGGCGCCGTCCTGTTCCTGGATCAGGCGATCGACGAGGCGTTGTCGGCCATGCTGGAGCTTTACGTCGGGATATTACTTGTGGGGCTCGGTAGTCATCTTTTTTATCGGCTATCGCGCGACCGAATTCACTTTCACGCCCACCGTCATGCGAACGGCGTGCAGCACTTGCACGCGCACTCCCACCGTGATGATCGCAAGGACCATGCAAAGTCAGAGCACGATCATGCTCACCCGAGTGGGGTGCCGATCCGGGCCTTGTTGGTGGGCATCATACACGGGTTGGCGGGGTCTGCGGCCCTGCTCGTGCTGACTACGGCGACAGTAAACGATCCGGTGACTGGGATGATCTATATCGCAATGTTTGGATTTGGATCGGTCCTAGGCATGGCCGCGCTATCGGCTTTCATTGCGATACCCCTCAGCTATTCGGCCCGTGCTCTGACCTGGGTGAACGGGGGTCTGCAGGGTGCTGTCGCCGCCGCGACAGTGGTTCTAGGGTTTGCCATTATTTTGCGGAATGCGCCGCTCTGAATGATTCCCAGCTCTTACACCCACTGAGCTCGGCGATCATCAATTGGTGGCATCGCCTGTTGAATTAGCATTTCATTTGTACTGCGTGGCGTCCGGCTTGAAGGAGAAAGGGTATGGGAAACTAAAGCTATTCGTGGCATTGCGCCTGCCTCGGCGGTTAATCAAACAGCCTTGGCGCTGCCGTTGCTGGAGCGTGATGCGAATGAGATACTTTGCGAAATACTTAGCATAGAAGCCTCATGGAACCCATGGCTTCACAGTATCGATTTCATCTAGGGAGGCGAACGGGTGAGTTTAGAAACCATTATCTACGAAGAAGACGGACCCGTCGGCACGATAACGTTGAATCGGCCAGAAAATGCCAACATGTTCAACGAGACCATGTGTCATGAAATTCGTGACTGCATTAACGATATGCGGCGCGAAACACGGACCCGCGTCCTGGTCATTACCGGCGCCGGCGACCGGTTCTTTTGCATCGGTGGGCAGAAGGACGGCATGGAGGATACCAATCTCTACGCGGGAGTCCTGCCAACGTTGGAGATGTACGACGCCATCGACCAGTTCCAGAAACCAGTGATTGCCAGTGTCAATGGTTTTGCGGTCGGTGGTGGCAATGTCCTGCAGGTCATGTGTGACCTGACTATTGCGAAGGAAAGTGCCGTTTTCCGTCAAGTTGGGCCGATGATGGGGTCCTTCGACGCGGGCTATGGTACCTGGTATCTGGAAGATCTGGTCGGCAAGAAGCGGGCCAAGGAAATCTGGATGTGTAACCCAAAGATCAGCGCCCAGGAAGCCAAGGACATGGGGCTGATCAATCGGGTCGTGCCCGATGACAAACTCGCCAAAGAAACTCGAGCCTTCGCCCTGGAGGTCGCCGATCGTGGCGCGTTCGCCTTAGCCTCCATCAAAACGGCTTTCGCGGCACGTCACGGCGGTGTCGGCGGCCTATCCCGTATGGCGCACGATTTGCTGCTGCGCGGTTATTTGAATACGGCGGAATCCAAAGAACTCAGCGTGGCGTTTCGAGAGAAACGCGACCCGGACTCATCGACCTTCGGGCACTAATCACGCATGCGGCCGTTCCTCACCCTACATAACCCGCAGAACGCCAAGGCCTATTACGATCAAGGCCTGTGGTCGTCAGAGACCTTCTACGGGCTCATGGCGCGACACGCCGCGGCGCGCCCCGACGCGCCCGCCTTGCGGGATGGCCGGGCGCGGCTGACCTGGCGCGAGATGGCGGCCAGGGTCGATGCCATCGCCGCTGACTTGCGGGGGCAAGGACTGATCGCTGGAGACCGCGTGTCGCTATGGGCATCGAACCGCTTGGAAGCGATTTTAGTATTCATTGCCTGTTCGCGCGAAGGTTTGGCCTGCAACCCGTCGCTACACCGGACCCATACCTGTGCGGAGGTAATCCATCTTTTAACCCAATTGGACGTCGCCGCCTTTGTGACCGAGGACGATTGGGGGGCAGACCGCGCGGACCAGGATCTTGATGCGATGTTGTTGGAATTGCCTTTTCTCAAGGTAGTGTACAATTTGGAAAAACTACCGGGTTCGGGACCCGTTCCCGATACGTCACCAGCCGAAGACCCAGACGCAGTTTGTTATCTAGCCTTTACGTCTGGCACCACAGGTGCGCCGAAGTGCGTCATGCATTCGGCTAATACACTGATGGCGAACGCCCGCGACATGGTGCGGGACTGGGGATTGACTGCGGAGTCTAAGCTCCTTTCCTTGAGCCCGCTGTCCCATCACATCGCTTGGGTCGGTGTCGCGCAGTGGCTGATCTTCGGTGGCGAGATGATCACCGATGACCCTCCTACCGGCGTGCGCCGCATCGACTGGATCATCGATACGAAGGCCACCTATATCATGGGCGTGCCGATCCATGCCATGGACCTCCTGGCACAACAACGTGACGCCGGTATCGCGCGTCTCGGTTCGGTGCAAACCTTTTACATGGCTGGTTCACCGATCCCGTCGACAGTTGCCGCCGCCTTCGTCGACCAAGGCATCAAACCGCAAAACGTCTATGGCATGACTGAAAACTCATCCCATCAGTACACCCACCCAGACGACGATATGAATACGATAATCAACACCTGTGGGCGGGGTGGGTCAGCCTATAAGATTCGAATTTTTGATATGGAGAATGCGGACGTCGAGGTGCCACCAGGCACCGTTGGGCAGATCGGTGGCAAAGGTGCCTGTCTTACGCTAGGCTACTTCGCAAATCAGGAAGCCACCCAGGGGAGTTTTAACCGGGGTGGCTGGTTTTTGTCCGGCGATCTTGGGTTCATTGACGCAAAAGATAATTTAGTTGTTGAAGGGCGCCTCAAGGACCTGATTATCCGAGGCGGTTACAACATTTATCCGTCGCATATTGAAGCTCTGACCATGCGCCATGCGGAGGTGGAAAAGGCCGCCGCGTTTCCCATCGCTGATGAACGCTTAGGTGAAAAAGTTTGCTTGGCCGTCAATGGTGACGTTGCCAGCCATGCCATACTTGACCACTTGGCTGCCGAGGGACTCTCCAAGTACGATATGCCTGAGTATTTTATTCGGGTCGATGACTTCCCACTGACCGCCAGTGGTAAAATATTGAAGCGCGACCTGGTGGAGATGGTGAAGCGGGGTGAGATTGCCCCCAAAGCCGTCCGCTTTCAGCCCAAGGAAGGAACCGACTGATGCCCGTCGAACTGACTCGTAACGGCGCTGCCGCCGTGATTACTTTGAACCGGCCTGAGGTCCTGAACGCCCTATCCTTCGAGGTGATCGGTGATATTGGCGATGCAATTGATGAAGCCGCAGCCACAGGCGCGCGCGTCATTATCTTTACTGGCGCCGGCGAAAAGGCCTTTTGCGCTGGAGCCGACATCAAGGAGCTCCGGGAACAGGACACCAACTCCATGCGGGCCGCCATGGGGAAAGGACAGACAACGTTTGCGAAACTGGATGCGCTCGCCATCCCCTCAATTGCCCTAATCAATGGCTATGCCTTTGGCGGTGGCCTTGAGTTGGCGCTAGCTTGCACTTTTCGGGTTGCGACCCCAAACGCGAAAGTGGGCTTGCCCGAAATTAAGCTTGGGATCATTCCCGGTTACGGTGGGACCCAACGGCTACCACGCCTTGTCGGCGAGGGCCGGGCCTTGGAAATCATCATGAGCGGGCGCACAGTTGATGCCGAGGAGGCGGAGAAAATCGGCCTGGTTCATAAGATTATCAAGGGCGACGGCATGACGGGCGCGCTTGATTTTGCGGAAACGATCACGTGTTTCAGCCTTCCTGTTTTGGAATATGCGCGCGAAGCGGTGATGACGGCATTGGACAATCCCATTCACGCGGGCCTGAAGAAGGAGCGCGACCTCAATCTTCTAGCGTTCACGACGGATGATTGCCGCGAGGGTATGGCGGCTTTCGAAGAGAAGCGGAAGGCGGTATTTAAAGATGGCTGATCCTTGCGTAATTGTCACCGGTGCCTCCAAGGGTATCGGCGCGGCTATCGCCGTCGAATTGGACAAGCGCGGCCTTCCTGTTATCGGTCTGTCTCGGACTGGTCACGCTGTCGTGGGCGACGCCTTTGTCTGCGATATGACCGACGAAGATCAGGTTCGAAAGCGGATCGGCGCAATAGGCGCCGAACGCGGTATCGCCGCACTGGTCAATAACGCCGGCCTTTATATTGGCAGTCCTATCGCTGAACTCACAACCGATCAGTATGAGCAGGTGATGACCCTGAACGCCAAGGCGGTGATGATTGCGTCCCGCGAGGCCTATCCCCACCTTAAGGAAAGTGGCGGCAAGGTCGTCAATATTGGGTCCTTTTTCGACAAGATGGGCGTGCCGCATAATCTTCCCTACTGCGCCTCGAAAGCCGCCGTGGCGGCGATGACACGCTGCATGGCCGTGGAATGGGCGTCGGACGGCATCGGTGTCATCGATGTGGCGCCTGGTTACATAGAAACGGATTTGAACACCGATTACCTGGGCCGCGAAAAGGTGCAGCATTGGCTGGCCGGTAGGGTGCCGACAGGCGGACCGGGCAAGCCGGATGATGTGGCCCGGTTGGTTGCGGCGCTGATCTGCGAAGATATTCCATTCCTCACTGGCGAGACTATTTACATCGACGGTGGGCAGGGGATTAATCATTGATGACCCTTTTCGACCGTTTGAACGCGCAGCGCCCGTGGATGGAAGAAGAGCGCCTGGTCCTTGATCAGGTGATGCGCACTGCCGAAGATGTGATTGCGCCGGCGGCCGTGGGCTACGACAAGTCCGGTGATTATCCAGAAACCAGCATGGCGGCTCTCAATAAACTCGGCATGAACGCCATCTTCGTGCCGGAGGCCTACGGCGGCGCACTCATGTCCTATCGGCTGTATTTGGAGTGCGTCTCGATCATATCGGCGGCTTGCGCGTCCACGGGGATAATCTATGCAACTAATTTCCACGGCATGAAGCCGCTAATCGACCTCGGCACGGAAGAACAGAAGACCCGCCTGTTGCCGCGTATTTCGGGGGGCGGCCTGGGATCGCTAGCGATTACCGAGCCTTCGGCCGGATCGGACGCTACCGGCATGAAGACCCGGTTCACTCCCGATGGCGACGAGATCATCATTGATGGTTCTAAGGCCTTTATCTCGAATGGCGACCGAGCTGAGTTGATCCTCCTGTTTGGAAAATGGAGTGAGATCGAGGACCCGCGTCAGGCCATCTCAGTGCTGATCCTTGAGAGAGGGTCGCCAGGTTTCGAAGTGGGTCCGAAGGAAGAGAAGATGGGCCATCGGGCAGCGACCACGGTGCCCTTGTTTTTCAATGGTTGCCGGGTGCCACGCGCCAATCTGCTCGGTGAACCGGGGGGCGGCCTGAAGATCCTTCTCTCTTCGCTCAATAAGTCCCGGCCCTCCGTTGCCGCGCATGCTTTGGGCATCGCGCGGGCCGCTTTCGCTGACATGATCGCCTATATGAATGAACGCGAGCAGTCGGGCCGAGAGATCATCGACTTTCAGGGCAATCAATTCCTGATAGCCGATCTCGCCAGCGAACTGGCGATGGTCGAAACGTGGATTGATTACGTTGCGGCTCTGATTGCCGCCGGTGAGACGGATTACGGAGAGGAAGCATCGATTGCGAAAATGCGGGCGTCCGATCTTGCCATGCGGATGACCACCGAAGCTGTACAGATGCACGGCGGTTACGGTTACATCACTGATTATCGGGTGGAGCGCCTAATGCGCGATGCCAAAATCACGCAGATTTGGGAGGGCACCAACCAGGTGCACCGTCAACTCATCGGAAGGAGTTTCCGGGCCAAATGAGCACAAACATCCAAAAGGTCGGTGTCTGCGGTGCCGGCGGCACCATGGGTGCTGGCATTGCCATCGTTGCCTCGCGGGCGGGTTTCGAGACCGCTTGCTTTGATACTTCTATGGAAGTCCTGGATCGGGCCCGGAGTCAGACTGAGGGTTTCTTCGGTAAGTCCGTGGACCGCGGCAAGATGGCGACCACGGATCGGGACGCGGCTTTGGCCCGTCTTTCGGCCAGCACGGACATGGGCGCTCTTGCCGATTGTGATTTGGTCATCGAAGCCGTTTTTGAGGACCTGGGCGTTAAGCGAGAATTGCTCGGCGCGCTGGACGGCATCTGTAAACCGGAAGCCCTGTTCGCTTCTAACACTTCGACTTTGTCAATCACAGAGATCGCCGCTGGGTGCGACCGTCAGGATCGGGTCGTCGGCATGCACTTCTGCCTGCCAGCCCAACTCATGAAGCTGATCGAAATGTCGCCTGGCGTGAATACTTCGGATGAGGCCTTCGCCGACGCCTGGGCCTGGACCGAGGCCGCCGGTCAGCAGCCAGTAGCGACCCAGGACAAGCCGGGCTTTATCCTCAACGCGCTATTGGTGCCATTCAATAACGATGCCATCCGCGCCGTGGAAGCCGGTGTCGCCTCACCGACTGATATCGACAAGGCAATCAAGGTTGGGTTGAACTACAAGATGGGTCCGCTCGAACTTTTGGATCTTGTTGGGCTCGACACGCAGATGCTGCTCTGTGAGGCCTTTTACCCCGTCACCCTGGATCCGCGGGCTTCGGCGCCGCCGTTGCTCCGGCGCATGGTCGCGGCTGGGCATCTCGGCCGCAAAACTGGGCGTGGATTCTACACCTACGACGACAACGCCATGTTTGGAGGGTGACGAGATGGATTACGTGATAAAAAAACAAGGCGAGAGCCGGTCTTTCCCTGAGGGCGAAGGGTTTCTTGAAGGGGCCTCTTCGGAGGGAGATATCGTTCTGCACTTGGGTACACAGTTTGAACCGGATGCAGGTAAAACAGCGGTTCTGGTAGAACTGGAAATGGAGTGCCTCGGTGTACATACGGGGGAACATGCCGGTATTGAGGGCTCTAATGCGCTGGGTTTTGCACGCTACCGGAACGGCGACGACGCGCCTTCAAATCTTATCGAACTGGTGCGACAACCCGCGACGGACGATAGTGCTATCGCCGCCGCCAGAGCCATTTTTGAAGCAGCCGGTTTCGAGGTTGCCGTTTCTGCCGACCAGGTTGGACGGATCATCGACCGACTGGTCCGGCCGAAGTACAACGCCGCTCTCACGTTCCTGGATGAAGGACTGGCTACGGCAGACGATATGGATATGACCTGCCGGCTCGGCCTTGGCTATGCGGACGGCCCTATCGAGCGCTTGGAACAGGGCGGTCTCGCACACCATTTCGACGTCACCAAGGCGTTGTTCGAAGTCTATGGCACACCTGCATATGCGCCTGGGCGGCGTGCAACCGTTGCCAAGCAACGGCGGTCGGCGGAATAGAGGAGCGCCTATGAGGGCCGTTGTCGTCGAAGAATATGGTGCTTTCAACTCGGCTCTTGTGAAAGAGCTGCCCGATCCTGTCCCCGGTCCAGGAGAGGTGGTCGTCATGGTCAAGGCGGCCGACGTGAACTTTCCCGACATGATGGTGATCGAGGGTACGTACCAGGTGAAGCCGCCTCTGCCGTTTTCGCCGGGTAAGGCGGCGGCCGGTGTGGTTGAACTGGTTGGCGAGAGTGTCACCACATTAAAACCCGGCGACCGCGTCCTGGCCTGCGTTGAATATGGCGCCTATGCGGAAAAGTTGGTCGCCCGTGCTGATCAATGCCACTCGATGCCAAATGAAATTTCATACGTAAAGGCTGCGGCTATGGGCTTGGTCTATCTGACGGCCTATTTCGCGCTGACGGACCGTGCGTATCTTCAGCCCGGCGAGTCAGTTTTCGTCCTGGGCGCTAAAGGCGGCGTCGGTGTCGCCAGCGTTCAGGTGGCCAAGGCGCTCGGCGCGGCGACGGTGATTGCCGGTGTCCGGGACGCAGAGCACGGACGTAACGCCGAGTGCCTTGGCGCAGATCATGTCGTCGATTTGTCGGTAGATAACCTTCGCAATAGCTTGCGTGACGCTGTTTATGGCATGACCGACGGCAAAGGCTGCGACGTGGTTATCGACCCCGTTGGCGGTGATGCTTGTGCGGCGGCGCTCCGGGCATTGGCGTGGCGTGGCCGTTTGGTGGTTGTCGGATTTGCCTCCGGAGATATTCCGGAGATCAAGGCCAGCTATCTCTTGGTTAAGAACATCACCGCGACGGGGCTCCAAGTTTCGGACTACCGGGATCGCCAGCCGGAGACGTTTGCCGCGGCACAGGCCGCATTGTTCCAGTTCTACCATGAGGGTCTGATCGACCCCTATGTGAGTAAGACAGTGCCGCTGGACCGGTACGCGGAGGCTCTTGACGACATCCGCTCGGGGCGTGTCGTTGGGAAGGTGATTTTGGATGTCGACAACGGTCACTAGGACAATGGAGGCGAGATGGATTCTGCATTAGAAATTTTTCAACCAGGTCTTCTGGACGATCGCACCGTTTTCATCACCGGTGGCGGAAGCGGTATAGGGCGGGGAATTTGCGATATGTTAGGCGGGCTCGGTGCCAAGATCTTCATCGCCAGCCGAAACCCGGAGAAGCTAGGCGTCGCCGTTGAGGAACTGAGCGCGGACGGTGTCACTGCCGACTTCATAATCGCCGACGTACGCGACTACGAACAGGTCGAAGCTGCCATCGCGCGATGCGCCGAGCGGTTCGGCGGCATTGACATCTTGATCAACAACGCAGCTGGAAATTTCAATTGCCCGACGGCAGAGTTGTCGCCGAACGGATGGAAGACAGTGATCGATATCGATCTCAACGGGACCTTCTATTGTTGCAAGGCTGCCTATCCGCATCTGAAGGCGTCGGGTCATGCGCGGATCATTTCCATAACAACGACGCTGGCGCGGAGCGGCTGGCCTCAGGCCGCCCACGCTGGGGCGGCGAAAGCCGGCATTCAATCGTTGACCAATGCGTTAGCGGTGGAGTGGGCGCCGGATGGAATATTGGTGAACAGCATTTCACCGGGGCCCATCGCCGGGACCGTCGGAGTTGATAAACTCTATATCGAGACCGGCCAGGAAGAGGTAATGATCTCGCGTGTCGCTCTGCGGCGCTTCGGGAAAATCGACGACATTGCTGGGGCCGTGGCGTTTCTGTGTTCGCCGGCGGGCAATTACGTCACCGGAACAGAACTGGTGGTCGACGGCGGCCGGCAGTGGACATTTGCGTCTGCATCGTAAGTGAGGAGGGAAGCATGAGCGATCAAAATATCCAAATTGAAAAGGACGGCCATGTCCTGGTAATACGTTTTACCAACGATGAGATGCGCAACTCTCTGTCGCCGGCCATGCGTGACGGACTAGCCAACGCGATCCATGAGGCGGCCGACGACCATACTGTCCGCGCCCTTTACATCACCGGTTCGGGTCGGTCCTTCTGCGCGGGCGGCGACTTCGACACCCTGTCGAAATTCAACGATTCCTACTCGACCCACAGTCGCTTCCGGCACATGTCGGCTTTTCTCACCCAGATGATCCGCATGCCAAAACCCATCGTCATGGGGGTGAACGGCTATGCCGTCGGTGGTGGGATGGGACTGGCGCTCGCCGGCGACGTCATCTTCGCCGCCGAGAGCGCCAAGTTCATGGCCGGGTTCATGCGGTTGGGGGCCATGCCCGATTATGGAACAATGTATAGCCTGCCTCGTCTGGTCGGCATGGCGCGGGCTAAGAATTTCCTATTCTCAAACGGCACTTGGACGGCGGCATATGCCCTAGAGATGGGGATTGTCGCCAAGGTGTTGCCAGACGATGAATTGGATGGGGCTGCCCTGGCCCACGCCCATGTTTTGGCCAATGGCCCCATTGAGGCCATGGGGATCACCAAGATGATCATGGGCCGGAGTTTTGAACAGAGCGCGGAAAGTATGTTAGCCTTCGAAAGCCTTGGCCAGCCGCTGGCTTTTCGGACCGAAGCCTTCCAGGAAGGATTTGAGGCGGTCAAATCGAAGGTCGAGGCGAATTTCCCGGCGGCTAGCGACCGCGAGTATTGGCACAAACACTTAGAGAGGGAAGATTGATGACGGGACAGCGCCCCGAGCCCTTCGTCAACGCGGATTCAGAAGTCTATTGGGCCGCGACCAAAGAGAGCCGTCTGGTTTTGCAAGAATGCGCCGATTGCGGCCACTTAGATCTCATGCCGCGACATGTCTGCCCCAAATGCTGGTCAGCAAATCGCACCTGGACCGACGCTGTCGGCACCGGAACGGTTCATAGCTTCTCCATTGTCCACCGTGCGCCACTGCCCGTTTTTCGCGAGGATTGCCCTTACGTTGTAGCTCTCATTGATCTGGCGGAAGGACCGCGCATCATGACTAATATTGTGGGTGACGGCGCGCTTGAGGTGGTAATCGGCGATAGGGTGGAAGTTTGTTTTGAGGATCGTGGCGAAGCCAAGGTCCCTCAGTTTCGGCTGGCTCGGGCGGGAGGCGGATCATGACCGATACGACCCTCCGAAATCGCGTTGCGATCGTCGGCGTCGGTGAATCGGAAATCGGCAAGGTGCCGCACATGACAGGGCTTGGCCTCAATGCCCAGGCTGCCAAGCGGGCACTAGACGAGACGGGGTTGAAGCCTTCCGATATCGACGGGCTGCTGACGGCCTATTCGATGACGGAGCCCTATTTCATGCTGGGCAGCGTCATGTGCGAATACCTGGGCCTGAAACCGACTTTCAACGCGTCCATGGTCGTTGGCGGGGCATCGCCTGCGGTCATGCTGAAGCATGCGGCGGAAGCCATTGTTTCAGGGCAGGCCGAAGTGATCCTGTGCTGCGCTGGTGAAAACCGGGCGACTGGGCAGACCCGAGATCAAGCCGTAGCGGCCTTGGCCGCCGTCGGACATCCGTACTACGAACAACCCTACGGCGCCTCTATTCCCAGTTTCTATGCGATGATCACCCGCCGGCACATGCACGAGTACGGGACCACGCGGGAACAGTTGGCACAGATGGCCGTGACGACGCGTGACCATGCGGTCCGTCATCCAAACGCCCATATGACCAAGCCTATTACCGTGGAAGAGGTAGTCAATTCAAAGCCCATCGCAGAGCCGCTGAATATCCTCGATTGCTGCCTAATCTCGGATGCTGGCGGCGCCTACATCGTTACCACGGCGGAACGGGCTAAGGACTTGAAAAGCGATCCCGTCTATCTCCATGGTATCGGTGAATACCACACCCACGAACATCTCATGTGCGCAGATAGCCTGACGGAGTTCGGTGCCTTGGAGGCGGGCCGACGTGCCTACACCATGGCCGGGCTCGGGCCCGAAGACATGAATTTCGCCGAGCTTTATGACTGCTTCTCTGTGGTGCCCATGATCGAAATGGAAGAGCTAGGCCTTTGCGAACGTGGCGGTGCCGGCGCGATGGTAGAGGCTGGCGACACAAGGATCGACGGACGGCTGCCCGTCAATACTCACGGGGGCATGTTATCACACGCGCATGCTGGAGCCGCTGGCGGTCTGTTCGGTATCATTGAGGCGGTCCGCCAACTTCGCGGGCAAGAAGGTGAGCGCCAAGTGGCCAACCACGACGTGGCCCTGGTCCATAACGAGGGCGGGATCCTTTCGTCCCATTGCACCATGATCCTAGGCAGGGAAGAGAGGTAACGCCGATGAGCGATTTAGCCACCGCCGAGCGCCCCGTGCGTGGCATGTATTTCGAAGATTTCGAGGTAGGCATGATCCTGGTAACGCCATCGCGGACCATTACCCATACGGACATCGTCAACTTTTGTTGCTTGACCGGTGACTTCAACGAAGTGCATGCCAACATCGAATACGCCAAGACTACTCAATTTGGCGACGTTATTGCCCATGGCCCCATGGTCTATGGGATCTCAGGCGGGCTGCAGTACGCCAGCGGAATCAATGATGGCACATTGCTCGCGCTTCTTGGGATTGAGAATTGGAAGCTGCTTAAACCAGTCATGGCCGGGGATACGATCCGTATGGCCCAATCGGTGGCTGAAACCCGGCTGACCAGCAGTGGCGACAAGGGCGTCGTAAAGATGCAGCGTCAAATCTTGAACCAGCGTGATGAGGTGGTTCAGGAGATGGACACGGCCATGCTCTACAAGTGCCGGGCGACAACCTAAAGGCCTAAACTGGTTTGTGGCCCTTCAGTATGACCCGATAGAGGAGGTGCTCCTGGGCGTGATCGAGGACTTTGTCCAGCTGGGAGAAGATTTCGGTTTCTAGCATGCCGTTCGCGCAAACCGTTAAGGCGCGTCCAGATGGTTGGACAAAGGCGTTAGGTCAATCATTATGCAGGGAGCAAGGGGCCATCGCCTGCGACAGTCGCGCGGTGCATGATCCGCCGGGCCGTCGGATCATAAGTCCGTCCCCGATGCAGTACCGAGCGGTTGTCCCATATGACCACGTCGCCCGGATGCCATTTATGTGAATAGACACATTCCGGCCGGATGCAGAATCCCGTCAGTTCTCGCACCAAGGCACGGCCTTTCTCCAACGGCCAGCCGATGACATGCGAGCAATGGCTGCCTACGTAGTACACCTTGCGTCCCGTTCGTGGATGGACACGGACCAGGGGTTGGCGCGGTGTCGAGAAGGCAGCCTTCTCTTCGTCAGAAAATATGTCACCCGAGATCAGAGAGCGCGAATAGATGATGGAATGCTCACAAACTAGATCCTCCAACTCATCCTTCTCGGTTTCGCCAAATGGGCCTTGCCAATCGTCGTAACACGCCCGCGCGTCCGCGAATTCCGTTTCGCCGCCCGATGCCGGTACTTCGTGGGCAGCCAAAATGGAATAGGTACACGGCACAGGTTTATAGGAACTGTCTGAGTGCCAGAGCAGATTTCCCTTCATGAAGATAGCGTGTTCGTCGTCCACAGCCATGACCTGCCCGTTATCGCTGACGTTCGCGAGCATGGTGATCCGTTTGTCGATCCCGCCGTACTGGTCGCGCGCCAGCGGCGTTTCCATGGGACCAAACCTCTCGGCAAAGGCGACCAGCGCATCGTCTTCAAGAAATTGATCGCGGAACACTGCGACGCCGTGGGCGTCAACGGCGTTGTGGATCACTTCAAATTCATGATTGGAAAAGGTGGCGTTCAAATCGACATTGGAAATTACGGCGGCAAAATCACCCATCAGGCTATTGACGTTGGGAGCCATTATTCCATCTCACCTAAGCGCGGATACACGAGATATCATAACTGAATTGACCCGCCGTCGACTAGGTGGCGAAATTTCACGGATCAGTAGGCGTATTCCTGGAAGACCGGGTCAACGGAGCCCTGCCAGCGTCGTTCATAAGCCCGGAGCAGTTCTTCGGCAGGCGTGATGCCGGATTCGGCGATCTGGAACAAGGGTCGCAGGAAATGCGTTTCATCGAGGCCTACACTGTCGCACTTCGACCGGCGCTGAAGACCCGCGTGGGCGATGCAAAGCACATCGAGGGCGATGTCCTTAACAGTTTGACTCCGGAACGTCGTGCCGAGCGCCATTTTTGGCACTTCTTCGCGAAGCTTCTGGCGCTCCTCCGCTGTCCAATCTTTAACCAACTCCCAGGAATCGTCGAGAGCCTGAGAATCATATAAAAGCCCTACCCAAAGCGCCGGCAAGGCACAGAGCCGCGCCCATGGGCCGCCGTCGGTCCCGCGCATTTCCAGAAATCTCTTCAGGCGAACCTCGGGAAAGGCAGTGCTCATGTGGTCCTCCCAATCCTTCAAGGTTGGCTTCTCGCCGGGCAGTGCCGGAAGTTTGCCATCCAGGAAATTACGGAACGATTGCCCAGATGCATCTATGTATTCGCCGTCGCGGTAGACGAAATACATTGGCACGTCGAGTACATAGTCGACGTAGCGCTCGAACCCGAAGCCGTCCTCGAAAACAAACGGCAGCATGCCTTGGCGGTCAGCGTCCACATCGGTCCAGACGAAGCTGCGATAGGCGAGATAGCCTGTCGGCTTCCCTTCTTTGAAAGGTGAATTAGCGAACAGCGCCGTGGCGATTGGCTGCAAGGCCAGGGAGACGCGGAATTTCTTGATCATGTCCGCTTCGGAGCCGTAGTCGATATTGACCTGCACGGTGGAGGTGCGAAGCATCATGTCCAGGCCGAGGCTGCCAACCTTGGGCATGTAGTTGCCCATGATCTCGTAGCGCTCCTTAGGCATCCACGGGCTGTCTTCACGCGACCATTTGGGCTGAAAGCCCAGGCCGATGAGACCGACGTTCATATCCGCGGCCACTTCCTTGACCTGGCGTAGATGCGTGTGGATCTCGTCACAGGTCTCGTGAATGGTATACAGCGGTGCCCCGGCCAGCTCCAGCTGGCCCCCGGGCTCCAGCGTGATATGACAGTCGCCGCACTCAAGCGCGACCGTGCGCCCGTTTTCTTGCATCGGCGTCCAGCCGAAGCGCGTCAACGCTTCGAGAAAGCGCGAGATGCTCTGCTCGCCTTCATAGGGCAGGGGGCGCAGCGTTTCGCGATCGAAAACGAACTTCTCGTGCTCAGTGCCCAGCCGCCAACGGCTCGGCGGCTTGCAGGCATTCTCGAAATAATCGACAAGTTGTCGTTCGTCGGTGATCGGCGCGCCGCCGGATTGAGAAGGAGCGGACATGGATTCTCCGAAAAGCAGCTCGGGTTCGCGTAGTCGCTCGATCGTTGGTCTCAACGTCGACGGCTCGCGAGCCTGCCGCAACAATTTCGCGCATGGTACCGTTTCAGAGACTTTGGGCGGTAGTTGGTAGTGCCACGGATGCCCATCGCCAGCCCATAATCTTCGGAGTGCATCCATGTCCAGCACGACGGCCCGTGCAGGTCGGCTCGATTGCTATCTGCGTCTGACCCGCCTGAACAAGCCCATCGGCATCTTTCTCGTGGTGTGGCCGATGCTCTGGGCGCTGTGGCTGGCCGCCGACGGCGTGCCCGATATGTGGGTGTTGTTCGTGTTCGTGGCCGGAGCGGTGTTGATGCGCTCGGCCGGCTGTGTGATGAATGACTTTGCCGATCGCAAGATCGACGGCTACGTCACCCGCACCCGGGAGCGCCCGCTGGCTACCGGCGAGGTCAGCGCTCGTGAAGCGCTGGGCGTATTCGCGGTGCTTTGTCTGCTCGCATTTGGCTTGGTGCTTACGCTCGATCCGGCCACCATCGCGTTGTCGGTTGTGGCCGTCGGCCTGGCGGTTCTCTATCCCTTTACCAAACGCGCGACGCACTGGCCACAGATGTTTCTGGGCGCGGCGTTCGGTTGGGCGGTGCCGATGGCCTTCACGGCCGAAAGCGGCGGCGTATCCATCGGCGGCTGGGTATTGTTTGTGGCAACGCTGATCTGGGCGCTGATCTACGATACGTTCTATGCCATGGTCGATCGCGACGACGATCTCAAGATCGGCGTGAAATCCACGGCCGTGCTCTGGGGCAGCCGCGACCGCGCCATCATCGGCGGCTTTCAGGCGCTTTTCTACGGGCTGCTGGTCGGAGTCGGCCTGATTTTCTCGCTGGGCCTGGCCTATTATCTGGGGCTGTTCGCCGCTGTAGCGATGTCGCTCTATCACCAATGGCTAACGCGCGAACGTGATCGCGCGTCTTGCTTCAAGGCGTTCATGCAGCATAACTACCTGGGTGGCCTCATCTTTGCCGGACTGGCTATCGATCTGGCACTCGGCTGATCGCTCGCTCGAAATGCCGGCCTTGGGCGTGTCGTCATGAGATATGACGTCGCATTGCCCGCGCCGGGCGTG
>DFRF01000024.1:40899-41219 GCA_002378125.1 Rhodospirillaceae bacterium UBA3470 | reverse complement strand
ATGTCGTAGCGGTCGGCGAGACGCGCATCGCCCCGGTCTTGAGCAAATAAAAACTGACCCAAGTCGTTGCTGCCTACAGACAAAAAATCGACCCGTTCCAGCAGTGTCGGAAGCTGAAACGCAAGACTGGGCACCTCTAACATCACGCCGGCCCGGACCGCCGCCGGCAATGTCCGGCCGTTCGCTCTCTCACGCGCCAACTCCATATCCAGGAGCTCACGAGCGGCCTCAAACTCGGAAACTTCTGCAACCATGGGAAACATGACATCCAACTCGCGTCCACCTGCACCGCGGATCAGGGCCCGCAATTGCTGACGCAT
>DFRF01000024.1:40374-40501 GCA_002378125.1 Rhodospirillaceae bacterium UBA3470 | reverse complement strand
GCCCCAATGGGGCAGCACCTTGTCGCCACCGATATCGAGAGTACGGAAGACTACCGGCTTACCATCGGCCTGATCCATGACCCGCTTGTAGAGACGGGTCTGTTCGTCGACGCCCAGAAGTTTGGAG
>DFRF01000024.1:1303-40071 GCA_002378125.1 Rhodospirillaceae bacterium UBA3470 | reverse complement strand
TCGTCGACGCCCAGAAGTTTGGAGCGTGCCATAAAGGCAATCTCCGTTCGGAATAGGCCAATGCCATCGGCGTTCCATTCGGTCAGGTGTTTCATGTCGATCATCAATCCGGCGTTTATCCACAATTCAATGCGCACACCATCCTTGGTCTCCGTCAATTGATCGACGAGCTCCTCGTAGCGCTCGCGCTGGTCCTCGGCTTGGCGAACCCCCTCTTCGAAGGCCGTCAGGACGTCATCTCCGGGCCGCACGAAGACCTGGTTGTTGTCGGCGTCCACGACAACCAGGTCTCCGGCATCCACTTGTTGAATGATGTCACGCGCGCGGCCAACGACGGGAATATCCAAAGCGCGAGCAATGATCGCCACATGCGAGGCCGGTGACCCCTCTTCTAAAACCACAGCGGCCAGCCGGTCATGGTCGTAGTCGAGCAGCTCCGCTGGACCCAAGCTGTGGGCGATCAAGGTCGCATGTTCGGGCAGATCTTTGGCCAGAGCCATCCCCGTTCCACCCATGAGGTGCAGAATCAGACGTCGGGCCAGATCATCGAGGTCATGGACCCGTTCACGGAGATAAGAATCCGTCACCTTGGCCATACGGGCGCGGATGTCATTTTGCACTCGTTGGACCGCGGCTTCGGCCGTCAAACCAGTTTCAATGGCGTCTTCGATCCGGGTCAGCCAACCGGCGTCCTCGGCGATCAACCGATAGGTTTCAAGCACATCGCGATGCTCGCCACCCTCAGCAAGCGCATCATCGGCCAATAATTCGTCCAACGAGCCGTGCATCTCGGAAAAGGCTTTATGCAGCCGACAGCGTTCCGCGTCCGGGTCGTCTGCGACCAAATTAGCCACGGCCAGATCCGTGATATGCAGGATCGCGTGGCCCACGCCCAGACCGCCGTTCAGGCCGATACCTTCAATCCGCACCGGCCGCGCCGCCGTCAGTTCTTCGACCAAAATCTGGGTGTGATCGATGAGCTCACCGCCAGCGATCAATTCCGCCAATACCATAGCTACGGTCTGGAGGGTCTCTATCTCTTCTTCCGTATAATGGCGCTGGGCCCGGTTCTGAACCGCGATGACCCCGGCCACCCGACCCGCACGGAGCACTGGCACCCCCATCATAGAGTGGTAGATTTCCTCACCAGTTTCCGGCCGATAGACGAAATTGGAATGCTGCTGCGCATCGGCCAATGCGAAGGCCCGTGCTTTCTGCGCGACATCTCCAACGATACCCTCGCCAAACTGCAAACGAGTTTTATGAACGGCACTGGGTTCCAGGCCTTGGGTTGCAAACAACTCCAACACATCGCCGCCCCGCCGAACATAGACAGAGCAAACCTCCGCGACCATGTCCGCGGCAATAATCTTGACGATGTCATCCAGCCGCTCCTGCGCGGGCGCGGTACCGGCCATCACGTCGCGGACACGTGCCAGAAGTCGTCGCGGCGCAGACAACACGGAGACAGGTCCAATGGGAGGGCCGACGGGCACCATTACGGTTCGTTTCCCCGTTTCTCGAATTCACCATGTCCCGGAAGAGGTATGTAAACGGTACAGGACACCCCTTCGGTACGCGCGCGATCGGCCGCTATTTCGCATCCAAGCCGTAAGCCGCGTGAAGGGAACGCAAGGCCAGCTCCATGTATTCCTCGTCAATAAGTACACTCACCTTAATCTCAGAGGTGGAGATAACCTGAATGTTAATGCCCTTCTCGGCCAAGGCGCCAAACATAGTCTGGGCGACACCAGCGTGGCTGTGCATCCCGACACCAATTACAGAGACCTTAACGACGTTCGAGTCGAACATGATGTCGTCACAACCCAGCTGATCCTTTAGCGCCTTCAAGGTCTCGACAGCGCGTTCCAGATCGTTTTCCGCCACAGTGAAGGTCATGTCCGTACTTTCACCATCGCCGGACACGCTCTGTACGATCATGTCGACATTGATGCTGGCCTCGGATAGTGGGCCAAAAATAGCCGCCGCTACGCCCGGCTGATCGCGGACGCTGACCAAGGTAATTTTCGCTTCATCGCGGCTGTAAGCAATACCGCTGACCAGTTCTTGTTCCACGATTTCATCCTCATCAACAACTAGGGTTCCGGGCACATCTTCAAAGCTAGACAAAACTTGGATGCGTTGGCCATGCTTCATGGCCATTTCGACGGCACGGGTCTGCAATACCTTGGTGCCCAGCGACGCCATCTCCAGCATTTCCTCGTATGTCACCCGCTCCAGCTTCTTTGCGTGGGGCACGATCCGGGGATCAGTGGTATAAACTCCATCAACATCTGTATAGATATCGCAACGGTCTGCGCCGAGCGCGACGGCCAAGGCGACGGCGCTGGTGTCCGTGCCACCCCGGCCAAGGGTAGTCACCCGGTTCTCCGCGCTCAGACCCTGAAATCCAGCGACCACGGGCACTTCGCCCGCCTTCATGCGCTTGTCCAATTCCGCCGATTCAATATCTTTGATCCGCGCCTTGCTATGGACATTGTCGGTGCGTATGGGCACCTGCCAGCCTAACCAGGAACGGGCCGGAATTCCCATCCCCTGTAGGACCAGAGCCAGCAGGCCGACGGTCACCTGTTCTCCGGTTGACACAACCGTGTCGTATTCCCGGGCATCGTAAAGGTTAGATACGTCGTCTACGTAGGCCACAAGCTGATTGGTCACGCCAGACATGGCCGACAGAAGCACGGCCACCTCATTCCCAACGTTGATCTCGCGCTTCACTTTTTCGGCGACGGCGCGGATCCGATCCGTGTCCGCGACGGAAGTGCCGCCAAATTTCTGTACGATGCGCGCCATGGGGTCTCACTTTCGTTGAACTCTTGCGGGTCGCAGCCATACCGTAACCTCGAACTCCGACTCGCATAGCATCGGCGGAATCGACGTTGGCGAAATGGGTTGCAGCCCGGGCGGCGCATTCATACTCTATGAAAGGAACGCATGACAAGCCCAGGCACCACCGAATGAACGCCTCCACCGCAAATCCAGACGAAATCGCCCAATTTGCCCGCCTGGCGGATAAATGGTGGGACGGCGACGGTGAATTCCGGCCCCTACACCAGCTCAACCCAGCGCGCATTGGCTATATTTGCAACCGTCTATGCGCGCATTTCGACCGCGACCCAAAATCCATGATGCCATTGCAAGGTCTCAGCCTTGTCGACGTAGGTTGCGGCGGCGGGTTGCTCACGGAACCCATGTGCCATTTGGGCGCGACCGTGACAGGCATTGACGCCGGCGCAGAAACCATCGACGCTGCCCGTCACCATGCGGAGGCGGTCGGCCTAGAAATAGATTATCACCATATCCTCCCCGAGGACATGGGCCGAGAGAGCCGGAAATTTGACGTGGTTTTGAGCATGGAAGTGGTGGAGCACGTAGCCGACCGGGTCTTGTTCTTGAAAACGGCGGCGAACCTGATGAAGCCGCGCGGCGCCATGGTGCTCTCGACCCTAAATCGCACCTTGAAGTCCCTAGCATTGGCAAAGATCGGGGCGGAATACGTGTTGAGATGGGTGCCAGCGGGGACACACGATTGGCGAAAATTCGTGCGTCCATCTGAACTGGCGAACGAACTTGAGCCCCATGGCATTAAGGTCAAGAATCTAACCGGCCTCGCCTACAACCCCTTAGACGGCAGTTGGCGCGAAAGCCGGGATTTGAGCATCAACTACATGATGTTTTTAACCAAGACCGCCTGAGTTGCATCGAATAAATCGTGGGATCATCGGACCCGGGTATCACGAACGTCATCGTCGAAGCTCTTAGCGGTGCCATCGGGGCCGCGTGATTCCCATGAATCTGGACTGTATCGGGTATGCGGCGATTCGGAACCTGAGTTTCGATTGGCGGAGCACAGGACAATACCTGGCGGCACTTTATAGCCGGTCCGATCAAATACGGGGATGGTGATTAAGCGCGTTTAGCTATCGCCGCGACCGGTGGGGGGTAGGCGGTAGAACTCAATACCCTCTTCTTTCAGTTCCTCAGCTTCCTCATCGGTGGCGTTGCCATAGATACCGCGTTCTTCCACTTCTCCATAGTAAATGCGTTTCGCCTCCTCGGCGAATTCGTCACCGACATTGTCGAAGTTCTTTTCTACGTGGGATCGGATATTGCCGACCGCTTCGAGAATTTTTTCCGCGACCTCCTGGGCCCTGCGTTCGGCGCTATCACTTTCTTCGGGCGAGACGGGAGCGCGTTTGCGGCTGGGCGCAATGTTGGGCGCCATCAACGCCTTGCAGACGTGCACGTCACCACACTGCGGACAGGCGACGTCACCGTCTTTGGCCTGCTGGTCGAAGGTGCCACTGTCTCTGAACCAAGCCTCAAATTCATGGCCGTTTGAGCAACGGAGTTGATAGACGATCATGGTCTAAACACACTATTCTTAGGATACACTCGTCACACATAGCCCATATCTGTTAACAAATGCAAAAGAATACAGTGACTAAGGAGCCACCCCCCAAGTCCCAAGACCTCCTGGCTGAGCACCTTCGGATCGCCGAGCCGTCACCTTGGGTCGCGCGGTTCGCACCGCTTGTGCCAAAGGATGCGTCGGTTCTTGACTTCGCCGCCGGCGGCGGCCG
Source organism: Rhodospirillaceae bacterium UBA3470 (assembly GCA_002378125.1). Lineage (GTDB taxonomy): Bacteria > Pseudomonadota > Alphaproteobacteria > Rhodospirillales > Casp-alpha2 > UBA3470. Next base: position 35,467 of record DFRF01000024.1, on the reverse strand, counting down.
CCATGGCCGGCACCTGATGCGTCAGGGCTGCCGCACCGTGTTCATAGACCGTAATACGGACGCGCTTCAGGATCTTATGGACGTGCCTAATACAATGGTCATCAACGCGGACCTGGAAGACGGGAGCGATCCCTTCGGCTCGGGCGGCCCACTTGAGGCCATGACCTTTGATGCAGTCATTGTCGTCAACTATCTGTTCCGGCCTTTGATGGCGAGTTTGATCAACGCCATCGCACTGGGTGGAGTGTTGATCTATGAAACTTTTTCGCGCGGCAATGAAGAATTCGCCCGCCCCCGCAACCCCGATCACCTGTTACGAAGTGGCGAGCTTCTCGATCTAGTTGGCGGGCGGATGCAGGTGGTCGCCTACGAACACGGCCGTCTAGACATCACGGACATTCCGGGCGTCAAACAACGCCTATGCGCCGTTAAGGATGTGGAAGGAAGTACCCGCGAAGATGGCGAACCGCCTGCGCATCCCCTGAGGACTTAATCAGGTCACTTTGTTATTCCGTTTTAGCGTAATTTGCACTAGGCGGCAGTTAGACCCAGCTTCGCATCCAACTTACCCTGCGCGTCCAACATGTGAATGCCATCGCAATCGCCCACGTAGGCATCATTGGCGAAGACTTGCGGTACGGACGTCTTGCCGCCAGAACGCTCCATCATCTGGTCACGCGCACTGGCTACCGAAAAAACGTCAATTTCCACAAAATCGATGCCCTTGGCTTGCAACAACGCCTTCGCGCGGAAACAGAACCCGCAGAAGGGAGAGGTATATATTTCAACTTTCGCCACGGTTCGAGCCCCCCGGTCAGTCGGTCGATGTTCGTGATTAGCGAAGTATATAATCACGTGGATACCAAATGCCAATCGTCGACATGTACGCCCCCGAGAACTATCCGACAGTCTACGGCCCGGCTTTACAGGCAGACCGCAGCTTACCTGGTCATAAACACCGCGCGTGCCCGAGGAAAAGCCGGTGGCACGCACAAGCAAGCGTCGCACTTAGCCACGGGGCCCTGGACCTTCGACGAAAGGTTGGCCGAGCACATCGTGTGCACTTTCACAACCACGTAACCACCGTTCAAGCCCTGTGGCGGTATAGGCAAATCCAAGGCCTAATCCCAGCCGCGCCTCAGCGACCTAAACGCGGCGGCATTTAAGGAGCCGTCTTCTTGTGGCATAAGAGAATCATGACCGAAAGCATAACTGTCTTCAACCGAGCCGCTGTGCGCCGCCACCGGGATCGCGCCGCCACCAATCTGTCAGCGCACGATTTTCTGTTTGCGGAATCGGCGGAGCGCTTGGCGGACCGGTTGGACGACGTGACCCGGTCCTTTCCCTTGGCCCTAGATCTCGGTTGCCATGGCGGTGAGTTAGCCCGCGCACTGGGCAGACGCGGCGGCATTGAAACGCTTATCCAATCGGACTTGTCCCCGATCCTAGCAACCCTGGCCAATGGCAACGGCGCTCCGGCGCTGGCCGGCGATGAAGAGGCACTTCCCTTCGCCGAAATGTCCTTCGATTTGGTCCTCTCCAACCTGAGCCTGCATTGGGTCAACGATCTACCGGGCATGCTGGTTCAGATTCGCCGCGCCATGAAGCCCGATGGCCTGTTCCTAGCCGCAGCGTTAGGCGGCGATACGCTGCATGAATTACGCACGTCCATGTTCCAGGCGGAGACCGAGATCGAGGGTGGGGTCAGTCCCCGGTTTTCACCGCTCATCGACGTGCGCGACTTGGGCAACCTGATGACCCGGGCGGGTTTCGCACTGCCCGTGGTGGATGCGGAAACGGTGACCGTCTCCTACGGCAATCCATTAAAACTGCTTCTTGACCTGCGCGGCATGGGTGAAACTAATGCCAACAAAGATCGGCGCCGCAACTTCACCCGACGAACCACACTGCTCCGGGCCTGCGAGATCTATATCGAAACATTTGCCGATTCGGCCGGTCGGATTCCGGCGACTTTTGAAATCATCACCATGACCGCCTGGGCACCCGACCCCAGTCAGCAAAAACCGTTGAAGCCGGGAAGCGCCAATTCCCTGTTGGCCGATGCGTTGGGTGCCGATACGGTGCCCACCCGTGAAACGAAGGCACAAGAATAATTTCCCGCCGAAACCTTTTCAACAAAGCGACTGGCGGATAGGCTCTAGACGCCCAATTTCCAAGCATCCGAAGCTGAATTCCGAAGGGAGAGATTTCATGATTATCCAACGCATGCACGCTAGCGACCGCATGAGCCAGGTCGTCGTTCATGGCAACACCGTCTACATAGCTGGCCAGGTAGCCTCCGGCGCACCGGGTGGCACGGTGGCGGAGCAAACCCGGGATATTTTGAAGCGCATCGACGGCTACCTGGCGGAAGCCGGCACGGACAAGTCAAAACTCTTATCGGCGAACCTCTGGATCACCGACATGGCCAAATTCGCGGAAATGAATGCCGTTTGGGATTCTTGGGTTAGCCCCGATAACACGCCGTGTCGCGCCTGTGTTGAGGCAAAACTTGCAAGTGACAAGTACGACGTAGAAATCATGCTGATCGCCGCCAAATAGACGGCGACACAATCGTCATGTCATTTTTCCAAGCCACTTACAGGGCAGTTGTCGGTGCCCGGTAGCGATCCGAGCTCCCGAACATCGTGGACCTCGACCAGGATGAAGCTCCCCTGGTTCGAACCGAGCTTGGCCGATCCCAGCTTGAATGTCACAGTTTTGCCGGGCCAGTCGTCAAACTCCAAAACCATCCCACAGGGAGGCGCAAAGGATGACGGTTTTATATGGCAACGACGAAGGCCTTCGAAGCGAAATCGAACAGCACCGCGTTATCCTTAATGTGTTATTTCTCCAAGTGCTCCAGCCAGGTCATGGGGGCGGCGGGCTTGATCGCGGCGTTCAGCTATGGGCCCCAGCATAGGGAGGCCAAACCCATCTGTCTGTAACCCAGATCACCGGCGACGCCTTTTTTGGAGGCAGTCATCTGCGCTATCTTCTCGCACAAAATTCGGAGCAACGCACCATCGACACCACACCTGACCCCACCTGCATCCGCAAGCGATCCGTCGTAATCGCCGATCATCGCACGTCCATCACCCTAGAGGACGCGTTCTGGGATCAAATAAAAGCCATCGCAGCGCGGAACGGCGAGTCGCTGAACGCTCTCGTCACGCGCATTGATGCCGAGCGGACGGGCAACCTGTCCAGTGCACTCCGCGTCTTTGTCCTGGAAGCGCTCTCCCCTAAAGTTTGAATAGCTGTCTGAGGAACTGTTCCGGATTGACTGTGGGTGCCTGCTGTTGCCGGGACGGCTTCGGCGGCAATACATCGGCGGGTGTCTGCTGGTCACCGGACGGAACGGGCGGTGGCGAAGGCATGCGCTTCCTCTTCAGCTTCGTGGCCCTGGCACCGCCATCAAGGAGATCGCGAACAATATTACCAACACCCTTAGGCGCCTTTTTCAAGAGAGCATCGGCACCCGGGATCAGGATCCCATTGCCCAATAACTCACCCGTGTCCACCTTGACGTTTGGCGCATCCAGCGCCCCGGTAATCGCGAAGGGCACAGCGGGACTCGTCTCGCGAATTTTTGCCTTAAGCAACTGAGTAATGAAGCTCTGCCCGAGCTGCATCTTACCTTCCATGTTGATATTCCAGGCCGGCAGGTTGATATCGCCAGCGGCGGCGCCATTCCCGTAGGCCGAGGCAATCTTGATATCGTTGGAGTGGGCAATGCCGCGGCTAATCTTAAAGGTCCCAGTCATCTGCGCCTGGTCATTGATGTTAGATCCACCGAGTTTGTTGAGAGATGTGAGCAAGACTAGCAGACCGGACATCGTGCTGCCCTTGCCGGCCTTTCCCACATCCACATCCGTGAGCGCCACGGAAGCCGCTCCACCCAGGTTGCCGACCAAATCGTGCATGCTTTGGCCCGTGCTAGCGAAATCCATATTGATCTTCATGCGACCGTTGGCAAAGGCCTCGCCAGTCATGGCTTCCAGGGACTTCGCCATGTTGACGCCATCCACGCCGCCCTTGATGGAAAGTCGATTGCGCTGGCCGGTCGCGGCTTCCAGCCTGGCGTCGAAGGCGCCATCGAACACTCGGCCAGATAACTTGGGCACGGTGAGCACACCGTTCTTCAGGCTGGCGTTCAAATCAGGTTTCTCGATCAGCACCTTGTCATAGGCCAGGATTGGCGCCCGGAACGTCAGATCGGCGTCCACCAAATTCAGGACTGAGAGATCGATACGGTCATTAGGGAACCGACTACCGGCCAGCGCGGATCGGGAGGATGAACGCCGCGTCATGTCTTTCGGTGTACGGCTGAACACGCGACGAGCTCTCTTTGGAGCGGCCGGCAGGAAGGGGTCGATGACCAGCCCGCCCGCTTTAATCGCGGCCTTGATCACCGGCTTCGGCCCGCCCAGGGCGATATCCGCCTGGCCATGAACTGAGAGCTTTCCGATGGCTGCGCGCAAATTTTTCACGGAGACGGCTTTCGCGGACGCCTTTACATCAGCATCGAATTTAATACCGCCGATCCGGCCCGCGGGACGATAGCTGGTTCCAAACGTGCGCACGAGCCCAACCAGGTCCTTGTGCTCGAGACCGATACGGGCGTCGACCATGTGCATGCCAGGAATTGCCGACACGCGCCCCTTAATACCGACCACACCACCCGCCAGGCGTACCGAAGCATCAAACTGCGGACGCAACAAATTACCGTTGATCCACCCCTTCGCCGTCACCACGCCGAGGTCATTGAGAGCCGATGACAACTCCGCACCAACAATCCGGGCAAAGCGGCGTGTGTCAGGAATCTTGACCTCGAAACTCAAGTTTTCAACGCTGGGCGCAACAACTAAATCTTTCACCTTGCCCTTCAAACTGGCCGAAGCGCCTCCATACTTGCCGACGCTAAGACTGCGGATATCGGCGGTACCATTATATACGGTGGCGTCAACAACGAGATCGCGGATCGGGTTTTTCTCGTAAACCAGACTTTTCACATGAGCCTTCACATTAGAGTCAAACCGCGTCAGCGCGGCCAACACGGTAACGGGGTTGGCATTCCCGCCACTGCTCGAGGCTATCGTACCTCCGTCGGCCTTGACGGCAGTGCCGGCCGGTGCGCCGGCAGCCTTGACCTTCGTCGTTGGAATATAGGAATCTACGTTCAAACGGTCCAAGGTAAGATTCGCACCAAATGCCAAACGTTCACGTAAGGCCACCGTGATACCACCCGTTAGGCGAGACGAATCAAACCGCAGATCCAAACTGCCGATCTGTAACTGGTCCGGGGTTCCCGTCATTTGGGCTCGCGCGCTAATTTTACGCAACCGATCCGCGGGCACAGATGGCAAGCCCACGTCCAACCACCGCAACACGACTCGCAGGTCGTTCACCGTGCTATCCACATTGGCGCTGAAGGCGGGAACGCCGTTCGGCGTGTGCAGGCTCATAGTCGCCACCAAATCCGACCCACCCGGAAATTGCGCGGAAACCTGGTTCACGGTCAGCAAACCATCGGTCAATTTGGCATTCAACAAAGCGTCACGGATTATCTCGTTACGGAACGCTATCGCGTCGATAGAGACGATCGCCGAGGCCTCTAGCCCTTTGGGAAGGGCAAACCGCAAGGGCTTCTTTGCCGCTAGCATCGCTATCTTGGGCGTCGCCGCGTCTTTGGCCGTTCTAATACTGGGTGCGGTCGACGCCGGTTTCGAAGCAATCAACGCGTCCAGGTCAATTTTCCGAACTTCCAGCCGGGCATTGACGCTGGGCTTTTCGCCCATGTCGAAATAAAGATCACCGCTGGCCCGGGTCGCGCCGAGGCCAATATCAACTCTTTCCATTTGGACTTCGGCCGCCGTCGCCGTGACATCCCCCCCCACTTGGAAAGACTGCCCTAGTAAAGACGGCGCGCCGGCGCCACTCAAGGATGCCAACGCCGCAGCCAGATTCTCTCCCTCCACTTTGACGTTGCCCTTGAATTTCGGTAGGTCGGTCAAGTTGACCAGTGTACCGCCGACCTGAGCTGTCACGTTGCCAGTCGCCACGCCGGCACGGAGGTTGAAGGGCACGGTTCGGTCGCGGATGATCTCACCGACATCCAACTCGAAGGTCAGCGGGACGTTGCGAACCGTCGCCGTGCCACTTGTCTTCATCGGGCCTTGCAGTGACGCCGCGGCAATTCGCGCGCTGAGTTTTTCAACCTGCTCGGTGACGCCGGAAACGGAATCCCTATAGATCAGGGTAGCATTCTCGATGGTCAGGTTATCGAGCGCGATTGGCAGCGGCTCACTCGAGCCTTCATTCGTTGCGCCTAACGCAGTCGGGTTGGCTTCGCTGCCGGCCGGCCTTTTCACGGCCTTAAATGTCCAGTTGGCGCTGCCGTCACTGAGTCGTTCCAAGTGAATTACCGGCTCGATTAGCTTAAGGGTCTCCACCTGCACCTGCCCACCCAGCAATGGGCCGAGCGCCACGCGAATCTCCACCGACTTCAACGTCACCATGTGGCGCGCGGTCGCGCCATCCGGATTGGCAAGGGACACATCGCTGACCACCAGCGCCGGTGCCGGCAAGACGGCGATTCGGATGTTCCCATTTATGGCGAGATCGCGGCCTGTCATCTCCTTGACCCGCCGGGTAAGATCATCCTTGTAGTTGTTCCAGTCGATAAAGCTGGGAACGACAAGCACGGCTGCCATGGTCAGAGAGATGAGCCCGAATATAACGCCAATTAATTTGCGCACGTAATCCACCTGGTAGGATCGTTGAACACAGATGCATGCCGACGAATCTTCAGCACCTAATCCAAATTTAGTTTGCCATCTCGCTCACGACAACACCAGCAGCGCACGGAAATCGTTGACGTTCGTGAATGTTGGGCCGGTCATGACAAGATCATCAATGCAAGCGAAGAACCCGTACGAGTCATTATCCGCAAGGTGGGCCTTGGCATCGAGTCCCGCCATTCGTGCGCGGCTCAGGGTATCGGGCGTGATTCGCGCCCCCGCATTATCCTCGGATCCGTCGATCCCATCCGTATCGATGGCTAGGGCATGGATCCGAGGATCGCTGTCCAAGGCCAAGGCCAAGGCCAGCATGTATTCAGCGTTTGGACCACCACCACCGTTGCCGCGCATGGTGACCGTCAACTCGCCGCCGGAAAGATAGAGCCGTGGCCCACCGTCGCCCGCCCGCGCCATTGCCGCATGATCGCGCGCAACGTCGCGGGCCTCACCCTCCAACTGATCACTCAACGTGATTACCTCCACCTCCGCAGCGCGCGCCACAGTAGCAGCGGCATCCAGGCTCGCCTGCGGCCGGGCTACCATCCGCTGCTCTGCACCCATGAACGCAGGATCATCAGCCTCTGGCGTCTCCTCAGCACCGTGATCCAAATGTTCACGCACCGAAGCCGGCACATTGATGCCGTATTTATCAACAACCGCACGTGCATCGGCGAATGTCGTTGGATCAGGCACCGTGGGACCGGAGCCAATGACACCCGGGTCGTCGCCGGGCACATCAGATATCATCAGTGTTACCAGATGAGCTGGTTGCACGGCACGCGCCAGATGGCCGCCCTTCACTGCCGAGAGGTGTTTGCGGACCGTATTCATCTCCGTAATGTTGGCACCCGAACGCAAAAGTAGGCGATTGACTTCCTGCTTGTCTTCGAAGGAAATACCCTCTGCCGGCTGGGTCAAGAGGGCCGAAGCGCCTCCCGACATCAGTGCCAGACACATATCGTCAGGACCAAGATTCTGGGCCATAGCCAGGATGCGCGATGCCGCTTCCCGGCCTGCCGCATCAGGAACCGGATGCGCAGCCTCGACGATCTCAATGCGCTCACAGGGCACGTTGAACCCGTAACGAGTCACGATCAGGCCAGACACGTCGCCTAGCCAATTTTCCTCCACCGCCTTAGCCATGGCCGCAGATGCCTTGCCGGCGCCCAACACCACGGTACGACCCTTGGGTGGCGAGGGCAGATGCGGCGGCACTGCCTCCAGCGGGTTCGCCGCCGCAATGGCCGCGCGCATCAGGTTATCCAGAAAGGCCTGAGGCTGGTCGGGATTGAAAGAAGCCATTGGATGATTGGCTCAGACTCGAATTACCTTACCCGGGTTCATGATGTTGTCCGGATCCAGTGACATCTTCAAGGTCCGCATAACACTAATGGCGTCGCCATGCTCGGCTATCAGGAAATCCATCTTATGCAAACCGACCCCATGTTCCCCCGAGCAGGTGCCGTCCATGGCAAGCGCGCGGAGAACTAGGCGTTCATTGAGCTCATCCACTCTCCGCGCCTCTTCGGGGTCGTTGGGATCAAAAATCGGGCTCAAATGGAAATTACCATCACCTACGTGGCCAACAATAGGTGCCAGGACACCTGTTTCATCAATATCCTTTCGGGTTTCCATGATGCATTCCGCGAGCCGAGAGATAGGGACGCAAACATCGGTAGCGTAAACCGTCGCACCGGGACGAAGGGCCTTACAGGCGAGATAAGCATCATGGCGTGCCTGCCAAAGCTTGTTCCGCTCTTCCGCATGCGCGGTCCATTGGAAATCAGCGGAACCAAATTCGCCAGCGATCCCCTCTACCGTTTCCGTTTGTTCCCGGACACCCGCTTCGGTGCCATGAAATTCGAAAAACAAGGTTGGCTGAACCGGGTAATCTAGCCCTGAGTACTTGTTCAAAGCATCCATTTGGATATCATCCAAAAGCTCCACCCGGGCAATAGGCACGCCGGACTGGATGGTTAATATCACAGTATTAACCGCCGATTCCAGATCTGGGAAGGAGGCGACCGCCGCCGAAATTGCTTCAGGAATACCGTAGAGGCGAAGCGTGATTTCTGTGATCACGCCCAAGGTCCCCTCCGATCCCACGTAGAGCCGCGTCAGGTCATACCCAGCGGCCGATTTCCGAGCCCGACGGGACGTTCGAATAATCCGGCCGTCCGGCAGAACCACGGTCAACGACAAAACGTTTTCGCGCATGGTGCCGTACCGGACGGCATTGGTCCCAGACGCCCGGGTCGCCGTCATACCGCCGATCGAAGCGTCGGCTCCTGGATCGATGGGAAAAAAAAGGCCCGTATCGCGAAGGTATTCGTTTAACTGCTTCCTACGCACACCGGGTTGCAAGGTCACGTCCAAGTCTTCGGCGTTCACGTTCAAGACCTTGTCCATCTGCGTCAGATCGATGCACACGCCGCCCCGAAGCGCCGCTACATGACCCTCTAGCGATGTTCCGGTTCCGAAAGGCACGATAGGCACCTTGCGCACCGCACAGATCTTTACGATCTCGCTGACCTCTTCCGTGGAATGGGCAAAGACGACTGCACCCGGCGGGAAAACGCCTGGGAAGCCTTCGCCATGGCCGTGGTGTTCACGAACAGCCGCGGAAGTGGAGAGCCGATCGCCAACGACGGCGCGCAACTCCTCTAGAAGATCTTCTTCAAGCTCAACTGGGTCGGCAATGACTTGGGCACTCATGAGAATTCCTCATAATTTAAGGACATGCGTTGGGTATAAATAGCCATCATGTGGGCGGTTCGGTCAACTGACGTTTCAGCTCCAACATACGAGACCGTATTTTCGGCATGTTTGGATGAATGGCCAATGCTTGTTTCCAAACCTTGAGCGCCGCATCGCTTTTTCCTATAGCATCGAAGATCAAAACCAAGCCCGAAAGCGCGCCAAAGTGTCGGGGCTCCAGGTAAAGTACGCGCTGGATATCGTTTACGGAGGCCGTGTAGCGGCCCATCATGTAGTAGATTGTAGCCCGTTTGTTCCAGCCTTCGGCAAAATTAGGGTCTATTGCGACAATCCTGTCGAAAGCCGCAAGTGCTTTTTTTAAAGCGCCGGATCGCATGCTTAACACACCGACGGCCATGGTTTTGTAAACTTGAGGATCGGTATGCGTATGCCAGATATCCCAGATTCGTCTCTCGATAAGCTGCGCTTGCGTCAACTCAGGGGCCGACTGCAGTTGCCGGAATAGATCGCTTAGTTTTACATCGTTTTGATCGGCGCGCACGGGCAGCACGACCAGCGTCATAAATACTAAAGTGATTGAGAGGAACCGGACCACGTCGCCTCCAGCCTCGGGGACGTTTAAAAGATGGGAACCGCTTCTTCCCGGTTCAACGGCTTCACAAGGTGCACAACGTGTTTGTCAATATGCAGGCCTTTGAAGGACACAAACACCCTCAGACATACTTAAATTATTCAAAGGCATCGGGTTCGGGCCCGCCGGTAGCCCAATCTAGGAGCTCTACTGTGTGCACGACAGGCAGCCCATCTTCTGTGTTCATGCCTCCGCCAATCTGCATCAAGCACCCAATGTTTCCCGTGGCGACTACATCTGCCTTGGTATTCATTAAGCTCGCCACCTTGCGGCGCTTCAAGCGAGCCGCCAAATCCGGCTGCATGATGTTATAGGTCCCTGCCGATCCGCAGCACAAATGCCCCTCCGCCGGCTCTCGGACATCGTAGCCCGCCATCTCCAGTAAAGTTTTGGGGAGTGCTGTCAATCCCTGGCCGTGCTGCATGGAACAAGCCGAATGATAGGCCACGACCGGTGCACCAGTGGGCGCTGCCACTACCTGCAGTCCTAGCGTCTCCATCACCTCAGTGATATCCTTGGCGTTATCCGACACCCAAGCCGCCCGGTCAGCCCATTGCGGTTCGGTCCGCAGCATGTAGCCGTAATCCTTAACCGTTGTGCCGCAACCGGACGCGTTTATTACCACCGCATCCAAGCCACCATCCTGATCGCGAAGCGTCTCCCAAGCGGCGATATTGGCCTTGGCAGCGGAATGGGACCCAGCCTCGTCGCCCATGTGATGGACCAACGCGCCGCAGCACCTCGCACCTTCGGCGACCACAACCTCGCAGCCGTGTCGGGTTAAAAGGCGCACGCTGGCTTCGTTGATAGTCGGACGCAGGACCTGTTGCGCGCAGCCGTTCATTAACGCCACTCGCATACGGCGCGGCCCCTCGGCCGGAAAAGTTTGTGGCCGGTCGACGGGCGATAATCCCTTGAAGCGAGCCGGCGACATACCGACCAATCCCTTCAATCGGCCAGGCAAAAATGCCGCAAAGGGTCGAACCAACGCGCCGGCTATCAGCGACAGTTGGAACAGGCGTGGATTTGGGATGACGGTGGCCAAAAACTTACGCAGCAATTGCTCGGCTAAGGGCCGGGTATGCGTCGCTTCAATGCGCGCTCGGGCCAGGTCAACCAGATGCATGTAGTGTACGGACGCCGGACAAGTGGTCATGCAGGATAGACAGCTCAGGCAACGATCAACATGTGTAACCAGGGTCTCTGATGCCGGCTTGTCGGTCTCCAGCATGTCGCGGATCTGATAGATGCGACCACGCGGGCTGTCCAGTTCATCACCCAGAAGCACATATGTCGGGCAAGTGGCCGTACAAAATCCGCAGTGCACGCATTTTCGTAGAATGTCGTTGGCAGCGGCGATATCCGGCGTCGCCAGCTGGGCCTCGGAAAAATTGGTCTGCACGGATCAAGACTCCTTGTGCATGCGTCCCGGATTGAGGATACGGCTGGGGTCGAAGCCGTCCTTGATGCGCCTGGTGATTTCATCTAAAGGGCCTTCCTGAGGCTCGAAAACGGAAACCCGGTCGCGCACATCTTCAGGCGCGCGGACTAACATGGCGTGACCACCAACGGCGGCGACGTGCTGGCGCACGACGTTGGCGCAAGCGTCGGGCGCGACCCCAAGAGTCAGCCAGATCAGCCCGCCACCCCAATCGTAAAGGGCTTCCCCCGGCCGGCCCTCCAAGATCTGCAGGGCCACGCGGGAGCCCTCGGTGGGGGGTACGGACAAACGCCAAATATGACGTTCTTGATCAGCGGCCAGGTAGATGGCGTCGCGGATTTCGCGCCATAATGTCTGCGAATTCTCGGTATGCAGCTCCTCCGTCTCCCCCAGTGGAGCCAACAGGGTGCGCAGCGCTTCGCAACGGTGCGCCACGGAGGGCTCCGGGCCCTCCACGCGGATAGCGGTGACGGCACGTCCCCCGCCGGCCACGTAATCCACCGCCGAGCGCCGAGCAACCGCGGCCGGTAGGTGCGCCGCGCCAGAGACCTCATGCGGGCTGGCCAAGGCCTCGGTCATGGCCTTGGTGCCGTCGTGATCATAGATGCCGTCCTTCGCCCAATTGACGAGGACAGTACGGGTTTTCTCAGGGGCGGGTAAAACCTTCACGGTCACTTCTGTCATGGCAGCCAAGGTCCCATAGGACCCGGCCATGAGCTTCGAAAGATCAAACCCGGTCACATTCTTGACGACCCGCCCCCCGGACTTGAACATCTCGCCCCGACCACTTACGGCGGTGAAGCCCAGAAAATGGTCTCGCGCCGAGCCGGCTTTGATGCGCCGCGGACCGGCAAGGTTGCACGCCAGCAACCCGCCCAACGTGCCGCCACCCACCGGGTTGCCCAACAACGGACCAAGGTCCGGGGGTTCGAACGCCATTTGCTGGTTGTGATCGTTCAGCAAGGCTTCTACCTCTGCCACCGGTGTCGCCGGACCAGCGCTCACAACCAGTTCGGCAGGCTCGTAAAACGACACGCCAGAAAGCGCGGAAAGATCAAGGACATGGTCCAGCTCCGTCGGCCGGCCCAGCATGGATTTCGAACCGGTGCCGCGAACTTCCAGCGGCTTTTTCTCCGCGGCGGCCCACTTGATGGTGTCCAGGACCTGGTCCTCAGTTTCGGCTTTGAGCATTTCTGTCATTAGCTAGAACCTGGGTATGTCTGGAAACGGCACTTGGCCGTGGTGTATGTGCATTTTGCCCAATTCGGCGCAGCGGTGCAGCGTTGGGTAGACCTTGCCCGGATTCAAAAGATGTCCCGGATCGAAGGCGCATTTGACGCGCTGTTGATGTTTCATATCGTCCTCGGTGAACATCTCACCCATGAGGTCGCGTTTTTCCACCCCGACCCCATGTTCGCCGGTGAGCACGCCGCCCACCTCCACACAGAGCCTGAGGATGTCGGCGCCGAATTTCTCCGCCGCCTCCAACTCTCCCGACTCGTTAGCGTCGAAAAGGATCAGTGGATGCAGGTTGCCGTCACCCGCGTGGAAAACGTTGGCGACCCGGAGGCCGTATTTCTCAGAAAGCTCGCCCATTCGAGTCAGCACGTGCGAAAGCTGGCCACGGGGAATCGTGCCGTCCATGCAAAGATAGTCCGGCGACAGGCGCCCAACCGCCGGAAACGCGGCCTTGCGGCCGGACCAGAAACGTTGGCGTTCGTCTTCGGTCTCGCTGACTTTCATGTATTTAGCGTTCTGCTGACGGCCGATGGCCTCGATCTTGCTTATAAGATGGTCCACCTCCGCTGCCGGGCCGTCCAGTTCGACAATCAACAGCGAAGTCACGTCCAGGGGATAGCCCGCCTGCACGAATTCCTCCGCGGCCTTTATGGCAAAGGTATCCATCATCTCCATGCCGCCGGGGATGATGCCGGCGCCGATGATCGCTGCGACACAGTCCCCGCCGGCCTCGTTGCTGTCGAACCCTAGCAGCACAGCCTTCGCTGTCTCCGGCCTCTTTAGGATGCGCACGGTAACCTCGGTAATTACCCCCAACAATCCTTCTGAACCATTGATGACACCGAGTAAATCATACCCCGGCGCGTCCAAGTGCTTTCCACCGATACGCACGATGTCGCCGTTCATGAGCACCATTTCCACGCCCAGAACATTGTTGGTAGTCAGTCCGTATTTCAGGCAATGCACGCCGCCCGAATTCTCCGCCACATTGCCGCCGATGGAGCACGCAATCTGGCTGGACGGGTCGGGCGCATAATAGAAGCCCTCATGCTCGACCGCCTGGGTCAACGCGAGATTGGTGACGCCCGGTTGAGTGACCACGCAGCGGTTCTCGTAATCCGTCTCGATGATCTCCTTGAACTTACCGAGCCCCAATGTGATTGCATCCGCCAGCGGCAGGGCGCCACCGGATAGACCCGTCCCAGCTCCACGGGGAACGATTTTCACGCCATTTTCGTGGCAGTATTTTAGGATCTTCGAAACCTGTTCCGTGGTCTCCGGCAAAACGACGATGAGCGGCAATTGCTTGTAAGCCATCAGCCCATCGCAATCGTAAGCACGCAGTTCGTCTTCTTCAAATATGACGCCACCGGCGGGAACGATGCCTTGCATGGTGCCGACAATCTCATCGCGAAGGGCAATCGTCGCGCTATCAGGCTCGGGCATCAGCATGGACGAAATCCTATAGTGCGCGTCCTATTGTGAACGCGTCTCGTTCTTTTTGCCTAGTTCCATTAACTCTGCCACGCCCGCCCCAGTTCGTCATCAGGCATTTACAGCTTCGGCGCGTGTCTTTTCGTGGATAGGCCAATGCAGGATCGCGGCCATCAAGCCAAGCGCGATCCCAGCCCACCAAATCGCGTCGTAGGACCCTGTCGTATCGTAAAAATAGCCGCCCAGCCAAACGCCCAAGAAACTACCCACCTGGTGGGAGAAAAAAACGATCCCGAACAACGTCCCCATGTACCGCGTCCCGTAAATGGTCGCAACCAGGCTGGACGTCAGCGGCACGGTGCTCAGCCACAACAATCCCATGGCGATGGAAAACAGCAGAACGCTCGGTGTAGAGATAGGCACCATGATGAAGATGGCGATAGTCACGGAGCGCAGGCTGTATAGTGTACTTAGGAGATACTTCTTCGAATACCTACCTCCCATGTAGCCGGCCGCGAACGAGCCCAGGACGTTGAACAATCCGATCAACATGAGCGAATAGGCGCCAAGCTCCGTCGGCAAGCCTTTGTCGTCCAAGTAGGCCGGCATGTGTACGGAAATGAAAGCCACGTGGAAACCACAAACGAAGAACCCAGCCGTCAGCAACCAAAAGCTGGAATCCTTAGACGCCAGCGACAGCATACCGCTCATGCTGAGAACCTCACCGCCGCTTACTTGGGAAGGCTCCGCCGCCTTCGCTTCGGGCGGTTTGCCACGCAGGAAGATAGCGGCAAACACAATGATGATCGATAATAAGCCCAGCAACACAAAGGACGTGGACCAGCCGTAATAGTTAAGAAAGGCCTGTCCGATAGGCACGACGGTGAATTGGCCGGCCGCACCCGCCGCCGTTACAATGCCGAGGCCAAATGTCCGCGAGCTCTCCGGAAGCGCACGGCCCACAGCGCCCAATATGGCGCCTAACGCGCATCCCGATTGCGCCATGCCCAGCAGGAGGCCGGCCGAGAAATTAAAGGTAAGAGGGTCCTGGGAAATGGACATGATATAAAGTCCGGCGGCGTACAGAACACCGCCTCCGGCGACCACGCGACCAGTGCCCCATTTCTCTGTCATCGCCGCGGCGAAGGGCTGGAACGCGCCCCATAACAGGTTCTGCATCGCCATGGCAAAGGCAAAAACTTCCCGGCCCCAGCCGAGATCGACGCTCATGGGCTTCAAATAAAGCCCCTGACTGCCGCGAATTCCCATGCCAATGAGAACGGCAACGGAACCAGCAAGTACAATAACAACAGGGAATGAAACTTTACCGGCAGTTGTATTCACGGGCTCAAATCCTCATCTGGCGATCCCTGGTCGGTCGCCAATTACAATGATAGTAGTTTACGCCATAACCCAGGTGGCGTCGAAGAATGCGTGTTTCAATATTTTGTCCCCGATTGAACGCGTTTCGATCGGGATAGGTCCCGGCAACAAAAAACCGCGCCGACGCGCGGTTCTCAGTATTGCGTTTATGGGCCTCTCAGCCCTGGCGAACCTTTAAACGCGGGTTCTTTTTATTAATTACGTAGACGCGACCCTTGCGGCGCACCACGCGGCAATCCTTGTCGCGGATTTTCGCGGATTTCAACGAATTCCTGACTTTCATGGCCTTGGCCTCAACGTCTCGTCATCAACATATTTCATGCCCATCCGGCCTGTTCAGGCACGACGGCGCGCGGACCATAGTGACCGCTCTTAGTTCTGTCAACGCCTTTCCAAACGG
Source organism: Rhodospirillaceae bacterium UBA3470 (assembly GCA_002378125.1). GTDB lineage: Bacteria > Pseudomonadota > Alphaproteobacteria > Rhodospirillales > Casp-alpha2 > UBA3470. The sequence continues at coordinate 19,418 of DFRF01000024.1, read as the reverse complement.
TTCACAAGACATAATCATGCCCGTGAAACATCACGTTTTGCGCTACGCCAACCGGGGGCCTAATCTCCTGACCTACCTTGAAAGCCAAACCATGAACACAATCAACAGCGCACCACCGAAGGCCGATTCGCACAAGGGTATGGCGCTCATGCTGGGCGCCGGTGTGTGCATAGCAGCCATGCATGTGCTGATACGACACGTTTCCAACGATATACACCCCTTTCAGATCGCGTTTTTCCGCAATCTGTTCGCTCTGTTCGCCATGGCGCCGTGGTTCGTCAAGCTGGGTTGGGCGCCACTGCGCACGTCACGTCCGGGGCTCATGCTCTGGCGGGCTATCTTCAACTCGGCCTGCATGATGGGCTTCTTCATGGCGATCAGCCTGGCACCCCTGGCGGAGATCACGGCGCTTGGGTTCACGGCACCCATCTATGTGGCGATACTCGCTATTTTCTTTCTTGGCGAACGCATCGGCCTGCAGCGCTGGGGAGCCATTTTGGTCGGTTTTGCCGGCGTCTTTGTTGTCCTGAGGCCCGGATTCGAAACCATCGGGCTGGGCCAGATCCTGGTGCTGGGCTCAGCGCTAGGCTGGGCGATCTGTCTAATCATGATCAAGATCCTGGGCCGCTCCGAGAGTAGCGTCACCATAACAGTCTATATGTCGATCATGATGACGCCCATGCTTTTGGGCCCGGCGCTTTACGTCTGGGTCTGGCCGACATGGGAGCAATGGGGGCTACTAGTTTTCCTGGGCATACTGGGTGGCCTGGGCCAGATGGGCATGGCTGAAGCGTTACGCCTGGCGCCGACCCACGTGGTCATGCCTGTGGATTTCATACGGTTACTGATCGTCGCCTTATTCGCCTATCTCGCCTTCGGCGAGGTCCCCGACGCCTTCGTCTGGCTTGGCGGAGTGATGATATTTGGCTCGACCGCCTTCATTACCTATCGCGAACACGTCAAACGCCAACAAGTCAGCAAATCCAATGGGGAATTGCCGAAAACGCCCGTCCATTCATAATGGGCGGGAAACCAATAGAAGGACAACAGCATGCCGCTTGAGAACCAGAGCCATCTGTTTGACATGGAAGATGGGGTCACCTACCTGAACGCAGCATCCTACACGCCCCTGCCGAAGGCAACATATGAGGCCGGTCTCAAAGGGTTGGCGCGAAAGTATCGCCCTTGGGCCATGAACGGCGCGGAACCACCGTCGGAGGCGGAGCGCCTTCGCGGCCTATACGGCGAGCTCATCGGCGCGCCGGCCCGCGACGTGGCCATCATCAGCTCAACTTCCTATGGTGTCGCCGTGATGGCGAAGAACTTACCGGTTTCTGCCGGGCAAGAAATCGTCGTCCTCACCGACCAATTTCCGTCTAATATCTTCAGTTGGCGGCATCTCGCCGAGGAAACGGGCGCCACCCTCAAGGTCGCGCCCCGGCCCGCCGACGGCGACTGGACGCCAAACGTGCTGGACGCCATCGGGCCAAATACGGCGATCGCCACGTTGCCGCCCTGCCATTGGGCAGACGGCACGCGCCTGGATCTGGTGGCTATTGGAGAGAAATGTCGCAAGTTCGGCGCGGCGCTCTGTATCGACTCCACTCAGACCGCGGGCGCCATGCCCATGGATATGAACGAAATCCAGCCAGACTTCATGGTCGCTTCAGCCTACAAGTGGTTGTTGTGCCCCTATACCTTGGCGTTTCTTTATGTCGCGCCGCATCGCCAGAATGGCACTCCCTTGGAACAACACCGTTGGAACATGGCAGACGTCCAGGCTGAAGCCACTGAGGTCGAATACCCCGAAGAGTTTGCCGACGGTGCCGGCCGCTTTGACATGGGCGAACGCAACAACTTCATCAACATGCCCATGGCGGTCGCTTCCCTGGAGCAGCTCATTGCGTGGACCCCTGTGGCGATCCAGGACACGCTCCGCGGCCTGACAAACCTGGCTGCCGAATTGGCTCGGGAGCGGGACTGGAAAGTCGTCCCGAACGAAAACCGCGTAGGACATTTCCTTGGTGTGCGGCCAGCGTCTCAACCGCCGAGCGACATCGGCACACAGATGAAGGCGAAGGGTTTTCACATCAGTCTGCGCGGCAGCAATTCGATCCGTATCGCACCATATCTATTCAATGACGAGAACGACATCCGGCGAACCTTCGCGGCTCTTGACGATCTTCTCGACTGAGGCCGAACGATCACCTAACCTGCGCAGCTTCAATTTGTCGCCCCAAGGATCCCGTCGATGACGTATATCACGAAACGCACGACCCGCATCGAGACTTCTCCCAGTTCCGTCGCCACACAGCGGGCCCGCGAGCTGCGCGCGGAGGGCCGCAACATCGTCGCCCTGACCCAGGGTCAGCCAGACTTTCCAACCCCCGACCACGTGATGGATGCCGCCTACGCGGCCATGAAGCGTGGCGAGACCACCTACACACCCGTCGGCGGCACCCCGATGCTTAAGGATGCCATCCAGCTAAAGTTCAAGCGTGAGAATGGTCTGGATTACACCCATGATCAGATCATCGCGTCAAACGGTGCAAAGCAAACCATCTTCAATGCCATCCAGGCGACCGTAGAGGCCGGTGATGAAATCGTCATCGCGACGCCGTTCTGGGGATCCTATGCGGAAATGTCGAAGTACGTTGGTGGCATGCCGGTGTTGGTCGAATGCCGCGAAGAGAATGGCTTCAAGCTGCAGCCCGAGGAACTGGCCAAGGCCGTGACGCCGAAAACCCGATGGCTCATGTTGAACTCACCTAACAACCCGTCGGGTTCACTCTACACGGCGGACGAATACCGCGCGCTTGGCGATGTCCTGGTCGATCACCCCGGATGCATGCTGATGAGCGACGACATGTACGAACACATCCGCTTCGATGGCATCGACTTCGTCACTCCGGCTCAGGTGGACCCGCGACTGTACGACCGTACACTCACCGTCAACGGCGTCTCCAAGGCCTATGCTATGACCGGATGGCGAATCGGCTACGCCGGGGGGCCGGCGGATTTAGTTCAGGTCATGCACAAACTTCAGAATCAAAGCACAGGCAATCCAAATTCCATCGCCCAAGCCGCGGCTATTACCGCGCTTACGGGCCCTCAAGACGTGGTCACAGAACGAGCCAAGATTTTCCAGGAGCGACGGGACTTCATGCTGGACCGCCTGAACAACTGCGCTGGCCTCAGCTGCCTCAGTCCCGACGGCGCATTCTACGTTTATCCCAGCTGCGCCGGGTTAATAGGCAAGACGTCGCCGGCCGGCCGCAAGATCGAGAACGACCGCGACTTCGTGATCTGCCTTCTGGAGGAATTCGGCATCGGCGCCGTCCACGGCGAGGCCTATGGACTAAGTCCACACTTCCGCCTTTCCTTCGCTGCCTCCATGGAAGATCTGGACGAAGCCTGCCGCCGGATCCAGACCGCGTGTCAGGCACTGTGCTAGGAGCGTTGAACCTTGCGCCTGTGCTCTTCGGCCTCATGGCCCTGCCGGCCATCGCCGACGGCACCACGATTTGACTTACCGTCCTTCGTCTCGATCATGGGCCGACACAATTCATTTTTGGCCCTCAGATGCCTTGGACCGTGCGGCTTGTCGCCGCCTTTAAAACCAATTTGATACGGCGCAAACCTTGTCACACCTGCATTAAGCGATCTCAGTCACGGGGAATTCACCAGTTGTCTTGAGAGCATAGCCCAGCGACGCGCGACCTGTTAACATCTGCAGACATTAGTTCACGCGTATGCTCCGACGACATTACTTTCACCGGTTTGAATCGGGTCGCCACACAGGGATAATCATCGACGGCTACATTGGCCGTCCTTGAGGCTATCAATCTCATATCAGCTTTATCTTGGCTCAACGGTGATTTTTTGGCAGACAAGGCGCCCTGAAACACCGATCCTGGATTTCGGCGCGCAACATGCGGACATGACCATGACGAAAGCCCCTGAGACCTCTGCCGCGGCCATCGAAAACAAACCACGCGACTTCATCCGCGAGATCATTGCCGATGATGTAGCCTCTGGCCGCCACGACGAAATCGTCACACGGTTTCCACCTGAACCAAACGGCTACCTGCATATCGGTCACGGTAAATCCATGTGCCTGAATTTCGGCGCTGCGGCGGAGTTTCAAGGTCGCTGCCATCTTCGCTTTGACGACACCAACCCCACAAAGGAAGAACAGGAATTCATCAACGCCATCGAGGCCGATGTGCGTTGGCTAGGTTTTAATTGGGGAAAACATCGTTATTTCGCTTCCGACAACTTCGAGCAGCTTTACGCCTGGGCCGAACATCTGATCATCGAGGCGAAGGCCTACGTCGATGATCTCTCCGCCGACCAGATTAGGGTATACCGCGGCACCTTGACCGAGCCGGGAAAGGATAGCCCACATCGGAACCGCAGTGTCGACGAGAACCTGGACCTGTTCCGGCGCATGCGCGCCGGCAAATTCGAAGATGGCGCGCGCGTGCTGCGGGCCAAAATCGATATGGCCTCGGGCAACATCAACCTGCGCGACCCCGTTCTCTATCGAATCATGCGCGCCCATCATCCGCGGACTGGTGATGCCTGGTGCATCTATCCGACATACGATTACGCCCATGGCCAGTCCGACGCAATCGAAGGGGTCACTCATTCCTTGTGCACGCTGGAGTTTGAGGACCATCGGCCGCTCTACGATTGGTTGATAGAAAATCTGCCGACGCCGTCGCGGCCACGCCAATATGAATTCTCGCGCCTTAATCTGAGCTATACGGTGCTCTCCAAACGCCGCCTCACGCAGCTTGTTAAAGACGGGCACGTATCGGGCTGGGATGACCCGCGTATGCCGACACTTGCTGGCCTACGCCGCCGTGGCCTGCCGGCGGCCGCACTCCGGGATTTTGCATCGCGCATCGGCGTGACGAAAAACGATTCGGTGGTGGATATGGCGCTCTTAGACCATTGCGTCCGGGATAATCTAAATAAATTGGCGCCCCGGCGCATGGCGGTGCTCGATCCGCTGAAGGTGGTGATTGAGAACTATCCGGAAGGAGAAAGCGAGGAACTGGAGGCCGTCAATAACCCGGAATGCGATGCCGACGGAACCCGCATGGTTCCCTTCGGGCGCGAACTCTGGATCGAGCGGGCCGACTTCATGGAAGAGCCACCAAAGAAATTTTTCCGCCTCACACCCGGCCGAGAGGTTCGACTGCGTTACGCGTACTACGTGACTTGCATCGACGTTATCAAGGACGCCCGCGGCAACGTGACGGAATTGCGCTGCAACTACGACCCAGCCACCAAGGGCGGCAATTCACCCGATGGCCGCAAGGTTAAGGGAACCCTTCATTGGGTGTCGGCGGCACACGCAGTCGGAGCCGAAGTGCGGCTTTACGAGAATCTTTTTACAGCGGAAATGCCAGGCGCGGAGTCCGGTGACATGCTGGACGACATCAACTCGTGCTCTTTGGACGTCCTGGCCAATTGTCAGTTGGAGCCGGCGCTCGGCAAAACGGCCATCGGCGAAACCGTCCAGTTCGAGCGCCAGGGTTATTTCGCTGCTGATCCCGACTCGACACCCGAGCGGCCCGTGTTTAACCGTACCATTGGGCTTCGCGACACATGGGCGAAGGTCCAGAAAAAAGGTGGTTAAGCGGCTTAACCGGTTAGTATAAAATACTAGGTCTGTTTCTGACGGCAGTTTAGCAGGCTCATGCAATCGCCAAATCTGTGACGGTGGCGATAACAAAACTTATTGTTGCCGTGGCCATCACAGACCTCCTTTAGCGTCACTGTGAATATTTCCTGCGAAGGCTGTATTAAAAAAATCTGCCCGAATTTTCCAGGCGATTACATGCAGATCGTGCACGGCCAACCTGACGGGCCGGTGTCACTCACTAAGCTGTGTTGTCATGACGTGACAGGCCCCAGCCGGCGGCTTAATCTGCGCCCATTAAAGGTTATGAAGATGTCGCGATCAGATCCTGCATTCCTCTCCGGCGCCGGGGAAATCCCCCAAGACTGGGATAGTTTGGCTGCGCACCTGGCGGACCAAGGCATGACACTAGATACGGATGTGGCACCGCGCCAATTTTCCTCCGGGTTTGGCAACCTCAATTATCTGATATCAATAGACAATCATTTGCGCGTGCTGCGCCGTCCGCCCATGGGACCGGTTCAACCCGGTTCCAACGACATGGGTCGCGAAAGCCGTATTCTCATGCGCTTGTGGAAGGCCTTCCCGCTGGCGCCGCGCTGCTATCATTTCTGTGACGATCCGGCGATCTTGGGCGCGCCCTGTTTTATCATGGAATACCGGCCAGGCCTGGTCATTGGTGGTACTATGCCGGAAAACTCACCCGCCGACGCTGGCTACGGCCTGGGCCGCATGCTCACCGAGCAATTAGCGACCTTCCACGCCATCGATCCAGTGAAGGTCGAGCTGGATACTTTAGGAAATCCGGACGGCTACCTTGCCCGCACTCTTAAGGGCTGGAAAAAGCGTGGCGCGGCCGCCTGGAGCGGAGACATTCCTTCGGCGCTGACGACGCTTGCCGATTGGCTCGACGCGCGGCTCATTACAGACGGGCAGGCAACACTCATTCACAATGATTTCAAGTTGGACAACGTGATCCTGGACCCGGAGACGCTTGCCCCCCTGGCCGTAATCGACTGGGACATGGGCACGCGCGGCGATCCGCGCTGGGACCTAGCGGTTATGCTCGGCTATTGGGCAGAAGCTGGAGATCCAGACGCCATGCTGGAGTTGAACCAGATGCCAACTGCCGGACACGGTTTCCCAAGCCGCGAGGCGATAGCCAACTATTACACTGAGCTCAGTGGCATCGACATGACGGGCTTCCATTTTATTCGGGTACTGGCCATTTTTCGTGCCGCCGTAATCTTTCGCCAACTTTATATCCGTTATATGGGCGGAGATACGGACGATCCTCGTTTCGCACAGTTTGGCAAATCTGCCAGCGGCCTATTAGATTTTGCCATTGATATTGCTAACGAAAAGTATTTCTGACCCAGGAGGCACTCTTGATTGGTTTCACCCTCACCGATGACCAGATTGAGCTTAAGGACCGCATTGAGGCATTCGTCCGAGACACGGTGATTCCCTTTGAGAAAGACCCTCGCAACACGAGCCATGGTCCTACGGATGAGTTACGCCTAGAACTGAACAAATTGGCCCGCGAGGCTGGCGTGTTCGTCCCGCAATTGCCGGAGAAATGGGGCGGCCTAAGCCTTAATCACGTTGGTATAGCCATCGCCTTAGAGGCAGCCGGCTACTCACCACTGGGTCCTGTTGCCACGCATTGTAACGCACCGGACGAGGGCAACATGAACCTACTGATCAAAGTCGCCTCAGAAGAACAGCAGGAAAAATGGCTTCGTCCTATCGCCGAAGGGGTGCATCGCTCATGCTTCGCCATGACTGAGCCTGGCGGGGCCGGGGCTGATCCGACGCTCAAAACCACAGCTATCCCAGACGGCGACACCTTTGTCATCAACGGCCGGAAGTGGTTCATCACTGGTGCATCGGGAGCGGGTTTGATGATCATCATGGCGGACGTCCCCGACGGCCATGGCGAGACGCCGGGCGCCACTATGTTTCTAACCAAGCCAGACGCCGAAGGTATACGGATGGTCCGACCCATGAACACCATGGACGAAAGCTTCACTGGCGGCCATTGGGAGATTGAATACGACAATCTCCGTATTTCGCGTTCCGAAGTGTTGGGCGCCGTTGGCGAAGGATTTCGCTACGTCCAGGTTCGCCTGGCGCCGGCCAGGCTGACCCACTGCATGCGCTGGCTGGGGGGCGCCTCCCGTGCCCATGATATCGCGCTCAACTACGCGCGAGAGAGAGAAGCCTTCGGTAAGACCATAGGGCGCCATGAAGGTATCGGTTTCATGCTGGCCGACAACGAGATGGACCTGCAGCAGGCACGGCTGCTCACCTGGTGGGCTTGCGACTCAATAGATCGAGGGGAAAAGGGTCGCCACGAATCTTCAATGGCGAAAACCGCGGTCTCAGAAGCGCTCTACCGGGTCGCCGATCGCTGCGTACAGATCTTAGGCGGGCTTGGTGTTGCTGACGACACGGTGGTTGCCCAGATGTTTAAGGAAATTCGCGCCTTCCGCATTTATGACGGCCCGTCAGAGGTCCACCGCTGGGCCATCGCACGACGAATCTTGAAAGGGTGACGTCATGCGCCGCGTCCGTATGCCCGATTACGAAAGCGCCCATCGGGATTTCAAATGGGATATCCCCGAAACGTTTAACTTCGGAACCGACGTTGTAGACCAGTGGGCTGCAGACCCGGATCGCTTGGCTTTGGTTTGGTGCAATCGTGCGGGGGCTGAGGCTCGCTACACCTATGCCGACGTGGCGCGCCTCACCTCCCAGTTCGCGAATTTAATGACAGCTAGAGGCGTGCGCAAAGGTGACCGAGTGCTGGTGATGCTGCCACGCATTCCAGCCTGGCAGATTGCCATGGTCGGGTGCCTTAAGATGGGCCTGGTGCCAATTCCTTGCGTCACTATGCTGACCGCCAGCGACATTGCTTATCGCATTAAGGATGCCAGCGCCGTCGCCGTCGTGACCACCGCTGAGAATACGGACAAGATCGCCGACGGCTATGACCTGAAGGCCCGGATCAGCGTTGGCGGCGGTGCCGAGTGGTTAGATTTTGAATCGGCGCTGGACGAGCAACCGGACAACTTCGATCCACCACGTATCGCGGCCGAGGATCCAGCGATTCTATATTATACTTCAGGGTCCACCGGCAAACCAAAGGGTGTATTGCATGCGTCGCGCGCCATTTTCACCTGGCGGGTTTCAGCTTGGTATTGGCTGACGCTCACGGAATCGGACATTATTTGGTGCACAGCTGATACGGGCTGGTCTAAAGCTGGCACGTCTATCCTGTTCGGGCCTTGGTCGACGGGCTCAACCGTGCTCTTTTACGACGGACCATTCGATCCGGGCCACCGGTTCGAGTTGCTAACAAAATACGGCGTCAGCGTGTTCTGCGCCGCCGCGACCGAGCTCCGACAGTTGATCTTGCAAGATGTCAGTGGCTATAACCTGGACAGGTTGCGCCTAACCGTTTCAGCGGGTGAGAGCGTCAATCCAGAGGTCGTTATGCGCTGGGAGGAGATCACTGGCAGCTTACTTCTGGACGGCTACGGGCAGACCGAAACCCTGATGACCATCCTTAATTATCCTCCCATGCGGCTGAAGCCGGGTTCCATGGGGCGGCCGCTGCCAGGTACGGACGCGGCGATTGCGGCTGAGGACCGGAACGCCTTTCTCGAACCTAACCAGGTCGGGCGACTGCTAATCAAATGTCCCAATCCACAAATCATGCTGGGCTATTGGAAGGCGCCAGAGATGACTACGAATTCTCGCATCACCATAAATGATGATGAGTGGTTCGTGACCGGTGACTCAGCCTACCAGGACGAAGATGGATATTTGTTCTATAATGGACGCGACGATGACGTGATCAATTCGGCCGGCTATCGAATCGGCCCCATGGAGGTGGAGAACGCACTCATGGAACATCCAGCCGTCATGGAGTGTGCTGCTGTCGGCAGCCCCGATGAGGAGCGCGGTGAGGTAGTCAAAGCATTCATTATTTTGAGCGACAGCTATGAGGGCTCAGATGATCTGGTGAAGGAACTTCAAAAATTCGCCAAGTCCGTTACCGCACCCTACAAGTACCCTCGCCGGGTAGCCTTTGTCGATACCCTCCCAAAGACAGTGACGGGCAAGATCCAGCGGCGCAAACTTCGTGACGCTGAGTACGAGCGCTAGAGCGTGCCCTCTGTGGTTTTCCCATAAAGCGAAAATAATGGTCGATTCAAATGCCGATACCAACCAAGTCTATGTTAAGTGGATTGACCGCCACACTGCTTCGGGGGTCATGGGCATCTCGATGTGCGTAACGCCATGGTCTTTGAGCGCATCAAGAACCGCATTGACGATGGCTGGCGGTGCGCCACAGCAGCCTGCTTCCCCGGCACCTTTGACGCCCAATGGGTTCTTTTCCGTCGGCGACCCTTCATAATAATCGAGGGTCATATGCGGCATGTCGTCGGCCCTCGGCATGGCGTAATCAAGAAACGTCCCGGTCACGAGTTGGCCGCTGTCGCCGTCATAGACCGCTTGTTCTAGGATGGCTTGGCCCAGCCCTTGGCCAACCCCACCCATTACTTGGCCGTCAGCTAATAGCGGATTGATAATTGTGCCAAAGTCATCGACGATCCAAAAGCCTATGACATCGATGACTCCCGTATCCGGATCCACCTCCACCTCGGCAGCATGGCAGCCGTTGGGAATGGAAATGACGCCACGTTCGAAGGTGGAGCCAATATTCATACATCCGGGTGCCAAGTCATCAGGCAAGGCATCGGGATTAAACGACGCGCTTACGGCTTCGCCCACGCTCATGGTGTTATTAGAGCCCGGCTGAAAAAAACTGCCGTCCTCAAAATCGACCATCCCCACCTCGCATTCGAATTGGTAGGCGGCAATCTGTTTACCGACCGCGACAATTTCATCGGCAGTCTGACGCACCGCGTTACCGCCTAATTCCATACCACGCGAACCCCCGTGACCCCCACCTAGAGGCGTCGCGTCCGTGTCCGCCTGGGTAAAACTAATGTGATCCATGTCCAACCCCAGCTCTGCTGACAAGATCTGACAGAGTGCCGTTTCGTGGCCCATACCAGTGGAATGACTGCCAACCGCCAAGTGGGCCGCCCCATTTTTGGAGAAAGTCACAATGGCGTGCTCTTTCGGCATGCCGCCTGTACACTCCAGATAAGGTGCAATAGCAAATCCACGCAGCTTGTTATTCTCCTCGCTTTTAGCCGCACGCGCGGCGAACCCGGCCCGCTCAGACATCGCCAGCGTCTTCTCAAAGACCGTGAGAAAATCACCACAATCCACATCGAGACCCATAGCTGTCTTCAATGGAAGGGATGCCTTTGGCATAATGTTCTGGCGACGCAACTCAATTGGGTCAAAACCCAAATCACGGGCTGCCTTCTCAACAATGCGTTCAATCTGGAACGACCCCTCAGGCCGCCCAGCGCCCCTGTAAGGATCCAGAGGCGCGGTGTTGGTGAACCCCGCCCGAGCTCGATAATGCATAGCCTTAAAGGCATAGACGCCCCCCTGGGTGCGAGCCGAACCACCGGTCGGCGTAAAGGCCCCAACAGTGCCGCAATAGGCCCCCAACTCCCCAATCGTTGTCGTACGAAGTGCCCGAAAGGTGCCGTCCGCGTCCAAACCCAATTCCACGGTGGTATACTGGCTTCGCCCATGGGTATCAGAGAGGAAACTCTCCGAACGATCATTAACCCACTTGACGGGTCGACCCAAATTGCGCGCAGCGTAAACTGTAACGACGGGTTCGGGATAGAGGCTATTCTTCCCACCAAAACCGCCCCCAACGTCCGGCGCCACGTGACGTAGCTGGTCGTTCTCCAGTCTCAGGATTTTGGCGATAGCGGCACGTAGCGCATGAATATTCTGCGTCGACTGGTAAATGGTCGTAACGCCCGTTTCCATGTCGGGAATCGCGAGGGTACCGCGGGGTTCGATTGGCGCGGCGGTGACCCGATTGTTATGCAACTCCAATGCAACCACGTGATCGGAAGCCTCCAGTTCCGCTTCCGTCGCGTCGCCATCGCCAAGTTCCCAATGGACGCATAAGTTGCCGTCGACCCCGTTGTGCAACTGTGGAGCACCGGGCTCCAAAGCCTTCACCGGGTGCGTAACCGCGTCTAAGGGGGCGTAGTCAACTTCAACCAAATCCCGCGCTTCTCGGGCAGCATCCAAGGTTTCAGCAATAACCATGGCGACGGGCTCGCCCACGAAGCGAACGCGCGTGGCAGCCAGGCAGGACCGCTCTGGAACGGCAATGGGCGTCCCGTCGGTATTCTCCTTAACGGCCGAGTTGCTGGGAATAAATCCGAATCCCAGCTTAGCCCAGTCGGCACCAGTAATAACCTCCACCACGCCGTCCAAAGCCAGAGCATCGGTCTTGTCAAACCCATTAATAGCGGCGTGCGCATGGGGTGAACGGACAAACATGCCAACTAGTTGTCCATCTGCATTCATGTCATCTATATAGGTGCCCTGACCAGACACGAACCGAATGTCTTCCGTGCGGCGCACAGAATCGCGAATATTTACGTTGTTCATGGCAATCCCCTAGCCGGCCTTGATTACAGCGCGTTTTGCCATGACGGTCACCAGATGCGCCCGGTATTCAGCAGATGCGTGGATATCATTATTAAAATCGTCGCCCGAAACGGAAATGCCCGCAACGGCGTCGGCGCTGAAATCAGCAGCCAGCGCCGTCTCCATCGCTACCTCCCGGAAAACGCAGGGTCCCGCGCCGGTAACGGCGACGCGAACGTCACCGTTCGATTGGCTAACAAAAACTCCAACAATGGCGTAGCGTGACGCCGGGTTCGGGAACTTCATGTAAGCAGCCTTGTCCGGCAAGGGGAACCGGACTGCAGTGATCAACTCCCCTTCCACCAGCGCCGTTTCAAACAAGTCGACAAAGAAATCATCGCCAGCAATCTCGCGTCGGTCTGTGACGACGGTGGCGCCCAAGCCGACCACAGCGGCCGGGTAATCGGCAGCCGGATCATTGTTGGCGACGGACCCACCGATGGTGCCCCGGTTGCGCACGTGCGGATCACCGATCATGCCAGCCAAATCTGCTAGCGCTGGGATGGCGTCAGCCACTTCTAAAGAATTGTGGACCTCTGAGTGCGGCGTCATAGCGCCGATGGTAACCGTGCCGCCGTCCACGGCGATGCCCTTCAAGTCATCGATATTCGCCAGCTCGACTACGTCAGACGGCATGGCCAGTCGTTGTTTGAGGACCGGGATCATGGTCTGCCCGCCGGCCATGAACTGACCGTCATCGGCGTCGGCGATGGCGGTAAGGGCGTCCGCAATGGACGCAGGGCGGTTAAAGTTGAACTCGTACATATTCGCCTCCCTAGCCCTGCATCGCCTTAGCGCCGGCAATGATGGATTCGACAATGTTTTGATAACCTGTACATCGGCAGAAGTTCCCCTCAAGCCCGTGGCGTACGTCGGACTCGGTCAGGTTTGGGTTCTCCTTCGCCATAGCCACTGCGGTCATCACCATGCCCGGCGTACAGAACCCACACTGCAAACCATGGTGTTCGCGAAAGGCCTCCTGCATCGGATGAAGAGTATCACCGTCGGCGAGGCTCTCGATGGTTTCTACCTGACAGCCCTCGGCCTGAAGGGCCAGCATGGTGCAACTTTTCACCGACGTGCCATCCACATGGACAACACAAGCGCCACATTGGCTGGTGTCGCAGCCCACGTGCGTGCCGGTGAGACGCAGGTGCTCGCGGATGAAATCCACCAAGAGCGTACGAGCCTCTATGTCGCCGCCAACGGCGTTACCGTTAACGGTCATGGATACGGATGGCATTTCGGTGTGTCCTCCTTTGACCGACGAATCCGCCACAGTCTTTGCAAAACAAAGAATAACGCACCCCGCCCTACTGGGAAAAGTCGACGGCGTTTCATGCATCAGATCATTTCGGTCGCGTGTTCGGATTGAAGTCTTGGCATCTCTTACCTAGGTTTATTGTCAGCCGTTTCAAGAAAAATACAACTGGTCCCCGCCCAGACTATGGAGAACGCGCATGAAGATGACCGACGAAATCCGCATCGAGGCAAACCGTAATCAAGTTTTCAGCGCCCTCAACGACCCCGAGATCCTGCACCAGGCCATTCCTGGCTGCCAAGAACTGGATCAAACGTCGGAAACGGAACTCACCGCAACCGTGCTGGCTAAGGTCGGCCCAGTTAAGGCGAAATTCAGGGGTGTTGTAACGTTGTCCGACATAAACCCACCCGAAAGCTACACTATTTCCGGCGAAGGCAAGGGCGGCGCGGCCGGCTTCGCCAAGGGTACGGCAAAGGTGTCTCTGGCTGATGACGGCGGCGCCACCATCCTCAGCTACGAAGTCAATGTGGAGGTCGGCGGCAAGCTTGCTCAAGTGGGTGGCCGGCTCATTGAGGGAACGTCGAAAAAATTAGCTGGTGAGTTTTTCGACACCTTCTCAAGCCTGGTCGGCTCGCCCGAGGCCGCCGCGGAAGAGCCTGCTGCCGCGCCGGCAGACCCACCGTTGTTGTGGGCCCAGGCAGCCATCGTAGCCGCCATCTTGTTGTTGGGTTTCGCCCTCTAAGCCACTTTCCTAAGCGCCTCAGTAACTTGGGCAATGACGGACAAAGCAATTTCCGCTGGCGTCCGGGCGCCGATATCCAGCCCTACGGGCGCATGGATACGCGATATGGTCGCTTCCGAAATACCTGCGGCCATTAGCCGATCGACCCGATTCGCGTGGGTCCGGCGACTGCCCAGCGAGCCGATATAGAAGGCCCGGCTTTCTAACGCCACCAGCAATGCCGGGTCATCCAGTTTCGGGTCGTGACACAATGTCACTACGGCCGTGCGCTCGTCAGGGGCCAGATCCGCCATAGCCTTCGATGGCCAACGACGGTCGATGGTCACACCGGGAAAGCGATCGTCTGTTCCCCAGGTATCGCGCGGATCAATGACGATCACCTCGTACCCCGTTTCAGCCGCCATTTTGATCAGCGCCTGAGCAATATGTACGGCGCCAACGATGAGCATGCGCAGCGGCGGATTGAAAATGCGCACGAAAGTGCGCCCGCCCGCTTCGGCTTCCATTATACCGCTTTGTTCGCGCACGAATCGACGGTTGAGTTCTTCGGACGTTTCCGGTCCCCTTACGTGCAGCGACGCCACTCCTGTCTCAAGATCGATCAGCAACGCCACCGCCTTCTTCGCGGCGCGGGCCTCCTGAAGTTCGGCCAACACCCCATGCAGGTCCACTGAAATTTTCTGCACGAAGACCTGTACCTGCCCACCACAAGCAAGTCCCACGTTCCATGCGTCTTCGTCGGAAACGCCGAAATCAAGGGTCGCCACCGTGTCGTTGCGGATAGCGGCCAGGGCCTCGGTGACCACCTCACCCTCGATACAGCCGCCGGAGACGGATCCCTCGAACAGATTGTCGTCGCGGATTAAGAGGTGACTACCCACCGGGCGAGGTGACGCACCCCAGGTGGACACAACAGTCGCCAGTGAGACCTCATGGCCGGCGCCAATCCAACCCAGGGCCTGGTTGATAATCGCCGTGTCGTCACGTTGTTCAATACTGGGGCTGGGCTGCGTCATGGGTATGACCTTGATTTTGTTCTGGCTAGAATATAGCAAGCTAACGCATAGAATTCACCTTCATCACCAACTTTTTAAAATTTGAGCAAGGGGAAACATCTTGTCCGGCCGGTCGTTCGAAACCTTCATCGCCGCAATCCTACTGGCCGCCGGCCTGTCTACACGAGCGAACCCGCGCAACAAACTATTGGTCACCACACCGGGTGATGACGCCGCCCAGCCCATGGTGCGCCGCTCGGCCGAAATCCTGCTAATCAGTCGCGTCCGGTCCGTCATCGTCGTTACCGGACATGAGGCGGCCGACGTTGAAGCGGCACTGGACGGCCTCGACGTCACCTTCGTTCACAACCCGGACTACGCCGATGGCATGGCCAGCTCGCTGGCCGTCGGCATCGCGGCGCTGCCGGATGGCGTGTCGGGCGCGTTGATCGCGCTGGGTGACATGCCGAAGCTTGAAACTGCCACCGTGGATGCGCTCATCGACACCTTCGACGGTACCGTCGGACGATCCATCTGTCTCCCCGTTCAGGAGGGCCGGCGAGGCAACCCGGTGCTGTTCAGCCACACCCATTTCTCGTCCCTTTCGACGTTGACGGGCGATCGTGGCGGCAAGGCCGTCGTTCAGGCCAATCCAGACGCCGTCACCGAGGTTGCCGTAGCCGACCCGGGCATCCACCTGGATTTCGACAATCCATGAGCGTTGACGTCGCCACGCTCCGCGAGGTTGGCCCGGAATTCGCCGCCGACCTTGCCCACCTCTGGGCCCGCACCTTCGCGGAAGCCTACGCCGACGAACACGCCCCCGAAGATATCGACGCCTATGGCGCCCAGCACTTCACCGAAGCCAACGCCGCAGCCGTACTCAGTACCCCCAACGCACGATGCGTGACCGCCATTCGGAATGACAAGCCCGTCGGCTTTAACTTGATCCACCATACGGACGCGCCGCATCCCCTGGATGGCCCAGCGTCCGAATTGAAGCAGATCTACGTGATCGCTGACGAGTTTGGTGCGGGCACGGGCCACCTCTTGATCGACGACGCCATGGACGCCATCAAGGCTGCCGGCCGCGATTGGGTTTGGCTTCTGGTCTCCGACAAAAACCTACGTGCCCTCGCGTTCTATGCGAAGTATGATTTTACCCGCATCGGCACGGGCGAAACCATCTACGTCGGCCGGGACACCTTGCCGTCTTCGATACTAGCTCGGCAGATTTGATCGGCAGGCCGGGCAGCAGCAGGATCGATGAGGTTTTTTTGAAGGATCGGGAACCTCCCCCAGACTAGGACTAAACGTTGGCGGTGCGATTTTCCCCGCCACTGATTTTATCCGAAGTATTCCGACTCCATGTCGCAAGCCCGCATCGGATTTACGAACTTCCGGTTGCGAGAACCACGACCGCTTGCTATTCGCACCACTCTGTGCTGAGGACAACGACAGGAGCCACCGATGCCGGACTTCTCCTTACTGATCAATCCAGGAGCCACGCCCCGTGCGCCCTACGGTGACGACCAGGCGGCCATCCTCAATGCCGACGGCCTAGCTGAGGCCTGGGCGGTGATTTCCAGCTGGCCGGGCTACGCGTGGACGCCGCTGATCAACCTGACCGGCCTGGCCCGCGAGGCCAGCGTCAGCGCGATATATTATAAGGACGAAGGCCTCCGGTTTCATTTGAAGAGCTTCAAGCCACTCGGCGGGGCCTATGCGGTCGCCAGGCTGCTGATGGATGAGGTGCCGGCACTGGCTGGCGTCGTGGAAGTCACGACCCAAGACCTTCTGGACGGAATCCACGCCGACGCCTGCGCTCGGGTCACGGTGACCGCGGCGACCGACGGCAACCATGGCCGGTCCGTGGCCTGGGGTGCGCAATTGTTCGGCTGTCGATGCGTCATCTTTATCAACGAGGCCGTCAGCGCGGGCCGCGAGGCGGCCATCGCGGCCTTCGGCGCGGAAGTCCAACGCAATCCAGGCAGCTTTGATGACGCCGTCCGCCAGGCACGCAAAACGGCAGCCCAAGAAGGTTGGCACGTCATCCCGGATACGGCCGCTGGCGCCAACAGTGCCTCGCCCCGTCATGTCACCCAGGGCTATGGGGTCATGGCCGCCGAAGCCATTGAACAGTTGCTGTCCGCCGATACGACCCCAACCCATGTCTTTGTCCAGGCAGGTGTCGGTGGCATGGCGTCCGCTACCTGCGCCCAATTCTGGCAAGCCTTCGGTACCGATCGCCCTCGTATCATCGTGGTTGAGCCCTTCAGCGCAGCGTGCTGGTTCGAGAGCCTCCGGGCCGGCCAACCCACCATTGTCGCCGGCGAACTGGACTCCCTTATGGGTGGCCTTGCCTGCGGGGAGATCTCCGATATCGCCTGGCCGATCCTAAAGCCCGGTGCCTACGCCGCCATGATGGTCGCCGACGCGAACGCCGCCGACGTGATGCGCCTGTTGGCGGTAGGCGTAAACGGGGACCCGCCCATCGTCGCAGGTGAATCGGGCGTCGCCGGTTTGGCCGGGTTTCTGGCAGTTTCCCGCGATGAAAATGCACGCCGTCAACTAGGTCTGGACGCCACCTCACGAGTTATGCTGTTTGGCACGGAAGGCGCGACAGACGCCAAAACCTATTCAGAAATTGTTGGCCGCCATCCCGAAGACGTCGCGCACAATTAATGGAGAGCCCACACATGAGCGCGGGATTGGAAACCCACATTGTCGACGCGGGTAGCCTGAGGGCTACCAAGGACCATTTTCACAATGCCGGTATTCGCTTGCCGCGAATTAGCGAATTGGCTGAACCTTCCATGCTAGACAGGGATATGGCAGGCGTCGATCCGGAC